>NZ_JBWKPM010000001.1:0-363468 GCF_059418245.1 Roseateles sp. GW821-FHT09B06 | reverse complement strand
CTGCCCAGGCCGACCACGTCGTCGCTGGTCAGCGTCGAGATCGAGGCGGTGCTGATCGCGGCGATCTGGGCCGAGCCAAGCGCGGCGAACTGCGCGGAGGTGAGAGCGTTCAGGTCATCGCTGCCCAGGCCGGCGATCTGGCCGGTGGTGAGCGAAGCGACCTGGGCCGTGCCCAAGGCGCCGATCTGGTCGGAGTCGAGTGCGGCCAGTTGGGCGGTGCTCAGCGCACGGATCGCGGCGGTCGAGAGCGACTTCAGGTCGTCGGATTCGAGCACGGCGATCTGGTCGGACTTCAGGCCGGCGACCTGGGCCGAACTCAGGACCGCGGCCTGCGCCGAGGTCAGGGCCTGGATGTTGTCGGTGCTCAAGGCACCCAGTTGCGCGCTGGTCAGCGAGCGCACGCCGGCCGAGCCCAGTCCAACGAGGTCGTCGCTGGTCAGCGTGGAGATGGCGGCGGTGCCGATGGCGGCCACCTGGGCCGAGCTCAAGGCGGCGAACTGGGCCGAGGTCAGCGCGTTCAGGTCATCGCTGCCCAGGCCGGCGATCTGTGCGGTGCCGAGCGCCGCCACCTGGCTGGAGCTCAAGGCGGCGATCTGGTCGGACTCGAGCGCGGCCAGTTGGGCGGTGCTCAGGGCACGCAGTGCTGCGGTCGACAGCGCCTTCAGATCGTCGGATTCGAGCGCGGCGATCTGGTCGCTCTTCAGGCCGGCGACTTGCGCCGAACTCAGGACCGCGGCCTGGGCCGAGGTCAGCGCCTGGACGTTGTCGGTGCTCAATGCGCCGATCTGGGCGCTGGTCAGCGAGCGGATGCCGCCGGTGCCCAGGGCGACCAGGTCTTCGCTGGTCAGGGTCGAGATGGCCGAGGTGCCGATCGCGGCGATCTGGCCCGAGGTCAGGCCCGGCAACTGATCGGAGGTCAGCGCATTCAGGTCATCGCTGCCCAGGCCACCGATCTGCGTCGTCGTCAGATTGGAGATCTGGCGCGAGGTGAAGGCGCCGATCTGATCGGAATCGAGCGCGGCCAGTTGCTCGGTCTTGAGCGCGCGCAACGCGACCGTGTTCAGCACGCGCAGATCGTCGGTCTGGAAGGCCGCGAACTGCTGGCTGGTCAGATAGGCGAATGGCGTGCTGCCCAGCGAGGACGCCTGCAAGGTGGTCAAGGCTGCCAGCTGGTCGCTGGAGAACGCAGCCCAGTCGGCCGAGTTCAGATGAGCCAGCGACGAGGTCGACAGCTGCGCGATCTGCGCCGTGGTCAGGCTGGAGATGATGGAGGCCATAGTCGCTCGCTCGGTGAATTAATGACTTGCTACGTTGTGCTGGCGCGCCGGAGCGTGCCGCGTCTGGGGGCTGTGCGGGCCGCCCGTTCGGGCGCTCGGACGGCAACAGATGAATACGGACGATGCTTCGCCATGCGCAGCCGCGGCCGTCCGGCTCCGCCGCCCGGATGGGGTGGCAAGCCAAGACAAACTCGACGCGTCTTCCCGGGCTTTTCGGACCGCAGGCGGGGAACTTGAGGAGAGTGCGTGCATTGCCCCGCGATCCACGGGGCAAGAGGGGGCTGGGCGCAGCCGGGGCGGCTGCGCAAAAGCAGTGGCGGCCTTCATCGACGGCTGTTCAATGCCGCGTCCGGGCCAAGGGTTCGATCGCTAAATCAGTCATCGCACAAACCTGTTTACTGCCTTTGCTCGGCATGTTAGGAGTTGGGTGCGATGCTATGGACTTGGCGTCAAAGTGATTGCGCCAATAAGTGCCGCTTTGCCGCTTTGTTTCTAAACATTGCAGCGGCGACAACTGCGGTGGGCCGCCGCGAGGCGATGGTCAGTCGCTGTGCGTGGCGGCCGTCAGGCCGTTCTGGAAATGCTCGCGCATCAGCCGCGCGCAGGCCGCGGCGTCGCGTTGGCCCAGCGCGGCCACCAGGGCCCGGTGCTCCAGCAGCGACTCCTCCAGCCGGCCCTGTTTGAACAGCGAGTGATGGCGATTGAGCTTCATCACGCGGCGCAGGTCGGTGATGATCTGCTGGCGCCAGCGGTTGCCCTCGATCTCCAGCAGGCGCATATGGAAGCGTTCGTTGGCGGCGAAGAAGGCCTCGTGCCGCTCGACCTGGCCTTCCAACTGCTGGTGCAGGCGCTGCAGCTCCAGCAGCTGCGCGTCGCTGGCATGGGCGGCCACCTGGGCGGCGGCATCGCTTTCCAGCAGGGCCAGCAGTTGGTAGGCCTCGCGCACATCGCGCTCGCTCATCTCGGTGACATAGGCGCCACGGCGCACCTTCATGGTCACGAGACCCTCGACCGCCAGCACCTTGAGGGCCTCGCGCAGCGGGGTGCGGCTGATGCCCAGTTCGGTGCATAGCTTCAGCTCGTCGATCCAGCTGCCCGGCTCCAGCTCGCGACCGAAGATCTGCTGGCGCAGGCGCTCGGCCACCTCCTGATAAAGGGCACGGGGGGCGAGCTGGGTGGTGGCGGTCATCGGGGCGATGGAAGATGGGGCGGCGAATGAATGGGCACGAATGAAGGCGGGCGGCTCGGCCGGGGCGATTGGCGGCATCGAGGCCGAAGACGCTCAGATTCTAGTCAGGTTTGAATTCATAATTATGAATCACGAGTCCGGTATGATGCCCGGATCGCAGGAGTCGTCAATGTCTGAGCAAAACCCCAAGTCCGAATTCGCCAAGGCCTCGATGGAGCAGTGGCTGAAGGCCGCTGCCAAATCGGCGCCCGCCGGCGATGTGTCGGCCCTGAACTGGCAGACGCCCGAGGGCCTGACGGTCAAACCGCTCTACACCGCGGCGGATACGGCGGATCTGCCGCATGCCGACACCCTGCCGGGCTTCGAGCCCTTCCTGCGCGGCCCGCAGGCGACGATGTACGCGGTGCGGCCCTGGACCATCCGCCAGTACGCCGGCTTCTCGACGGCAGAGGAGAGCAATGCCTTCTATAGAAAGGCGCTGGCCGCCGGCGGGCAGGGCGTCTCGGTGGCCTTCGACCTGGCCACCCATCGCGGCTACGACAGTGACCACCCGCGCGTGACCGGCGACGTCGGCAAGGCCGGCGTGGCGATCGATTCGGTGGAGGACATGAAGATCCTGTTTGACGGCATCCCGCTGGACAAGGTCTCGGTCTCGATGACGATGAACGGGGCGGTGCTGCCGGTGCTGGCCGGCTATGTGGTGGCCGCGGAAGAGCAAGGCGTGTCGCAGGACAAGTTGAGCGGAACGATCCAGAACGACATCCTGAAGGAGTTCATGGTCCGCAATACCTATATCTTCCCGCCCGAGCCCTCAATGAAGATCATCGGCGACATCATCGAGTACACGGCCAAGAACATGCCGAAGTTCAACTCGATCTCGATCTCCGGCTATCACATGCAGGAGGCGGGTGCCAACCAGGCGCTGGAACTGGCCTTCACCCTGGCCGATGGCAAGGAGTATGTGAAGACCGCTTGTCGCCGGGGCATGGACGTGGACGAGTTTGCCGGCCGGCTGTCCTTCTTCTGGGCCGTGGGCATGAATTTCTATCTGGAGATCGCCAAGATGCGCGCCGCGCGCCTGCTCTGGTGCCGGATCATGAAAGGCTTCGAGGCCAAGAACCCGAAGAGCCTGATGCTGCGCACCCATTCGCAGACCTCGGGCTGGTCGCTGACCGAGCAGGACCCCTACAACAATGTGGTGCGCACCACCATCGAGGCGATGGCCGCGGTGTTCGGCGGCACGCAGAGCCTGCACACCAACTCGCTGGACGAGGCCATCGCTCTGCCCACCGAATTCAGCGCCCGCATCGCGCGCAACACCCAGCTGATCATCCAGGAAGAGACCCATATCACGAATGTGATCGACCCCTGGGCCGGCAGCTACATGATGGAGAAGCTGACCCAGGACATGGCCGACAAGGCCTGGTCCATCATCGAGGAGGTCGATGCGATGGGCGGCATGACCCGCGCGGTGGACAGCGGCTGGGCCAAGCTGAAGATCGAGGCCAGCGCGGCCGAGAAACAGGCCCGCATCGACTCAGGCAAGGACGTGATCGTCGGCGTCAACAAATACAAGCTGGCCAAGCAGGATCCGATCGAGATCCTGGATGTCGACAACGTGCGCGTCCGAGAAAGCCAGATCGCCCGGCTCAAAGACATCAAGGCCAAGCGCGATGCGGCCGCGGTGCAGGGAGCGCTGGCCGCGCTGACCGAGGCAGCACGCAGCGGTGACGGCAATCTGCTGGACCTCAGCATCCAGGCGATCCGCCTGCGCGCCACGGTCGGCGAGGTGTGCGACGCGCTGGAGGAGATCTTCGGCCGGCACCGCGCCGACACGCAGAAGGTCAGCGGCGTCTATGCCGCGGCCTACGACTCGGCCGAGGGCTGGGCCCGGCTGCAGGACGAGATCAAGGGCTTCGCCGAGCAACAGGGGCGCCGCCCGCGCGTGATGATCGCCAAGCTGGGCCAGGACGGCCATGACCGCGGCGCCAAGGTGGTGGCCACGGCCTATGCCGACCTGGGCTTCGACGTGGACATGGGCCCGCTGTTCCAGACGCCCGAGGAATGCGCGCGCCAGGCGATCGAGAACGATGTCCATGCGGTGGGCGTCAGCACCCTGGCCGCCGGCCACAAGACCCTGGTGCCGGCCATTCTCAAGGCGCTGAAGGAGCAGGGCGCCGACGACATCATCGTCTTCGTCGGCGGCGTGATCCCGGCGCAGGACTACGACATGCTTTACGAGGCGGGCGTCAAGGGCATCTACGGCCCCGGCACGCCGATCCCGGCCAGCGCCAAGGACGTGCTGGAGCAGATCCGCCTGTCGCTCAGCACCGCGGCCGCCTGAGCATGCCCGAGCTCAGCTTCGAGCCGGTGGCGCTCGGCGATTTCGAACCCATGCTCGAATTGCGCATCGCGGCGCTGCGCGAGAGCCTGGAGCGCCTGGGGCGCTTCGACCCGCAGCGGGCCCGCGAGCGGCTGCAGGCCGGCTTCGCGCCCGAGTACATGCAGCACATCTGCGTGGACGGCGAGCGCATCGGCTATGTGACCCTGCGACCCGTCGCGGACGCGCTGCGGCTGGAGCATCTCTATGTCCGCCCCGGCCAGCAGGGGCGGGGCGTCGGTGCCTGGGTGATGGACTGGGTCAAGCGCATGGCCGGGCAGAGCAAGCAAGACGTGACCCTGTCGGCCCTGAAGTTCAGCGATGCCAACCGCTTCTACCTGCGCCATGGCTTCGTGGTGGTCGGCGAAAGCGACTTCGACATCGACTACCGCTGGAAGGCGCCGCAAGCATGATGAGCCTGGCGCCCGCCCTGCTCGCCAGCCCCGGCCCGGTCCGGCGCCGCGCGATGGCCAAGGCCATCACCTTGCTGGAATCGACCCGGGCCGACCACCGCGCCCAGGGCGACGCGCTGCTGACCGAACTGCTGCCGCACACGGGCCGCTCGCTGCGCCTGGGCATCTCCGGCGTGCCGGGCGTGGGCAAGAGCACCTTCATCGAGGCCCTGGGCCTGTTCCTGATAGCCCGCGGCCACCGGGTCGCGGTGCTGGCGGTCGATCCGTCCAGCAGCGTCTCGGGCGGCTCCATCCTGGGCGACAAGACCCGCATGGAGCGGCTGTCGATGGACGAGCGTGCCTATATCCGGCCCAGCCCCAGCAGCGGCACCTTGGGCGGCGTGGCCGAGAAGACCCGCGAGGCCATGCTGATCTGCGAGGCGGCCGGCCACGACATCGTGATCGTCGAGACCGTCGGCGTCGGCCAGAGCGAGACCGCGGTGGCCGGCATGACGGACATGTACTGCCTCTTGCAGCTGCCCAATGCCGGCGACGATCTGCAGGCGATCAAGAAGGGCGTGATGGAGCTGGCCGATCTGGTGGTGATCAACAAGGCCGATATCGACGCGGCGGCGGCGACCCGCGCGCAGGCGCAGATCGCCTCCAGCCTGCGGCTCTACGGCCAGCATGGCCACCCCGAGCATGCCCGCCACGACACGCAGATCTGGCATCCGCGCGTGATGCAGCTGTCGGCGCTGAAGCTGCAGGGCGTCGATGCCTTCTGGGCCACGGTCGAAGAATTCCAGCGCCTGCAGCAGGCCAACGGCCGCTTCGGCGCCAAGCGCCAGCAGCAGGCCCTGGCCTGGATGTGGGAGCGCATCCAGGCCGGGCTCAGGCAACAGTTTTCCGAGGCCCCCGCGGTGCGGGCGGCCCTGTCCGATACCACGGCGCGCGTGCTGCAAGGCCAGCTCGCGCCCTCCACCGCGGCGCGCGAGCTGCTGAACAAATTCTCTTGCGGAGACTCACACCATGCATGACATCCAACAGATGCTCGAACAAAAGCGCGAGAAAGCGCGCCAGGGCGGCG
Organism: Roseateles sp. GW821-FHT09B06; assembly: GCF_059418245.1. Lineage (NCBI taxonomy): Bacteria > Pseudomonadati > Pseudomonadota > Betaproteobacteria > Burkholderiales > Sphaerotilaceae > Roseateles > Roseateles sp. GW821-FHT09B06. Next base: position 357,143 of record NZ_JBWKPM010000001.1, on the reverse strand, counting down.
GCGAGAAGCGCATCGCGGCCCAGCATGCCAAGGGCAAGCTGACGGCACGCGAGCGCCTGGACCTGTTGTTCGACGAGGGCACGTTCGAGGAATGGGACATGTTCGTCGAGCATCGCTGCGTTGACTTCGGCATGCAGGACAACAAGATCCCCGGCGACGGCGTCGTCACCGGCTACGGCATGATCAACGGCCGCCTGGCCTTTGCCTTCAGCCAGGACTTCACCGTGTTCGGCGGCGCCTTGAGTGAGGCCCATGCCGAGAAGATCTGCAAGGTGATGGACCAGGCGATGAAGGTCGGCGCGCCGGTGATCGGCCTGAACGATTCCGGCGGCGCGCGCATCCAGGAGGGCGTGGCCTCGCTGGGCGGCTATGCCGACGTGTTCCAGCGCAATGTGATGGCCTCGGGCGTGATTCCGCAGATCAGCATGATCATGGGCCCCTGCGCCGGCGGTGCGGTCTATTCCCCGGCGATGACGGACTTCATCTTCATGGTGAAGGATTCCTCGTACATGTTCGTCACGGGCCCCGAGGTGGTGAAGACCGTGACGCACGAGGAGGTCACGGCCGAGGAGCTGGGTGGCGCCTCGACCCACACGGGCAAGAGCGGCGTGGCCGACCTGTCCTTCGAGAACGACGTCGAGGCCATCCTGATGCTGCGGCGCTTCTTCAACTACCTGCCGCTGAACAACCGCGAGAAGGCACCCACGCGGCCCAGCGGCGACCCGGGCAACCGGCTGGACTTGTCGCTCGACACCCTGGTGCCGGACAACCCCAACAAGCCCTATGACATGAAGGAGCTGATCCTGAAGGTCGTGGACGATGGCGATTTCTTCGAGCTGCAGGCCGACTACGCAAAGAACATCCTGACCGGCTTCGCCCGCATGGAGGGCCAGACCGTGGGCATCGTCGCCAACCAGCCGCTGGTGCTGGCCGGCTGCCTGGACATCAAGAGCAGCATCAAGGCCGCGCGCTTCGTGCGCTTCTGCGACGCCTTCAACGTCCCGGTGATCACCTTCGTCGACGTGCCCGGCTTCATGCCCGGCACCTCCCAGGAGTACGGCGGCATCATCAAGCATGGCGCCAAGCTGCTCTATGCCTATGCCGAATGCACGGTGCCCAAGGTGACCGTGATCACCCGCAAGGCCTATGGCGGCGCCTATGACGTGATGAGCTCCAAGCATCTGCGCGGCGATGTCAACTTCGCCTGGCCCAATGCCGAGATCGCGGTGATGGGCGCCAAGGGCGCGGTGGAGATCATCTTCCGCGAGGACAAGGGCGATCCTGAGAAATTGGCGGCCAGGGAAGCCGAATACAAGGCGCGTTTCGCCAACCCCTTCGTGGCCGGCGCGCGCGGCTTCATCGACGACGTGATCCAGCCGCATGAGACCCGCAAGCGCATCTGCCGCTCGCTGGTGATGCTGAAGGACAAGAAGCTCGAGAACCCGTGGCGCAAGCACGGCAACATCCCGCTCTGATCAGGACCCAGGAGAAGAACATGTTCAAGAAGATCCTGATTGCAAACCGGGGTGAGATCGCCTGCCGCGTCATCAAGACCGCGCAGAAGATGGGCATCAAGACGGTGGCCGTCTATTCGGAAGCGGACAAGGACGCCCGCCATGTCGAGCTGGCCGATGAATCGGTGCTGCTCGGCCCGGCACCGAGCCGCGAGTCCTATCTGGTGGCGGACAAGATCATTGCCGCGGCCAAGGCCACCGGCGCCGAAGCCATTCATCCCGGTTACGGCTTTCTCTCGGAGAACGAGGACTTCGCCCGTCGAGTCGAGGAGGAAGGCTTGGCCTTCATCGGCCCCAAGCATTACTCGATCGCCGCGATGGGCGACAAGATCGCCTCCAAGAAGCTGGCGAATGAGGCCAGGGTCAACACCATCCCCGGCTTCAACGAGCCCATTCTCTCGGCCGAGCAGGCGGTGGAGATCGCTCAAGGCATCGGCTACCCGGTGATGATCAAGGCCAGCGCCGGCGGCGGCGGCAAGGGCCTGCGTGTGGCCTTCAACGACAAGGACTGCTTCGAGGGCTTCACCAGCTGCCGCAACGAGGCCCGCAACAGCTTCGGCGACGACCGCGTCTTCATGGAGAAGTTCGTCGAGGAGCCGCGCCATATCGAGATCCAGGTGCTGGGCGACTCGCAAGGCCATGTGGTCTACCTGTGGGAGCGCGAATGTTCGATCCAGCGCCGCCACCAGAAGGTGATCGAGGAGGCGCCCAGCCCCTTCATCAGCGAGGCGACGCGCAAGGCCATGGGTGAGCAGGCCGTGGCCCTGGCCAAGGCGGTCAGGTACCAGAGCGCCGGCACGGTGGAGTTCGTGGTCGGCAAGGACCAGGGCTTCTACTTCCTGGAGATGAACACCCGGCTGCAGGTGGAGCACCCGGTGACCGAGTGCATCACCGGCCTGGATCTGGTCGAGCAGATGATCCGCGTGGCCGCCGGCGAGCCGCTGGCCTTCACGCAGGCGGAGATCAAGCGCGAGGGCTGGGCGATCGAATGTCGCATCAATGCCGAGGACCCGTTCCGCAACTTCCTGCCCTCGACCGGCCGCCTGGTGAAGTACCAGCCGCCGCCGACCTCGATGGAGCAGGCCGCGCCGGAACGTTTCGGCGTGCGCGTGGACACCGGCGTCTACGAGGGCGGCGAGATCCCGATGTTCTACGACTCGATGATCGCCAAGCTGATCGTCCACGGCAGGGACCGCGCGGAGGCGATCGCGAAGATGCGCGAGGCGCTGAACGGCTTCGTGATCCGTGGTATCTCCAGCAACATCCCCTTCCAGTCGGCCCTGCTGGCGCATCCGGACTTCGGCTTGGGCAACTTCAACACCGGCTTCATCGCCCAGCATTACGCCGGCGGCTTCAAGGCCGAGGACGTGCCGCACGAGGACCCGGCCTTTCTGGTCGCGCTGGCCGGCTTCATCCGCCGCAAGGCGCGCGAGCGCGAGGCCGGCATCACCGGCCAGTTGCCCGGCCACGAGGTGAAGATCGAGCATGACTATGTGGCCCTGGTCAACGAGGGTGCGGGCAAGTTCGCCCGCCATGCGCTGCATATCGACGAGTTCGTCGGCCGAAATCTCGATACCAGCGGCGAGGCTCTGGTCAAGGTGGGCGACAGGAGCTACCGCATCGTCAGCGCCTCGCGCCTGAACGACATCCGCATCGCCGGCACGGTGAACGGCGTGCCGTTCACGGCCCAGGCCGAGCGCGGCACGGCCAAGCATCCGCTGGCCTACCGCGTGCAGCACAACGGCCGTGCGATCGAGGTGACCGTGCTGTCGCCGCGCGCCGCCGAGCTGCAGTCCCTGATGCCCTACAAGGCGCCGCCGGACACCAGCAAGCAGCTGCTGTCGCCGATGCCGGGCCTCTTGGTGCAGATCGCGGTGCAGCCGGGCCAGCTGGTGCAGGCCGGCGAACGCCTGGCGGTGATCGAGGCGATGAAGATGGAGAACATCCTGATTGCCGAGCGCGATGTGAAGGTCGCCGAGGTGCTGGCCAAGACCGGCGAGAGCCTGGCCGTCGATCAACCGATCCTGAGATTTGAATAGCCCACACCCCCTACCGGCGTCGCCGGCCCCCTCAAGGGGGCGCGCCCGCAGGCCCGGCAAAGCCGGTTCCTCGGGCGCCGCTGGGTTCCGGTCCTGGCCTGCGTCGCTTGAGGCCGTCCGCGTAAGCAAGGAATGAAATGACTATCAAGCCCTACAGGATCCTCGGCATCCAGCAGATCGCCATCGGCGGCCCCGACAAGCAGGCCCTGCGCAGGCTCTGGGTCGAGGTGCTGGGCCTTCAGGTCACCGGCAACTTCGTCTCCGAGCGCGAGAACGTGGACGAGGACATCTGTGCCATCGGCAGCGGCCCGCACAAGATCGAGATCGACCTGATGCAGCCGCTGGACCCGGAGAAGAAACCCGCGGTCCACACCACGCCCCTGAACCATGTGGGCCTGTGGGTGGACGACCTGGGGAAGGCCGTGGAATGGATGACGGCGAACGGTGTGCGCTTTGCGCCCGGCGGCATCCGCAAGGGGGCGGCCGGTTACGACATCTGCTTCATCCATCCTAAGAGCAATGACGAGTTTCCGATCGGCGGGGAGGGCGTGCTGATCGAGCTGGTACAGGCGCCACCCGAGGTGATTGCGGCCCTGGGCTGACGTCGGGCCGGGTTTCTGCGAGACTTCGTGCAATGCGAAGTCTTCGTTTTTTGCTTAGGTAGATTGGCCGAGGCTGCGAAGGCTATCGTGCAGACTGTTGCCGGCCCTGCCGGCCAGTTCTCCGTGCACAGCCCTATACCTAGCTATACCCAGCCATGCCCTACCGGACCTTTCTTGTTTCCCGCCGCCGCCTTGCCGTTTTGCTGAGCCTGGCCTGCACGGGCCTGCCCCTGCAGGCTGCGCCCAAGAGTGAATTGCCGGCCGGCTACCCGCAGCGCGGCTTCAACTGGATCGTGCCGTTCCCGGCGGGCAGCGCCACCGATCAGCTGGCCCGCGTCGTGGCCGAGCATGTGGGCAAGGCCGCCGGTCAGGCCATCGTGATCGACAACAAGCCGGGCGCCAACGGCACGCTGGGCACCGGCACGGCCGCCAAGGCCGCCGCGGACGGCTACAACTTCCTGATCGCCACCAGCACCACGCATGCGGCCAATGCCTCGCTGTACCGCCGTCTACCCTACGACCCGATCAAGGACTTCGCGCCGGTGACGCGCCTGGCCGAGATCCCCTTCATCATGCTGGTCAACCCCACGGTGCCGGCCGACACGGTCGAGAAGTTCGTCGCCCATGTGAAGGCCAATCCCGACAAGCTGGCCTGGGGCTCGGGCTCCAGCGGCAGCCTGATTCCCGGCCATGCCTTCGTGCACGCCAACAAGCTGGCGATGACCCATGTGCCCTACAAGGGCGTGCAGCCGGCCATGACGGACGCGATGGGCGGCACCATCCAGCTGGTGTTCGGCGATCTGGCCTCGGGCGTGCCCCAGGTCAAGGCCGGCAAGCTCAAGGCCCTGGCCGTCACCTCGGGCAAGGAGCATCCGATGCTGCCGGGCGTGCCGCCGATGAGCAAGGGCGCGGCGCCGGGCTTCGAGATGACGGCCTGGTTCGCAATGTACGCGCCGGCCGGCACGCCGGAGCCGGTGCTCGCCAGGATGAACCAATGGGTGAGGGCGGCGCTGGCCGACAAGGGCGTGCAGGCCAAGCTGGCCGTCTCGGGCTTCGAGCTGACGCCCAGCACGCCGGCCGAGCTGGGCGTCCATGCGGCCAAGGAAACCGTCAAATGGGCCAAGGCCGTGCAGGCGGCCGGCATCGTGGCCGAATAGGCCGAATAGGCCGAGACCGCGAGCCCCGCGATGCGCCTGGATCTCACCACCTTGAACCTCGTGCTGGCGATCGAGCAGAACCGCTCGATCACCCGCGGGGCCGAGCGCGAGCACCTGGCGCTGGCGGCGGCCAGCAAGCGCCTGTCGGACCTGGAGGCGCGCCTGGGCGTGCAGCTGTTCGAGCGCCGCGCCCGCGGCGTCGAGCCCACCGAGGCCTGCCGCGCGCTGGTGCGCCATATCCGCTCGCTGCATGCCTCGCTGCATGCGCTGGAGAGCGAGGTGATGGAGTTCGCGCGCGGCATCAAGGGGCATCTGCGCATCGTCGCCAATGCCGGCTCGATCGCCGAATGCCTGCCGCTGGACCTGGCGGCGTTCTCGCAGGCCCATCCGCAGATCCGCATCAGCCTGGAAGATCTGACCAGCGCCGAGGCCCAGGCGGCCGTGGCCGAAGGGCGCGCCGATGTGGCGGTGTTCACGGCGCCGCTGCTGGACAACCGGCTGCAGACCCGGACCTACCGGGCGGCCCGCCTGGCGGTGCTGGTGCCCGGGCAGCATGCGCTGGCGCGCGCCGAGGCGGTGAGCTTCGACGCGCTGCTGGATTACGACCTGATCGGCCTGCATGCCGGTGCCGCGGCCCAGGAGCTGATGCGCGAGCAGGCCCTGGCGCGCGGCCGCACCTTGAACGCCCGCCTGCAGGTGCGCGGCTTCGATGCGATCGCCCAGTTGGTCGAGGCCGGTCTGGGCGTGGCCGTGCTGCCGGAAGCGCCGGCCGAGCGCTTTGCCCGGGTGTTCGAGGTGAAGAAGCTGCGCCTGGATGAAGCCTGGGCGCAGCGCGACTATGTTCTGGGAGTGGCGCGCGTCGAGCGCCTGCCCACCGTGGTGCAGCGTTTCGTCGACGCGCTGTGCCCCACGACCAACGACGCAGTAGTGAAGTAAGTAGGAAGAGACGAGGTAAGCCAGCCATGACAGCACGCACCCTTTACGACAAGCTCTGGGACGAGCATGTGGTCCACACCGAGGACGACGGCACGGCCACGCTCTACATCGACCGCCATCTGGTGCACGAGGTCACCAGCCCGCAGGCCTTCGAAGGCCTGGAGCTGGCGCAGCGCAAGGTCTGGCGCCTGTCGGCCAATCTGGCGGTCAGCGACCACAATGTGCCGACCACCGACCGCAGCCAAGGCATTGCCGACCCGGTCTCGCGCCTGCAGGTCGATACGCTGGACAAGAACTGCGACCGCTTTGGCATCACGCAGTTCAAGATGACGGACAAGCGCCAGGGCATCGTCCACGTGATCGGCCCGGAGCAGGGCGCCACCCTGCCGGGCATGACCGTGGTCTGCGGCGACAGCCACACCTCCACCCACGGCGCCTTCGGCGCGCTGGCGCATGGCATCGGCACCTCCGAGGTCGAGCATGTGCTGGCCACCCAGACTCTCTTGGCCAAGAAGGCCAAGAACCTGCTGATCCAGGTCGAAGGCCGGGTTGGCCCGGGTGTCGGCGCCAAGGACATCGTGCTGGCCATCATCGGCAAGATCGGCACGGCCGGCGGCACCGGCTACACGATCGAGTTCGGCGGCTCGGCGATCCGCGCGCTGAGCATGGAGGGGCGCATGACGGTCTGCAATATGGCGATCGAGGCGGGCGCGCGCGCCGGCCTGATCGCCGTCGACGACACGACGATCAACTACTGCAAGGGCCGGCCTTTCTCGCCCGCCGGCGTGGAATGGGAGCAGGCCGTGAGCTACTGGCGCACGCTGCACTCCGACCCGGGCGCCTATTTCGACAAGGTGGTCGAACTGGACGCGGCCCAGATCCGCCCGCAGGTCACCTGGGGCACCAGTCCCGAGATGGTGCTGTCGATCGAGGACCGCGTGCCCGATCCCGACAAGGAAAAGGATGCCGTCAAGCGCGGCGCGATCGAGCGCGCGCTGCAGTACATGGCCCTGGAGCCCAACAAGCCGATCAACGACATCCGCATCGACAAGGTCTTCATCGGCTCCTGCACCAACAGCCGCATCGAGGACATGCGCGAGGCCGCGGCCGTGGTGCGACGCATCGGCGGCCGCATCGCCAGCAATGTGAAGCTGGCCTTGGTCGTGCCGGGTTCGGGCCTGGTGAAGCAGCAGGCCGAGGCCGAGGGGCTGGACCAGGTCTTCAAGGCCGCCGGCTTCGAATGGCGCGAGCCTGGCTGCTCGATGTGCCTGGCGATGAATGCCGACCGGCTGGAGCCGGGCGAGCGCTGTGCCTCCACCAGCAACCGCAATTTCGAAGGGCGCCAGGGCGCCGGCGGCCGCACCCATCTCGTGAGCCCGGCGATGGCCGCCGCGGCCGCGATGCAGGGCCATTTCGTCGACGTGCGCCGCATCGCCTGAGCAGGAGCAGAACCATGGACAAATTCACCGTGCACAAGGGCCTGGTGGCCCCGATGGACCGCGAGAACGTCGATACCGACGCCATCATCCCCAAGCAGTTCCTGAAGTCGATCAAGCGCAGCGGCTTCGGCCCCAATTTGTTCGATGAATGGCGTTACCTGGACCCGGGTGAGCCCGGCCAGGATCCGGCCAGCCGCAGGCCCAATCCGGACTTCGTGCTGAACCAGTCGCGCTATGCCGGGGCGTCGGTGCTGATCGCGCGCAGCAACTTCGGCTGCGGCTCCAGCCGCGAGCATGCGCCCTGGGCGTTGGAGCAGTACGGCTTTCGCGCGCTGATCGCGCCCAGCTTCGCCGACATCTTCTTCAACAACTGCTTCAAGAACGGCGTGCTGCCCATCGTGCTGCCCGAGGCCCAGGTGGCGCGCCTGTTCGACGAGGTGTTCGCCTTTCCGGGCTACCAGCTGACCGTGGACCTGGAGCGCCAGGTGGTGGTGAAGCCCGATGGCGCCGAACTGGCCTTCGAGGTCCAGCCCTTCCGCAAGTTCTGCCTGCTCAACGGTTTCGACGATATCGGCCTGACCCTGCGCCATGCCGACAAGATCAAGGCCTTTGAAGCCGAGCGCATCGCCAGCAAACCCTGGCTCAACAATCGTCTGATCGGATAAAGACAATGAAGATCGCAGTTCTGCCCGGTGATGGCATCGGCACCGAAATCGTCGCCGAGGCCGTCAAGGTCCTTAAGGTGCTGGACCTGCCGCTGACCCTGGAAGGCGCGCCGGTGGGCGGCGCGGCCTATGAGGCCGCCGGCCACCCGCTGCCGGATGCCACCCTGCAACTGGCCGAGGATGCCGATGCCATCCTGTTCGGCGCGGTCGGCGACTGGAAGTACGACAAGCTGGAGCGCCCGCTGCGCCCCGAGCAGGCCATCCTGGGCCTGCGCAAGCACCTGGGCCTGTTCGCCAACTTCCGCCCGGCGATCTGCTACGAGCAGCTGACCCATGCCTCGAGCCTGAAGCCCGAGCTGGTGGCCGGCCTGGACATCCTGATCATCCGAGAGCTGACCGGCGACATCTATTTCGGCCAGCCGCGCGGCCGCCGTATCGCGACCGACGGGCATTTTCCCGGAGCGGAGGAAGCCTTCGACACGATGCGCTATTCGCGTCCCGAGATCGAGCGCATCGCCCATGTGGCCTTCCAGGCCGCGCGCAAGCGCAACAAGAAGGTCACCTCGGTCGACAAGGCCAATGTGCTGGAGACCTTCCAGTTCTGGAAGGACGTGATGATCGAGGTCGGTGTCCAGTATCCGGATGTGGAACTCGATCACATGTACGTGGACAACGCCGCGATGCAGCTGGTCAAGGCGCCGAAGAAGTTCGACGTCGTGGTGACGGGCAATATGTTCGGCGACATCCTGTCGGACGAGGCGGCGATGCTGACCGGTTCGATCGGCATGCTGCCCTCGGCCTCGTTGGACAAGAACAACAAGGGCCTGTACGAACCCAGCCACGGCAGCGCGCCGGACATCGCGGGCAAGGGGATTGCCAATCCTCTGGCTACAATATTGTCTGCTGCCATGATGCTCAAGTTCTCCCTCAACCAGCCCGAAGCCGCCGCTCGAATCGAAGCGGCCGTCGGCGCTGTGCTGTCCCAGGGTCTGCGTACCGCCGACATCTGGAGCGAGGGCACCCAGAAGGTGGGCACGCGCGAGATGGGTGATGCCGTGGTTGCGGCCATCACCACGACCAAAACCATTAAGGGCTAGTTCAGCTCCGGTTCGTCTCGCCCCTACACCCCCAGGCGAACGAGCCGGGGGAAGAAGAGTCTCAAGTTTTTCATTGAACTTTTTGTTAGGGCGATAGAGGTAAGCACGATGACGACATTGGTTGGACTGGTTGGTTGGCGCGGCATGGTGGGCTCCGTGCTCATGGACCGCATGCAGGCCGAGCGCGATTTCGATCTGATCGAGCCGCTGTTTTTCAGCACCTCGAACGCGGGCGGCGCCGCCCCCGCGTTCGCGAAGAACGAGACCAAGCTGCAGGACGCGCATGACATCGAGCAGCTCAAGCGCTGCGAGATCATCATCACCGCCCAGGGCGGCGACTACACCAACGAGGTGTTCCCCAAGCTGCGCGCCGCCGGCTGGAGCGGCCACTGGATCGACGCTGCCTCCTCGCTGCGCATGAGCGAGGACGCGGTGATCGTGCTGGACCCGGTCAATATGCCCGTCATCAAGGACGCGCTGGCCAAGGGTGGCAAGAACTGGATCGGCGGCAACTGCACGGTCAGCTGCATGCTGATGGGCGTGGGCGCGCTCTACAAGGCCGGTCTGGTCGAGTGGATGAGCACCCAGACCTACCAGGCCGCCTCCGGCGGCGGCGCCCAGCATATGCGCGAGCTGCTGACGCAGTACGGCACGCTGAATGCCTCGGTGCGCGCCCTGCTGGACGATCCGAAGAGTGCCATCCTGGAGATCGACCGCCAGGTCATCGCCAAGCAGCGCTCGCTGTCGGCCGAGGAAACGGCCAACTTCGGTGTGCCGCTGGGCGGCTCGCTGATTCCCTGGATCGACAAGGACCTCGGCAATGGCATGTCCAAGGAAGAGTGGAAGGGCATGGCCGAGACCAACAAGATCCTTGGCATCGGCGAAGGCTTCGGCTCGGCCGCGATCCCGGTCGATGGCTTCTGCGTGCGTGTCGGTGCGATGCGCTGCCACAGCCAGGCACTGACCTTCAAGCTGAAGAGGGACGTGCCGCTGGCCGACATCGAGGCGATGATCGCCGCCGACAACGAATGGGTGAAGGTCGTGCCGAACAGCCGCGAGGCCACGATCAAGGATCTGACCCCGGTGGCCGTGACCGGCACGATGACCATTCCCGTGGGCCGCATCCGCAAGCTCGCGATGGGTCCCGAGTATCTGGGCGCCTTTACCATCGGCGATCAGCTGCTGTGGGGCGCGGCCGAACCGCTGCGCCGCATGCTGCGCATCCTGCTGGATCGTTAATTAAGTAATATCCCGCATTACCGCTCACGGCCCGTTGCCTCCAAGCGACAGGCTGGTAACCGGCTGTGATCAGGCGGGTGTCCCGGGCTTTATTCAGCCTTTGCGTGAGCTGTCGAGCGTATATGCTTGATGTCGTTGTGATTTCAGATCGCAAGACGCCATGGGAGCAGCAATGCCAAGCGCTGTTGGGAAGACAAGAACAATGGTCCACATGGGCGGGTGCCTCAGGGTTCCCGCCTTGTCGCTTTGGGGGACGCCTTGAAACTGAACCGTAGCGCCTTGCGGCGCTTTGCCCTGACTCATGTGGCCGTGGCCGCCCTGGCCGCAGCCAGCTCGGCGTCCTGGGGTCTCGGGCTTGGCCGCTTGACCGTCCAGTCCTCGCTGGGTGAGACGCTCAAGGCCGAGATCGACGTCAGCTCGCTGACCGCCGAGGAAGCCGGCACGCTGAAGGTGCGGATCGCGCCGCCCGAGTCCTACCGCGCCTCGGGCGTGGAGTTCAGTTCCATCCTGGCCAGCACTCAGGTGCAGCTCACGCGCCGCGCCGACGGTCGCCAGGTATTGCGCATCAACAGCGATCGTGCGGTCCAGGAACCTTTTGTCGATGTGATCCTGGAACTGACCTGGGCCAGCGGCCGACTGGTGCGCGAGTACACCCTGTTGTTCGATCCGCCCAGCCTGGCCCGTCCAGCGGCGCCGGTAGACGGCAGCGTCAATGGCGCGCAGGCCTCGGCCGCGCCTGCGCCCGCCGCCGAAGCGCGCCCCAGCGCGCCGGCCCGCCCGAGCGCGCCGATCGCCGCCGTGCCTCGTCCCGCGCCAGCACAGGCTCCGGTGGCGCCGCCGGCCGAGCCGGTGCGCGCGCCCAAGCCGGCGCCGGCCAGCGCCACCGGCCCCTCCGAATACCAGGTCAGGCCCGGCGACACGCTGTCGCGTGTGGCCAACCGCACCAAGCCGACCGGCATCTCGCTGGACCAGATGCTGGTGGGCTTGTTCCGCAACAATCCCGACGCCTTCGTCGGCGAGAACATGAACCGGCTGAGGTCCGGTGTGGTGCTGCAGGTGCCGGGCAGCGACAGCCTCGGCGCGGTGTCCACCGACGAGGCCCGCCAGGTCATCCAGGCGCAGAGCGCCGATTTCAGCGCCTACCGTCAGCGCCTTGCCGGCGGCGCGCCCGAACTGCGCCAGGATGCCGGGCAGCGCCAGGCCAAGGGCCAGGTGCAGGCCGCCGTTGAGGATCGCAAGCCCGCCGCAGCGCCCAGCCCCGACAAGCTGACGCTCAGCAAGGCCGGTGCGGCCGCGGCCTCCGAGGCCAAGCTGTCCAAGGACACCGAGAAGAAGGCCGATGCCGCGCGCGTGGCCGAGCTGACCCGCAATGTCGAGGAGCTGAAAAAGCTCTCCAGCGAGACCAAGCCCGGCAGCGCAGCACCGAGCACGGGCGCCAGCGCGGCCGTGGCGGCGGCTTCCGTGCCGGTCGCCGCGGCTCCGGCGCAGCCGGCCGTTGTCGCTCCGGCCGTGGTCGCGCCGGCGCCGGTTGCGTCCGCGCCGGCCCCCAGGCCCGCGCCGCCGACTCCGGCCCCGCAAGCCGAGGAGCCGGGCCTGCTGAGCGGCCTGATGGACAACCCGCTGGTGCTGCCGATCGCCGGCGTGCTGGCGGCCCTGCTGGCCGGCGTGGGCCTGATGCGTCTGCGCGGCAACAGAGGCTTCGGCAGCCCCAAGGCGGACACCGGCTTCCACGAGAGCCGCCTGCAGCCCGATTCCTTCTTTGGAGCATCCGGCGGCCAGCGCGTCGACACCCGTGACGCCAGTAGTGGCGGCGCGTCGTCGATGAGCTATTCGCTGAGCCAGCTCGACGCGATCGGCGATGTGGACCCGGTGGCCGAGGCCGATGTCTACCTGGCTTATGGCCGCGACCTGCAGGCCGAGGAAATTCTCAAGGAGGCGCTGCGCGCCACGCCCGAGCGCATGGCCATCCGGCTCAAGCTGCTGGAGGTCTATGCCAAGCGGCGCGATATCAAGGGTTTCGAGCAACTGGCCATCCAGCTGTTTGCCGAGACCCAGGGGCAGGGCGAGGACTGGGCCAAGGCGCAGGAGCTGGGCCGTCAGATCGATGCCGACAACCCGCTCTATCAGCCCGGCGGCGCGCCCGCCCAGCTGAGCGACCGCGTGGCGCAGGCCGAGCCAATGAATGCCCACACGATGCCGCAGACGGCGCAGCAGGGCCTCGCCAGCGGGGCTCATCTGTCCACCGAGCCGCTGAACCGTGCCGCCGTGGCGCGCGACGCCGGGCCGGTCAGCGGCCTGGGCGGACTGGATCTCGATCTGGACCTTGGTACCTCCGCTCCGGCGCCGGCGGTGTCGCCCTTCGCGATGGAGGCCACCCAGGCCCTGGCCACCACGGTGGAGCAGGCGCCGCTGGCGATGGACTTCGATCTGGACAGCCCGCCGGCCGGCCTGCCGCCGACCGCCCCGGACCAGGACCAGACGCTGGATCTCGGCGATCTGGCCTTCGATCTTGACGATGTCCCGCCGTCCGTCGAGCGTCATACCGATTCGGCCCCGCTGTCGATGGGGGGCGAGCCGGGTGCGGCGCCGGCCGAGCCGCTGGACTTCGATCTGTCGACCATCGATCTGGACCTGCCGACGGCCGATGGCGATGTCGAGGAGCCGATTCCCACGGCCAGCGCGTCCGTGCTGGACGACAATCTGGCGGCCGACTTCGACAGCCTGCTGCAGGACGACCAGGCGGCCGATCCGCTGGCCAATGCCTTCGATGCGCTGGAAGGCGACGACGGTGCCGATCCGCTGCAGCGTCAGCTGGAGCTTGCCGACGAGTTCCGGCAGATCGGCGACACCGAAGGCGCACGCGACGTGCTGCAGGAACTGCTGGCGCGCGCCAGCGGCCCGATGCGCGACAAGGTGCAGGCCATGCTCAAGGAGCTCGGCTGACATTTCCGACTCGCGGCACAATCCAGGCGCCCGGCATGGCCGGGCGCCTTTCTTTTTGGAGCTCCATGAACACAAGGGTGGCGCTGGGCGTCAGCTATCGCGGCCAAGCCTACAAAGGCTGGCAGAGCCAGCCGGGCGGTGGCACGGTGCAGGACGCGCTGGAAGCGGCGCTGAGCCAGTTCGTCGCCCAGCCGGTCCGCACGATCTGCGCGGGACGCACCGATGCCGGCGTGCATGGCCTGAACCAGGTCGTGCATTTCGACTCGCCGGTCAGCAGAGAACCCTTCTCCTGGATACGCGGCACCAACCGCTACCTGCCGCCCGACATCGCGATCCAGTGGTGCGCTTTTCCCGGCGCGGACTTCCATGCGCGCAATCATGCGCGCGGGCGGCGTTACGCCTACCTGCTGCTGGAGTCGGCGGTGCGGCCGGCGATCGAGAGCGGCGCGGTGGGCTGGGTGTTCCGCCCCCTGGCCGGCGAGGCCATGCGGGAGGCGGTCTCGCATCTGCTGGGCGAGCATGATTTCTCGTCCTTCCGCTCGGCCGAATGCCAGGCCAAATCGCCGGTGAAGATCCTGCGTGCGATCGAGATCACGAAGCGCGGCGCCTACTGGCGCTTCGAGTTCGACGCCTCGGCCTTTCTGCACCATATGGTGCGCAACATCATGGGCTGCCTGCTGGCCGTGGGCAGCGGCAACCGCCAGCCGGACTGGCTGATCGAGGTGCTGGCCGCGCGCAACCGTGACGCCGCGGCGCCGACCTTTGCCCCCGATGGGCTCTATTTCGTCGGCCCCTACTACGATGCCCACCTGAATCTCCCCGAGCGCACCGCCGCGATGGATTGGCTGCCATGAACACCCGTACCCGTATCAAGATCTGCGGTCTGACCCGCGAGGCCGATGTCGATGCCGCGGTGGCGGCCGGTGCCGACGCGATCGGCTTCGTGCTCTACGAAAGGAGCCCGCGCCATGTGACGCCGGCGCGCGCGGCCGAGCTGGCCCGCCGTCTGCCGCCCTTCGTGATGCCGGTGGGGCTGTTCGTCAATGCCGGCGCGGCACAGCTGGCCGCGGCCCAGGCGGCGCTGCCGCAGATGCTGATCCAGTTCCATGGCGACGAGACGCCGGCTGACTGCGAGCGGGCAGGGCGCCCCTTCATCCGCGCGGCCCGCATGACGCCGGGCTTCGATTTGCTAGACTTCGCCCAACAGTTCTCTCGCGCCCAGGCCATCCTGCTCGACGCCCATGTCGAGGGTTATGGCGGTGGTGGAAAGGTTTTCGATTGGTCGCTCATTCCAAGAAACGTGCCCTCTCCAGTCGTTTTGTCTGGTGGGTTGCATGCCGGAAATGTGGCCGAAGGGATTCTTCGGGTTCGGCCCTGGGCCGTTGACGTGAGTTCCGGCGTCGAGGCCGCCAAGGGCCTCAAGGACGCCGCCCTGATCCGGCAGTTCTGCGCTGCGGTCCGCGATGCGGATGCCCAGATCGCGGCACTGCAAGAAACCTGAAGAGAAGAAACACCCATCATGAAGACCTATGACCAGCCGGATGCCCGCGGGCATTTCGGACCCTATGGCGGCCGCTTCGTCGCCGAAACCCTGGTGCATGCGCTCGACGAGCTGAACGAGGCCTACGAGCATTACCGCAAGGATCCCGACTTCATTGCCGAGTTCAACAAGGAGCTCGCGCATTTCGTCGGCCGCCCCAGCCCGATCTACCATGCCGACCGCCTCAGCCGCGAGCTGGGCGGCGCGCAGATTTTTCTGAAGCGCGAGGACCTGAACCACACCGGCGCGCACAAGGTCAACAACACCATCGGCCAGGCCCTGCTGGCCCGGCGCATGGGCAAGAAGCGCGTGATCGCCGAGACCGGAGCCGGCCAGCATGGCGTGGCGACGGCGACGATCTGCGCCCGCTACGGCATGGAATGCGTGGTCTATATGGGCAGCGAGGACGTCAAGCGCCAGAGTCCCAATGTCTACCGCATGAACCTGCTGGGCGCCACCGTGGTGCCGGTGGAGTCGGGCTCCAAGACCCTGAAGGACGCGCTGAACGAGGCGATGCGCGACTGGGTCACCAACGTGGAGTCGACCTTCTACATCATCGGTACGGTGGCCGGTCCGCATCCCTATCCGGCCATGGTGCGCGACTTCCAGCGCATCATCGGCGACGAATGCCTGACCCAGATGCCCGCGATGACCGGCCGCCAGCCGGATGCGGTGATCGCCTGCGTCGGCGGCGGTTCGAACGCCATCGGCATCTTCTACCCCTATATCCCGCATGAGGGCGTGCGCCTGATTGGCGTCGAGGCGGCGGGGCAGGGCATCGCCAGCGGCAAGCATGCGGCGACCCTGTCCGCCGGCAGTCCCGGTGTGCTGCACGGCAACCGCACCTACCTGCTGCAGGATGCCAACGGCCAGATCATCGAGACGCATTCGATCTCGGCCGGCCTGGACTATCCCGGTGTCGGCCCCGAGCATGCCTATCTGAAGGACATCGGTAGGGCCGAGTATGTCGGCATCACCGACCAGGAGGCGCTCGCGGCCTTCCACCGCCTGTGCCGCACCGAGGGCATCATCCCGGCGCTGGAATCCAGCCATGCCGTCGCCCATGCGATCAAGCTGGCGCCGACGATGGGGCCCGACCAGCATCTGCTGGTCAATCTCTCTGGACGTGGGGACAAGGACATCGGCACCGTGGCCGACCTGTCCGGCGCTACCTATTTCGACCGGCCTTCGCAGGGCGGCCAGACGGTGAAGGGAGGCATGCAATGAGCCCCGTCACTGGAAGGATTGCCAAGACCTTCGCCGCGCTGAAGGCGCAGGGCCGCAAGGCGCTGATCCCCTTCGTGACCGCGGGCGATCCCTATCCGGAGGCCACGGTCGAGCTGATGCAGGCCATGGCGGCGGCCGGCGCCGACGTGATCGAGCTGGGCGTGCCCTTCTCGGACCCGATGGCCGACGGCCCGGTGATTCAGCGCGCCGGCGAGCGGGCCCTGAAGCATGGCATCGGCCTCGCCCAGGTGCTGGGCTATGTGCGCGCCTTCCGCCAGGGCAACGACCAGACCCCGGTGGTGCTGATGGGCTATGCGAATCCGGTCGAGCATTACGGCATGGAGCGCTTCGTGCTGGACGCCAAGGCGGCCGGCGTCGATGGCGTGCTGATCGTCGACTATCCCCCCGAGGAATGCGAGGCCTTTGTCGCGGCCCTGAAGGCGCAGGACATGGATCCCATCTTCCTGCTGGCTCCCACCTCGACCGAGGCGCGCATGGCACGCATCGGCCAGCTCGCCAGCGGCTATGTGTACTACGTCTCGCTGAAGGGCGTGACCGGCGCCGGCCATCTGGACACGGCCGCGGTGGCCGCGGCGATCCCACGCATCCGCGCCCATGTCAGCACGCCGGTGGGCGTCGGTTTCGGCATCCGTGACGGCGCCACGGCACGCGCGGTGGCCGATTGTTCGGACGCCGTCGTGATCGGTTCGCGCCTCGTGCAGCTGCTGGAAGTCCAGACAAGGGATAATGTCGCCGCAACCGGTGCCCAGTTCATCCGCGAAATCCGCGCTGCGCTGGACGCCTGAGTCACTGAATAAGGAGCCTCCATGAGCTGGCTTGAGAAACTTCTGCCGCCCAAGATGCAGCAGACCGACCCCAACGAGCGCCGCACGGTGCCCGAGGGCCTGTGGATCAAATGCCCGTCCTGCGAAACGGTGCTGTACAAGACCGATCTGGAGCAGAACGTCAATGTCTGCCCCAAGTGCAGCCATCACCATCGCATCGGCGCGCGCGCGCGCCTGAATGCCTTCCTCGACGGCGAAGGCCGCTACGAGATCGGCCAGGAGGTGCTGCCGGTCGACGCCCTGAAGTTCAAGGACAGCAAGAAGTACCCCGACCGGCTCAAGGAGGCGCTGGAATCCACCGGCGAGACCGATGCGCTGGTCGTGCTGGGTGGCGCGGTGATGAGCGTGCCGGTGGTGGCGGCCTGCTTCGAGTTCGATTTCATGGGCGGCTCGATGGGTTCGGTGGTCGGCGAGCGCTTCGCGCGCGGCGTCGAAACCGCGCTGGAGCAGAAGGTGCCCTTCATCTGCTTCACCGCCACCGGCGGCGCGCGCATGCAGGAAGGTCTTTTGAGCCTGATGCAGATGGCCAAGAGCAATGCGGCGCTGACGAAGCTGGCCAAGGCCAAGCTGCCCTATGTCTCGGTGCTGACCGATCCCACGATGGGCGGCGTCTCGGCCAGCTTTGCCTTCGTGGGCGACATCGTGATCGCCGAGCCCAAGGCCCTGATCGGCTTTGCCGGCCCGCGCGTGATCGAGAACACCGTGCGCGAAAAGCTGCCGGCGGGCTTCCAGCGCGCCGAGTTCCTGATGGAGAAGGGGGCGGTGGACATGATCGTCGACCGCCGTCAACTGCGCGAGACCATTGCCCGCCAGCTGGCCATGCTGCAGCGGCAGAGTGCCGACGCGGTGGCCTGAGACCGATCCACCCGCCACGGCCAGGCCAGACAGCCTGGCCGTCTTTGTTTCTGAATTGGCATGACGATGAATCTCGACGACTGGCTGGCCCGCTGCGAGCGCCTGCACCCCAAGGAAATCGACATGACCCTGGTCCGCGTGCAGCGTCTGCGCGAGACCATGGGCCTGAAGTTCGAGGCTCCCGTGGTGATGGTCGCCGGCACCAATGGCAAGGGTTCGACCTGCGCAATGCTGGAGTCGATCGCGCTGCAGGCCGGCTACAAGGTCGGGCTCTACATCAAGCCGCATCTGGTGCATTTCCAGGAGCGCTGCCGCGTCAACGGCGCGCCGGT
This sequence comes from Roseateles sp. GW821-FHT09B06, assembly GCF_059418245.1. Taxonomy (NCBI): domain Bacteria; kingdom Pseudomonadati; phylum Pseudomonadota; class Betaproteobacteria; order Burkholderiales; family Sphaerotilaceae; genus Roseateles; species Roseateles sp. GW821-FHT09B06. The sequence goes on along the minus strand of NZ_JBWKPM010000001.1, from coordinate 338,713 downwards.
CGAGGCCGATTCGTTGCTGCCGCATTTCGAGGCGGTGGAAAAGGCGCGTGGTGACATCGCGCTGACCTATTTCGAGTTCACGACCCTGGCCATCATGAGCCGGCTGGCGGCCGAGCCGCTGGACCTGGTGATCCTGGAGGTGGGCCTGGGCGGACGGCTGGACGCGGTCAACTGCATCGACGCCGACTGCAGCGTGATCACCAGCATCGATCTGGACCATACCGAGTACCTGGGGTCGGATCGCGAGTCGGTGGGGCGCGAGAAGGCCCATATCATGCGCGCCGGCCGCCCGGTGGTCTGCAGCGATCCGCTGCCGCCGACCTCGATCGCCGCCCATGCGGCCGAGATCGGGGCCGATCTGCGCCAGCTCGGGCGCGACTTCACTTACAGCGGCGACCGCCAGCAATGGCAATGGGCCGGCCGCGCGCGGCGCTTCTCGGGGCTGGCCTACCCCTCGCTGCGCGGCGTCAACCAGCTGCTGAACGCGGCCGGCGTGCTGGCCGTGTTCGAGGCGCTGTTCGAGCGCCTGCCGATCAGCGCCCAGGCGGTGCGCACCGGCCTGGCCCTGGTGGAGCTGCCGGGCCGCTTCCAGGTGGTGCCGGGCCAGCCGGCCCTGGTGCTGGACGTGGCACACAACCCGCACGCGGTGGCCGCGCTGGCCCAGAACCTCGACCAGATGGGCTTCTTCCCGCGCACCCATGTGGTGTTCGGTGCGATGGCCGACAAGGATCTGGCGCAGATCCTGGCGCGCATCGCGCCGCTGGTCGATGTCTGGCATTTCTGCGATCTGCCGATCCCGCGTGCCGCCACGGCCGCGGCCCTGGCGACGCGTTTCGAGGCGCTGCGCGCCGAGGGCCGGCTCAAGACCCCGGCGGGCGTAATGGTCCAGCAGCATGCGGACCCGGAGCTGGCCTTGGCCGCCGCCGCGGCCGAAGCCGACCCGGCTGATAGAATTTTGGTCTTCGGTTCCTTCTACACCGTGGGTGGCGTGCTCAAGAACGGCGTGCCCCGCCTGGCTTCTTCGTCCCCTGCCAAGCCCGCCGCCTCGTCCTGAAGCCGCGACCTGGGCCTTCCACTCCTGAATCCATGGGTTTGCTGTCGTCTTTCTTCAAGCGCAACGCGGTCAATAGCGCCGAGGCCAGGCCCGCGGCCAAGCCGGTGTCGGAATCGGCCAGCGACGTCCAGCAACTGCGCCTGCGGGCCCGCCGCCGCCTGATCGGTGCTGCCGTGCTGGTGGGACTGGGCGTGATCGGCTTCCCGCTGATCTTCGAGACCCAGCCGCGCCCGATCCCGGTGGACCTGCCGATCGATATTCCGCGCAAGGAGGCGGTGACGCCGCTTGCCATTCCGCCGGCCGCACCTGCCTTGCCCGCGTCCCTGCCAAACGCCGAGCCCGCGCCGCGCGCGCAGGCGGCCGCTCCGGTCAACGAGCCAGCGGTTGAGACGGCAGCGGCTGGGCTGCCGAAGCTGCCCGAACCCAAGCCCGAGCCCCGTCCCGAAACCAGGAAGGAAACGGTCAAGGAAACGGTCAAGGAAGTCGCCAAGGTGCCCGCCAGGGAGCCGGCCAAGGAGTCCCCCAAGCCCGCCGCCGAGGACAAGTCGCGCGAGGCCGTGCGTGTGCAGGCCTTGCTGGAAGGCCAGAAGTCCGAGACCTCGGCCTCGGCCGCGGCGCCCGCGGGTCGCTTTATCGTTCAGGTCGGTGCCTATGCCGACAGCAAGGCCGCGCACGAGGCGCGCCTGAAGGTCGAGCGCATGGGCCTGAAGACCTATACCCAAGCGGTGGAGACGGCCGATGGCAAGCGCATCCGTGTGCGGGTCGGTCCCTTTGCCAGCCGCGACGAGGCCGACAAAGTGGCGGCCAAGGTACGCGGCGGCGGTCTGTCCACCGCGGTGCTGACGCTCTGAGCGAGGCTTGAAGCACATGGCCTGGGTCGACCTGCTGCTGCTTGCGATGCTGGCCATTTCGGTGTTGCTGGGCCTGTGGCGAGGGCTGGTCTACGAGGTGATGGCGATTCTGGGCTGGGTGGTGGCCTATTTCGCCTGCCCCCATGTGGCGCCCTGGATCCTGCCCTGCTTGCCGGCCGAGCGCCTGGGGCCGCATCTGCTGCAGGCGCTGAGCCTGGTGCTGGGGTTCATCGCGGTGCTGCTGGTCTGGGGCCTGTCTGCGCGTCTGTTGCGAGCCATGATTCACGCGACGCCGCTGTCGGTGGTGGACCGTCTGCTGGGCGGCGGTTTCGGCATGCTGCGCGGCGTATTGGTCGCGCTGCTGGCCGTGGTGCTGGTGGGCATGACGCCGGCCGCGCAATCCGAGACCTGGAAACAGTCGCAGCTCGCCCCCATCTTGCAGACAACCCTGCAGGGCCTGGCGCCGATGTTGCCGGCCGAGGTCCTGAAGTTCATCCCGGCGCAGGCGTCCCTGCTCGCGCCGTCCAGTTTGTAGAAACAAGGAAGCAGTACCATGTGTGGCATCGTCGGTGTGATTTCCAAGGCGCCGGTCAACCAGTTGATCTATGACGCCCTGCTGCTGCTGCAGCATCGCGGTCAGGACGCTGCCGGCATCGTCACGATGCAGGGCAACAAGTGCTTTATGCACAAGGCGCGCGGCATGGTGCGCGACGTGTTCCGCACCCGCAATATGCGTGCGCTGCCGGGCAATATCGGCCTGGGCCAGGTGCGCTACCCGACCGCCGGCAATGCCTACAGCGAGGAAGAGGCCCAGCCCTTCTACGTCAACGCGCCCTTCGGCCTGGTGCTGGTGCATAACGGCAACCTGACCAATGCGCATGCGCTGAAGAAGGAGCTGTTCGACATCGACCGCCGCCACATCAACACCGAGAGCGATACCGAGGTGCTGATCAACGTCGTTGCGCATGAGCTGGAGCTGGCCGCGCGCGACCTGCCGGTGACGCCGGATGCCATCTTCAAGGCCGTGCGTGCGGTGCAAAAGCGCATCAAGGGCTCGTATGCGGTGATCGCGCTGATCGCCGGCTACGGCCTGCTGGCCTTCCGCGACCCCCATGGCATCCGCCCCCTGTGCTTCGGCCAGTCGGCGGAGGGCGAGTTCATGGTGGCCAGCGAGAGCGTGGCGCTGGAAGGCACGGGCCACCAGTTGGTACGCGACGTCGCGCCCGGCGAGGCCCTGTTCATCGACATGAACGGTCAGCTGCACGCCCAGCAGTGCAATGACAGCCCGAGCCTGCATCCCTGCGTGTTCGAGTTCGTCTACCTGGCGCGCCCGGACTCGGTGATGGACGGCATCTCGGTCTACCAGGCGCGTCTGAACATGGGCGAGACCCTGGCCCAGCGCCTGATCTCGACCATGCCGCCCAGCGACATCGACGTGGTGATCCCGATCCCCGAGTCGAGCCGCCCCTCGGCCATGCAGCTGGCGCACAAGATCGGCAAGCCCTATCGCGAGGGCTTCGTGAAGAACCGCTATGTGGGCCGCACCTTCATCATGCCGGGGCAGGGCGCGCGCAAGAAATCGGTGCGTCAGAAACTCAACGCCATCGGCCTCGAGTTCAAGGGCCGCAATGTCTTGCTGGTGGACGACTCGATCGTGCGCGGCACCACCTCCAAGGAGATCGTGCAGATGGCCCGCGAGGCCGGCGCGCGCAAGGTGTACTTGGCCTCGGCCGCGCCGCCGGTGCGCTTCCCGAATGTCTATGGCATCGACATGCCGACCAAGGAAGAGCTGATCGCGCATGGTCGCAGCATCGAGGAGGTGCGCCAGTACATCGGCGCCGACGCGTTGATCTATCAGGACGTGGATGCGATGAAGCGCGTGGTGGCGGCGCTGCGCCCGGGCTTGGACGGCTTCGAGGCCTCCTGCTTCGATGGCAGCTACATCACCGGCGATGTCTCGGCCGAGGACTTCGACACGATGCGCGAGCAGCGCAAGTCCCAGGGCGAGGAAGAGGACGGCCCGGCACGCAGCCGCCTGGCGCTGCAGAGCGGTAGCGAGGGGCCGTGAACATGGGCAGCGACGAAGAGCGCCATCTCGCCCAACGTCTGGCCCGCGCCCGGCTGCCCGCGGGCCTGCGGCCCGAGACCCTGGCGGTGCGCACCGCGCTGGCTCCCAGCCAGCATGGCGAGAATTCCGAGGCCCTGTTCCTGACCAGCGGCTATGTGCAGCCCGATGCCCAGACCTCGGCGCAGCGCTTCGCGGCCTCGGAGGACTTCACCTATTCGCGCACCAGCAATCCCACGGTGCGCAGCTTCGAGGCGCGCCTGGCCGCGATGGAGGGCACCGAGGCCGCCGTGGCCACGGCCACCGGCATGAGCGCGATCCTGCTGCTGATCATGGGCCTCTTGAAGTCGGGCGACCATGTGATCTGCTCGCGTTCGGTGTTCGGTTCCACGATCAATCTGTTCGCCAAGGAGTTCGGCAAGTTCGGCGTCGAAACCAGCTTCGTCTCGCAGACCGATCTGGACGAATGGCGGGCGGCGATCAAACCGACGACCAAGCTCTTCTTCGCCGAAACGCCCACCAATCCGCTGACCGACGTCTGCGACATCCGCGCCTTGGCCGAGATGGCTCATGGTGCCGGCGCCTTGCTGGTGGTGGACAACAGCTTCTGCTCGCCCGCGCTGCAGCGGCCGGCCGATCTGGGCGCCGATCTGGTGATGCATTCGGGCACCAAGTACCTGGATGGCCAGGGGCGCGTGATGGCCGGCGCGCTGTGCGGGCCGGACAAGCTGATCAAGGACATGTTCGGTCCGGTGGTCCGCACCGCCGGTATGACCCTGGCGCCGTTCAATGCCTGGGTGGTGCTGAAGGGGCTGGAGACCTTGGGGCTGCGCATGAAGGCCCACAGCGAAAATGCGCTGAAGGTCGCGCAATGGCTGGAGGGACGGCCCGAGGTGGCGCGCGTCCACTATCCCGGCCTGGCCTCGCATCCTCAGCATGAACTGGCGATGCGCCAGCAAGGCGGGCAGGGTGGGGCGGTGGTGTCCTTCGACCTGCACGGCCGCAAGGGTGCGGAAGGGGCCGAGGCCGCGCGTGCCGCGGCCTTCCACCTGATCGACAGCACCCAAGTGATCTCCATCGCCACCAACCTGGGCGACACCAAGTCCATCATCACGCACCCGGCCACCACCTCGCATGGCCGCCTGACCGAAGCGCAGCGCCAGGCCGCCGGCATCGGCCAAGGGCTGATCCGCCTGGCCGTGGGCCTGGAGCACCCTGACGACATCACCGACGATCTGCTGCGCGGATTTTCCACGCTGAATCAATGAGCCAACCAGTCAACACCACGCCCGTGCGCACCCGCATCGCACCCTCGCCCACCGGCTTTCTGCATCTGGGCACGGCGCGAACCGCGCTGTATTCCTGGGCCTACGCCCGCCATTACGGTGGCCGGTTCGTGCTGCGCATCGAGGACACCGATGTGGCGCGCTCGACCCAGGATTCGGTCGATCAGATCCTGGCCGCGATGAAATGGCTGGGCCTCGAGTACGACGAGGGCCCGATCTACCAGATGGAGCGCCTGCAGCGCTACAACGAGGTGATCGAACAGATGATCGCCGCCGGCACGGCCTACCGCTGCTACTGCACGCCCGAGGAACTGGACGCCATGAAGGCCGGCCAGGAGGCGCGCGGCGAGAAGCGCCGCTACGACGGCACCTGGCGTCCCGAGCCGGGCAAGGTGCTGCCGGCCATTCCCGAGGGCGTGAAGCCGGTGGTGCGCTTCAAGAATCCGATCGACGGTGACGTGAGCTGGGACGATGTGGTCAAGGGCCCGATCACGATCAACAACCGCGAGATCGATGATCTGATCATCCAGCGCACCGATGGCGTGCCGACCTATAACTTCGCCGTGGTGGTCGACGACTGGGACATGCAGATCAGCCATGTGTTCCGCGGCGACGAGCATGTCAACAACACGCCCTGGCAGATCAATATCTTCAAGGCGCTGGGTGCGCCGCTGCCCCAGTTCGGCCATGTGCCGGTGATCCTGGGCGACGACGGCCAGAAGCTCAGCAAGCGCCGTGGCGCCGTCAGCGTGACGGCCTACGAGGAGAACGGCTATCTGCCCGAGGCCATGCTGAACTACCTGTCGCGCCTGGGCTGGAGCCATGGCGACGACGAGCTGTTCACGCGCGAGCAACTGGTGTCCTGGTTCGATGGCAGCCATCTGTCCAAGAGCCCGGCGCAGTGGGATCCGGCCAAGCTGGAATGGGTGAATGGCCAGTACATCAAGCAGGCCGACGACACGCGCCTGGCCGCGCTGGTCGAGGGCCAACTGGCCAAGCGCGGCATCGCCGCGCCGGCGTCCAGGCTGGTACCGCTGTGCGCGCTGTTCAAGGATCGCTGTGCGACGACGGTGGCCTTGGCCGATTGGCTGACCATGTATTTCGCCCCGGTCGCGCCCGCGGCCGAGGATCTGGCCACGCACATCACCGATGCGGTGAAGCCGGCCGTGGCAGCGCTGGCCGAGAAGCTGGCCGCGCTCGCCGAGTGGAAGAAGGCGACCATCCAGGCCGCGATCAAGGAAGCCATCGGCGCGCACGGCTTGAAGATGCCGCAACTCGCCATCCCGGTGCGGGTGCTGGTGTGCGGTCGCGCACAAACTCCCTCGCTCGACGCGGTACTGGAACTGTTCGACAAAGAAATTGTCATCAACCGCTTGCGCGGCATCTGAAATTCGTTCTATAATCTTTTTCTCGCTTGAACGGCGCGATACACAAAGAATCGCAGCAGTCCAGGGAATGAAAGTTCTCGAGATTGTTCGCAGATCCTGAGGGAATTCTTTGGGGGTATAGCTCAGCTGGGAGAGCGCTTGCATGGCATGCAAGAGGTCAGCGGTTCGATCCCGCTTACCTCCACCAAGTCTTCTTGGTGGCGCGCGGTTCAGGTATGAAGAAGGATTAGTCCCCTTCGTCTAGAGGCCTAGGACACCACCCTTTCACGGTGACTACAGGGGTTCGAATCCCCTAGGGGACGCCAAGTTTGATAAGGCTTGGTAATTGAGATGGATTATTGATATATAATCTTTTTCAGTTACGAACTTATCCCACTGCGGAGTGGTAGTTCAGTTGGTTAGAATACCGGCCTGTCACGCCGGGGGTCGCGGGTTCGAGTCCCGTCCACTCCGCCAAGGTTTGCAGACACGTTGATGTCAAAATGCAAGCGGCCATTCAGTTGGCCGCTCGTATTTCAGAAGATAGAAGATTGATTCGCTTGAACGGCGCGTGCCCGATACGGGGGTATAGCTCAGCTGGGAGAGCGCTTGCATGGCATGCAAGAGGTCAGCGGTTCGATCCCGCTTACCTCCACCAAATTCTGGTGGCGCGCAGTTCAGGTAGATAGTTATTGCCTCGTTCGTCTAGAGGCCTAGGACACCACCCTTTCACGGTGGCTACAGGGGTTCGAATCCCCTACGAGGTACCAGTTTGATGAATACTCTAGACGGTATTCATCGCCACGCGGAGTGGTAGTTCAGTTGGTTAGAATACCGGCCTGTCACGCCGGGGGTCGCGGGTTCGAGTCCCGTCCACTCCGCCAATCTATGGAAAGCCCTGGATATGCAAATATCCAGGGCTTTTTCTTCTTTGGCACGACCATACTGCGATTCAGATGGGGCCGTAAACCAGCTTGCGTTCGGCCGTGTAATGCCACCAGGGTTTGGGCGGTGCGCCGCGCATGAAATCGACGGCCGACATCAGGGTATCGAGCACGCAGGGATCCTGGCGCTGTTCGGTAATCGCGCAAAGCTGCTGGTACAGCACGAAGGCATCGCGCCCGCGCAACTCCTGCGGCCTGGTGATGCCCAGCAGCCGCAGGTCGGCGGCCATCGCGGTGCCGATATTGGGGATCTGCTCCAGCGCGTAGCAGTCCTCGTAGTGGCGTGCCTTCATCGGCTCAGAAGCTCAGGGAATTGCGGATCAGGCCGACGGCGTGGCCCTCGATCGCGAAGTCGTCGCCGGGCGACACCAGGATGGGCTCGAAGTCGGCGTTCTCCGGCAGCAGGCTGATGCCGTCGCGACGCTTCTGATAGCGCTTGACCGTCACCTCGTCACCGATGCGGGCCACGACGATCTGGCCGTTCTTGGCCTCGCTGGACTTCTGCACGGCCAGCAGGTCGCCGTCCATGATGCCGATGTCCTTCATGCTCATGCCCTTGACCTTCAGCAGGAAGTCGGGTTTGCGGGCAAACATGCCGGCCTCCACCGTGTAGCTCTGCTCGATATGTTCCTGGGCCAGGATGGGCGCGCCGGCCGCGACGCGGCCGACCAGGGGCAGGGTGAGTTGCGCAATGCCCGGCAGGGGCAGCGCGAACCGTTGCAGGCCGTCCTCGCGCTGACGCCGTTCCTGGTTCAGTGCGCGCAATGTGTCAGACTTCAGGCGGATGCCGCGCGAGGTGCCGCCCACCAGTTCGATCACGCCCTTGCGGGCCAGCGCCTGCAGGTGTTCCTCGGCGGCATTGGCCGAGCGGAAGCCCAGTTCGGCGGCGATCTCGGCACGCGTCGGCGGTGCGCCGGTGCTTTCGATGGCGTCGCGCACCAGATCGAAAATCTGCCGCTGGCGGGCGGTGAGTTTGGGGCTGTCGTCCATGGGCACCTCGCGGGCGGTGTTGCTGATCTCGCCTGAGTATATATCCAGTGACTGTTTATCCATCCAGGATCTGATGAATGTCTGAAGCAAGCAAGAACAACAATCTGGTCGTGATCCTCGGCACCGGCGGCACGATCGCCGGCCGGGCGGCGAACCAGGCCGACAACGTCGGCTACACCGCCGCGCAACTGGGCGTCAAGCAGCTGATCGAGGCCATCCCGCCGCTGGCCGGCCGGCCACTTGAAGCCGAGCAGGTGGCCCAGTTGGACAGCAAGGACATGGACTTCGCCACCTGGCAAATGCTGGCGCGGCGGGTTGCCCATCATCTGGCCCGTCCCGAGGTGGCCGGCGTCGTTATCACCCATGGCACCGACACCCTGGAGGAAACCGCCTTCTTCCTGCAGCGCGTGCTGGCACCGGGCAAGCCGGTGGTGCTGACCGCGGCGATGCGGCCGGCCACCGCGCTGCAGGTCGACGGGCCGCAGAACCTGCTGGACGCCGTCGCGCTGGCGGCCCATGCCGCTGCGCGCGGCGTGCTGACGGTGTTCGGCGGTGCCATCCACGGGCCGGAGCAGGTGCGCAAGGTGCACAGCTACAAGATCGATGCCTTTGCCTCGGCCGAGGGCGCGCAGCTGGGTGTCGTGGAGGAGGGCGTGCCGCGCCTGCTGGGGGCCTGGCCCGAGGCCGCTGGTGGCCTGGGGCTGGCTCGCATCGCAAGGCCGGCCGAGGCATGGCCGCGCGTGCAGATCGTGCTGAACCATGTCGGCGCGGATGGCACCGTGGTGCGAGCCCTGCTGGCCCAGGGGGTGGACGGCCTGGTGGTGGCCGGCACCGGCAACGGCACCCTGGCGCGGGATCTGGAGGCGGCGCTGCGCGAGGCGCAGGCCGCCGGCGTGCGCGTGCTGCGCAGCACGCGCTGCGATGCCGGACCCGTGATGGAAAGCGCCGGCGCCCTTCCGAGCGCCGGCGCCTTGAGTCCGGTGAAGGCCCGCGTCCAGCTGCTGCTGGAGCTGCTGGCTTAGATCAGGTTCAGCGTCACGTCGATATTGCCGCGGGTGGCGTTCGAGTAGGGGCAGACCTGGTGGGCGGCGTTCACCAGTTCCTGGGCCACGGCCCGGTCCACACCGGGGATCGAGATCGCCATCGAAACCTGGATGCCGAAGGCTTGGCCAACCGGGCCGATGCCCACATCGGTCGTGATGCTCACGTCGGCCGGCAGCGCGACCTTCTGGCGTTGGGCCACGACCTTCATCGCGCCGATGAAGCAGGCCGAATAGCCGGCAGCGAAGAGCTGCTCGGGGTTCGTGCCTTCGCCGCCGCCGCCGCCCAGCTCCTTGGGTGTGTCCAGCTTCAGGTTGAGGCGGTCATCGGGCGTGGTGGCGGTGCCGGTGCGGCCGCCGGTGGCGGTGGCGGTGGCGGTGTAGAGGACTTTGTCGAGTGCCATGGTGTCTTCCTATCTATCGGTGGTGGTGGGTGAAAGCTCGGCACCGGCCAGCTGCTCGCGCAGCTCGTGCAGGCGTCGCGTGAGGGAACTCAGTTCTTCCAGCGAGCAGGCGGTGGCGCAGGCCAGCTGGGACGGGATGTGCCGGGCCTGCTCCTTCAGCTTGCGGCCCGTCTCTGTCAGCAGGATGTCAACGCGGCGCTCGTCCTCGGCGGCGCGCCGCCGTGCGATCAGGCCGGCCGCCTCGATGCGCTTGAGCAGCGGCGTCAGGGTGCCGGAATCGAGCGTGAGGCGCTGGCCGAGGGTGGAAACGCTGATGCCATCTTGCTCCCAAAGCACCAGCATCGCCAGGTATTGCGGATAGGTCAGGCCCAGCGGCTCCAGCAAGGGCTTGTAGAGCTTGGTCATGGCCAGCGAGCTGGCGTAGAGCGCGAAGCACAGCTGCCGGTCCAGGCGCAGCCAGTCGTCGCCCGCGGGAAGCGCTGGAGAGGTGCTGGGGGTCTTGCTGCGTGTCATGGGTGATAATGTAGTTGGCAATTAAATTGCACACAATTAAAATGGTTATTCAAACCGAGGAGAACGGTCGATGACGATGGTGGCCAATGTGCTGGTGGGTCTGGTGGCCCTGCTGCATCTCTACATCCTGGTGCTGGAGATGTTTTTGTGGACCACGCCCAAGGGCCGCAAGGCCTTCGGACTGACGCCGGAGTTCGCCGAGGCCAGCAAGGTGCTGGCGGCGAACCAGGGCCTGTACAACGGCTTCCTGGCCGCGGGACTGATCTGGGGACTAGCGCGCGGCGACATGGCGGTGCAGCTGTTCTTCCTGGGCTGCGTGCTGGTGGCCGGGCTCTACGGCGCGGCCACGGCCAGCCGCAAGATTCTGTACGTGCAGGCGCTGCCGGCGATCATCGCGATCGCCGGCGTGCTGCTGGCCTGATCGATCGATTGGTCGATCAGGCCGCGGCCTGGATCGCGTCGACCTCGGCGCTGAGCTCCAGCCAGCGCAGTTCGGCGGCCTCCAACTCGTCGTGGATGGCCTTGAGTCGCTTGCCCAGCTCGGCGATCTTGGCCGGCGCAGCGGTGCCCGCGGCCAGCTCGGCTTCGATGGCCTGGCGCTCGTCGGCCAGCCTGTTGAGCCTGGCGTCGATCTGCTCCATCTCCTTGCGCAGCGGTTTCGTCTGCTCGGCCAGACGCTGGCGGGCCTGGCCGCTGGCCTTGCGGTCCTCGCGCTTGAAGACCAACGGCGCGGCCGGCTCGGGGGCAGCCACGGGGGCGGCGGCCGGCGCCGGACTTGGCGACGGAGATGATGCTGCCTTCTTGGCTGCTTCCTTGGCGGCCTCCTTGGCCAGCTTGGCCGCCTCCTTGGACTGGTCCAGCAGCCACTTCTGGTAATCGTCCAGATCGCCGTCGAAGGGACCGACGCCGCCCTTGGTGACCAGCCAGAACTCGTCGCAGACCTCGCGCAAGAGCGCGCGGTCATGGCTGACCAGCATCACCGTGCCCTCGAACTCGTTGAGCGCCATCGACAGCGCTTCGCGCGTCTGCAGGTCCAGGTGGTTGGTCGGTTCGTCCAGCAGCAGCAGGTTGGGGCGCTGCCAGACCAGCATCGCCAGCACCAGGCGCGCCTTCTCGCCGCCGGAGAGGCTGCCCACCGCCTGGTTGACCATGTCGCCGACGAAGCGGAACTGGCCCAGGAAGTCGCGCAGTTCCTGTTCCCGGGCGCTCGGGCTGACCTCCTTGGCCAGGCGCACCATGTGCGACAGCGGGCCCTCGTCGGGCCGCAGCACGTCCATCTCCTGCTGGGCGAAGTAGCCGATCGACAGGCCCTTGCCCTCGGTGATCTTGCCGCTCATCGCGCGCTGCATGCGCGCCACCGTCTTCACCACCGTGGACTTGCCCTGGCCGTTCGCGCCCAGGATGCCGATGCGCTGGCCGGCCAGCACCGAGCGGTCGATGCCGCGCACGATGATCTTCTCGACCAGATCGGTGTCAGCGGCAGCGGCGCCGGGCCGCCCCAAGGCGTTGCCGCCGGCCCCCTCGGGGGGCGGGCCGCCGTACTCGGTGGACCGGGGCACCATGTAACCGCAGGCCACCTCGTCGAACATCAGCATCGGGTTCGGCAGGCTGATCGGCTCACGGAATTCGAAGGAGAAGTCGGAGGCGGTCAGCACCGGCGCCAGCTTCTCCATCCGTTCCAGCGCCTTGACGCGGCTCTGCGCCTGCTTGGCCTTGCTGGCCTTGGCCTTGAAGCGGTCGATGAACTTCTGCAGATGCGCCATGCGGTCCTGCTGCTTCTCGAAGGCGGCCTGCTGCAAGACCATGCGCTCGGCGCGCATCGCCTCGAAGGCGGTGTAATTGCCGCCGTAGCGCATCAGCTTGGCCTCGTCCAGATGCAGGGTCACCTTGGTGATCGCATCGAGGAACTCGCGGTCGTGGCTGATGATGATCAAGGTGCCGTCATAGCGCTGCAGCCAGGCCTCCAGCCACACCAGCGCGTCCAGGTCCAGGTGGTTGGTCGGCTCGTCCAGCAGCATCAGGTCGGCCGGGCACATCAGCGCGCGCGCCAGCTGCAGGCGCATGCGCCAGCCGCCCGAGAAGCTGTTGACCGGCGCATCGACCTGCTCGCCCTTGAAGCCCAGGCCCATCAGAAGAGCCTGCGCGCGCGGCTTGGCGTCGAAGGCGCCGGCATCCATCAGGAGGCCGTGCGCATCGGCCATCGCATGGCCGTCCTCGGCCGCCTCGGCCTCTTCCAGGGCCTTACGCGCGGCCATCAGGCGGGTGTCGCCCTCCAGCACGAAATCGGTGGCCGGCAGGTCGGTCTCGGGCATGTTCTGCGCCACCTCGCCGACGGCCCATTGGCGCGGGATCTCGACATCGCCCTTGTCCGATTGCAGGCGGTCGGTCAAGAGCGCGAACAGGCTGGACTTGCCTGCGCCGTTGCGGCCCACCAGACCGATCTTCTCGCCCGGCTGCAGCGTGACGCTGGCGTCGTCGAGGACGACCTTGGTGCCGCGGCGCAGCGTGATATTGCGCAGCGTGATCATGATGCGGACAGCGCTTCCTGAGTAATCAACAACACTTGGTCTTCTCCGGCCGATGTTTCCATCCAGGCCACTTCCAGGTTCGGGAAAGCGGCCTCAAAGAAGCCGCGCTCATTGCCAATCTCCAGCACCAGCACGCCATGCGCCGTGAGGTGCGCGGGTGCTGCGGCCAGCAGGCCGCGCACGAAATCCATGCCGTCGGACCCACCCGCGAGCGCCAGTTCGGGCTCGGCGCGGTATTCGGCCGGCAGGGCCGCCATCGAGCCGCTGTTGACATAGGGCGGGTTGCAGAGGATCAGGTCGTAACGCTGGCCGGCGGCCGGCGCCAGGCCGTCGCCCTGCAAGAGGCGGATGCGCTCGGCCAGACCATGCCGGTCCACATTGATGCGCGCCACCTGCAGCGCCTCGGGGCTGAGGTCGATCGCGTCGACCTGCACCTCGGGCCAGGCCATGGCCGCCAGCACGGCCAGGCTGCCGTTGCCGGTGCACAGGTCCAGCACGCGGGTGGTCTGATCTGACAGCCAGGCATCGATGCTGGCATCGGCGATCAGCTCGGCGATGAAGCTGCGCGGCACGATCGCGCGCTCGTCGACATAGAAGGGCACGCCCTGCAGCCAGGCCTCGCGGGTCAGGTAGGCGGCGGGCTTGCGCGTGGCGATGCGCTCGTCGACCAGTGCGACGATCTGCGCCAGCTGTTCCGGTGTCAGGTCTTGCTCGGCATGCAGGTCCAGCGCATCCAGCGGCAGGGCCAGGCGCCACAGCGCCAGCCAGGCGGCCTCGTCGAAGGCGTTGACGGTGCCATGCCCAAAAGAAACGCCCGCCTCGGTCAGGCGGGCGGCTTGGGCCTCGATGCAATTCAGTAACTTCATGGCTGCTAGGTCTGGACAGGACCCGATTGTCGCCGATGCGTGCGGCGACCGGCCTGGCCGGTTCTAGCCGCTCGTCGCTGCCCTGCTTTGGGCCGGGTCGGCGGCGAGCCCGTGGCGGCCGGCCTGGGCGTCGATGGAGGGCTCCAGCTTGCGTGCCGCCTCGATGTCGGCCTGGCCGATCGCCTCTTCCCCCAACTTGCGGCGCACGATGCCGCGGCCGTAGAGCGACCAGGCGCTGTCCGGCAGCAGTTTCAGCGCACGCTCGTAGTCGGCGAGCGCCTTGCGCAGCTCGCCGCGGCGCAGGCGCAGCCAGGCGCGGCTGTCGTAGTAGTGGCTGTTCTTCGATTCCAGGTCGATGGCCTTGTCGCAGTCGTCGAGCGCCTGGTCCAACTCGATGTTGAGCATGGTTCTCACCCAGCAGCGGCCGTTCAGGACGCTGCCGAGTTCGAAGTCATGCGGGTGGGCGGAGATCCAGTGCGTCCATTGGGGCAGCGCACGATCCGACAAATCGAGTTTCTGGTACAGCTGCGCCAGTTGGAGCCGCTGATGGGCCTGTGGTGCCAAGCTCTGGTCCAGCGCCTGCAGGTCGTCAAGCGCGCCTTCGCGATCGCCCGTGCCCGCGCGCAGCCAGGCCCGCCTCAAACGCGCTTCCGTCTGCGCAGGATCGAGCTGCAGCGCGGTGTCGAAGTCCTTCAGCGCCACCCGTTCCTGGCGCATGCTCTCGTGCACCGCGCCGCGCCGCACGAAATGCTCCGCGACCTGCGGCGCCATCGCGCAGGCGCGATCCAGATCGGCGAGCGCGCGGGCGAAGTCCTGCCTCGCGGCCGAGGCCGCGCCGCGCCGGGCGTAGCCGGCCGCATCGGTGGGCGGGTCGGCAGACGCGGTTTCACCGGCGGGCTCCGGCGCACTCGCAGCGCTGGCGGGGCCGGGCGGATTGGAGGCCTGGGCCTTTGCCATCTCGATGGCGCTGAGCGCGAAGACGGTGCCGCCGTTGTAGGTGAAGTACATGCGGCGCTGCTTCTTCGAGACGTAGATGCGGTGCGAGAGGAAGAAGTCGATGCCGAGCAGCATGTCGAAGTTCACGAACTCAAAATCGGCTATTTTCAAGTGGACGTTCGAGATCGCCTCGCCGCCCAATTCGAACCGGTCGACCTTCGCCGTCCAGGCGTCGGCCTCGCCGCGGCCGGCGCCATAGACCTTGCCGGCGGCCTTCATGTCGGTGACGCCGGCGCGTTTGGCGGCTTGCAGCGACACCAGGGATTGCGCGCCGGTGTCGAACAGGACGCGCAGCCTCTTGCCATTCAACTGGGCGATCGCCTGGATCGCCGGTGTTCTCGACGTTTCGTTGCGCAGCAGGTCCAGTTCGGAGACCGGCTTGTCACCGGCCCAGTAGGCCATGGTCTTGTTGCCGCAATCGTCATTGGGGAACATCAGCCGGACCGCGCCATGCGCGAGGTCGTACTCGACGTCCGCAAAGGCCAGGATGTTGCGACCCAGCAAACCCATGGTCCCACTCTCGCCGTTGCCGCCGACCATGAACTCCACATCCGGGATCACGCCGCCGCGCAGTTGCAGACGCTTCACCGTCGTCACGCCGGCCTCGATCTCGCCGGTCAGGCCCTGCACCGTCATGCCCCAGGGCAATGGGCCGACCTGCAGTTGCAACTGCTGTGCGGCCGCGTGCGTCAGAGAGCTGTAGAACGCGCCGCTGTCCACGATCATGCGGATGTCGGTGCCGTTGATGCCCAAGGTGGCAACGGCCCGCGAGCCGACCATCATCACCGGCAACTCGATCGAGCTGAGTTGGCAGGCCGCCCGGCCGAGGCCCGGCATCATCAACAGGCTCAGCGCGATGAGCATGCCGGATACGCAGCTCGTCCAAGGGGCACGGCGTTCCGTGCCCAGGTTTCGGGCCGGCTCATGCAGCCCCGCGATGCACTCATTCATCAGCCTGCCCTCCCTGTCGATCGGGCCGGTGGCGCTTTGCGCTCTTGACCGGCCCGCTGGCGCCGGACTGTACGTCAGGCCGGGGGCTAAATCTCTGGGGTTTGTGCTCAGGCCAGCAGCAATTCCAGCGTGCGCCGGTAGATGTTCTTCAGGGGTTCGATGCAGTCGGCCGGCACGTTCTCGTCGATCTTGTGGATCGTGGCGTTGATCGGGCCGAACTCCAAGACCTGCGGGCAGATCCTGGCGATGAAGCGGCCGTCCGAGGTGCCGCCGGTGGTCGACAGCTCGGGTGCCAGTCCGGTTTCGGCCAGGATGGCGTCGCGCACCGCCTCGCTCAAGGACCCGATCGGGGTCAGGAAGGGCTCGCCGCCCAGGGTCCACACCAGGTCGTACTCCAGGCCATGGCGCTCCAGCAGGGCCTCGACCTTGCGCTTCAGACCCTCGGGCGTCGATTCGGTCGAGAAGCGGAAGTTGAAATCGATCACCACGTCGCCCGGGATCACATTGGTGGCGCCGGTGCCCGCGTGGATATTGGAGATCTGGAAGGTGGTGGCCGGGAAATAGTCGTTGCCGCGGTCCCATTCGGCCGCGGCCAGCTCGGCCAGCGCGGGCGCGACCTGGTGCACCGGGTTGCGCGCCAGATGCGGGTAGGCCACATGGCCCTGGATGCCCTTGACCTTGAGCTTGCCGGAGAGCGTGCCGCGGCGGCCGTTCTTGACCATGTCGCCGAGCTTCTCCACCGAGGTGGGCTCGCCGACGATGCAGAAGTCCAGGCGCTGCCCGCGCGCCTTGAGCTGTTCACAGCAGACCACCGTGCCGTCGACGGCCGGACCCTCCTCGTCGCTGGTCAGCAGGAAGGCGACGCTGCCGCGGTGATCCGGATGGGCAGAGACGAACTCCTCGGCCGCCACCACCATGGCCGCCACCGAACCCTTCATGTCCGCCGCGCCGCGGCCGTAGAGGCGGCCGTCGCGGTAGCTGGGCACGAAGGGGTCGCTGGTCCATTGTTCCAGCTTGCCGGGCGGCACGACATCGGTGTGTCCTGCGAACATCAGCACGGGGGCGTCGGCCCCGGCGCTGCCGCGCTTGACGGCCCAGAGATTGCTCACGCGAAAGCTGTCTGGGCCGCTGTCCATGCGCTCGATCTCGAAGCCATGCCTGCCCAGGCGCTCGGCGATCAGGTCCTGGCAGCCGGCGTCCTCGGGCGTGACCGAGGGGCGCGCGATCAGGGTTTCGAGCAGCGCGAGGGCGTTGTTGTTGTTCATTCGGGGCGCACGTCCAGGGTGATCTCGGTGAAACTGGCCTCGTCGCTGGCCAGTTCCTCGGGCTTGCCGGCCGCGCTCTTGGCTTGCGGCTCGCCGTCGTTCTGCAGGCGCCACAGCAGGTTGGTGGGCGAGTCGGCGAACAGCAGGCCTTCCTCGCGGGTGATGGTGCCGTCCTTGATCAGCCTGGCGAAATGCTCCTCAAAGGTCTGCGAGCCTTCGGCGATGGACTTCTCCATCGCTTCCTTGACGCCGCTGAAGTCGCCATGCTCGATCAGCTCCGCGATCAGCTTGGTGTTCAAGAGGATCTCGGTCACGGGCACCCGGCCGCCGGCCGCGGCCCGCACAAGGCGCTGCGAGATCACGGCCTTCAGACCCGCGCCCAGGTCGTTCAGCAGGGCCGGGCGCGACTCGGGTGTGTAGAAGGACAGGATGCGGTTCAGCGCGTGATAGCTGTTGTTGCCGTGCAGCGTGGCCACCACCAGATGGCCCGACAGCGCATAGGAGATCGCCGCGGTCATGGTCTCGCGGTCGCGCACCTCGCCGATCAGGATGCAGTCGGGCGACTGGCGCAGCGCGTTCTTCAGCGCGATCTGCAGCGAGGCCGTGTCGCGGCCCACCTCGCGCTGGTTCACCACCGAGCGCTTGTTGCTGAACAGGTATTCGACCGGATCCTCGATCGTCAGGATATGGCCGGCCATGGTCTGGTTGCGCTGCTCCAGCATCGCCGCCAGCGTGGTGCTTTTTCCCGTGCCGGTCGCCCCCACCATCAGGATCAGGCCGCGCTTCTCCTGGATCAGCTTGCCGAGGATGGGCGGCAGGTTCAGGCTGTCCAGCGTGGGGATGTTGTGCGGGATATGGCGGAACACCGCGGCGATCGTGCCGCGCTGGCGAAAACCCGAGAGCCGGAAGCTGCCCACCTTGGAGACGGACACGGCCATGTTCAGCTCGCCGGTGGCATCCAGCTCGGCCAGCTGGCCGGCGTCGATGACCTCGGAGATCAGCTGGCGCGGCTGGCTGGGCGTGAGCTGCTGATCGGAGAGCTGCAGCATCTGACCGTTGATGCGGATCAGCACCGGCATGCTGGCCGACAAATAGCAGTCGGAGGCACCCTTCTCGGCCATCAGGCGCAGGATGCGCTCCATATTTCCGGTGCTCATGCTTTCTCCCTTAAGCGAGCGAACCAACGGCGAAATGCCCCCCCGACGAACCCAGCGGCGTCCGAAGATCCGGCCTCGCCGGTCCTGCGGGCATGCCCCCGATGGGGGCGGCCGAAGGCCGTAGGGGGTGGGTCATTCTCAGGCGCGCAGCAGGTCGTTGATGCTGGTCTTGGCGCGCGTGCCGGCATCGACCTTCTTGACGATGATGGCGGCGTAGAGGCTGTACTTGCCGTCGTTCTTCGGCAGCGAACCGCTGATCACCACCGAGCCGGCGGGAATGCGGCCGTAGGAGACGGTGTCGGTCTCGCGGTCGTAGATCGGCGTGCTCTGGCCGATGTAGACGCCCATCGAGATCACCGAGTTCTCCTCGACGATCACGCCCTCGACCACCTCGGAGCGGGCGCCGACGAAGCAGTTGTCCTCAATGATGGTGGGGTTGGCCTGCAGCGGCTCCAGCACGCCGCCGATGCCGACGCCGCCGCTCAGATGCACGTTCTTGCCGATCTGCGCGCAGGAGCCGACCGTGGCCCAGGTGTCGACCATCGTGCCCTCGTCGACATAGGCGCCGATGTTGACGTAGGAGGGCATCAGCACGACGTTCTTGGCCATGAAGCTGCCGCGACGGGCCACGGCGGGCGGCACCACGCGCACGCCGCTGGCGCGCAGCTGATCGTCCGACAGGCCGCCGAACTTGGTCGGCACCTTGTCGAAGAAGGTCATGTCGCCGGCGCCCATCTGGCGGTTGTCGTTCAGGCGGAAGGACAGCAACACCGCCTTCTTGACCCATTGGTGCACGGTCCATTGGCCCACGCCCTGGCGCTCGGCCACGCGCAGGCGGCCCGCGTCCAGCTCGGCGATCACATGCTCGACGGCCTGGCGCACCTCGGGCGCGTTGGCGGGATTGAGGTTGGCGCGGCCTTCCCAGGCCAGGTCGATGACGGATTGCAGTTGTTGAGTGCTCATGGGAAACGGCTCAGGCGAGGGATTGGGTATAGGAGACGATGCGCTGCGCGGCCTCGACGCATTCGGACAGTTCGGCCACCAGGGCCATGCGGATGCGGCCGGCCCCCGGGTTGACGCCATGGGCCTCGCGGGCCAGCAGGCTGCCCGGCAGCACCGCGACATTGTATTGAGCCAAGAGGCCCCGGGCGAAGGCGATGTCGTCGCCACCGGCTACATGTGGAGGGATGGCGGCCCAGAGGTAGAAGCTGGCGTCCGGCAGCGCCACGTCCAGCACCGCCGACAGCAGCGGCGTCACCTGGGCGAACTTGGCGCGGTACTGCTCGCGGTTGGCGATCACATGGGCCTCGTCGCCCCAGGCGGCGATGCTGGCGGCCTGCACCATCGGGTTCATCGCGCTGCCATGGTAGGTGCGGTAGAGCAGGAACTTCTTGATGATGGCGGCGTCGCCGGCCACGAAGCCGGAGCGCATGCCCGGCACATTGGAACGCTTCGAGAGGCTGGTGAAGGCGATCAGATTGCGGAAATCCGTGCGGCCCAGCCGGGCGGCGGCCTCCAGGCCCGACAGCGGCGCCTCCGCGCGGAAGTAGATCTCCGAGTAGCACTCGTCCGAGGCGATCACGAAGCCGTGGCGGTCGGAGAGCTCGAACAGCATCTTCCACTCCTCCAGCGGCATCACCGCGCCGGTCGGATTGCCGGGCGAGCAGACATAGAGCAGCTGGGTCCTGGCCCAGGTGGCCGCGTCGATCTCGGCCCAGTTGGCCGCGAAATTGCGTGACGGGTCGCTGTTGGCGAAGGCGGTCTGCGCGCCGGCCAAGAGGGCCGCGCCCTCGTAGATCTGATAGAAGGGATTCGGGCACACGACGGTCGCGCCGGGGCGCGTCGGGTCGATCACCGTCTGCGCTAGCGCGAACAAGGCCTCGCGCGAGCCGTTGACCGGCAGCACCTGGCTGGCCGGGTCCAGGCTCAGGCCGTAGCGGCGTGCCAGCCAGCCGGTGATCGCCTCGCGCAGCCTCGGCTCGCCGGCGGTGGCCGGATAGGCGGCCAGGCTCTTCAGGCTCCCTACCAGGGCATCCTCGACCAGCTTGGGCGCCGGATGCTTGGGCTCGCCGATGCCCAGGCTGATCGGACGGTAGGCCGGGTTGGGCGTGATGTCCCGGGTCAAGGCGCGCAGGCGTTCGAAGGGGTAGGGGTGCAGCAGCGCCAAGCGTGGATTGACAGGAGAGCTCATGCCGCCATGATAGGGGAGTGCTCCTGATGTTCGATTCGCGGGGAGGGCCTGGTGCGCATCGTCTGCCTTATTTTTGGTTTGTTGCTGAGCGGTGCCGGCATGGCCCAGCCGGCCTGTACGCGCGTGATCGTCAGCGCTGATCCCGAGTTCCCGCCCTATGCCTGGTACGACGGCCAGACCCTGCGCGGCGCCAGTGTCGACGTGGTCTTGGCCGTGCTCCAGGCGATCAAGCTGCCCTACGAACTGCGCTATGTCGGCCCCTTTCTGCGCGTGCTGCAGGGCGCCCGCAACGGCGAGGTCGACATCATCACGGAGCTGAAACGCAATGCCGAGCGCGAGCAGTTCCTGGCCTATGCCGAGACGCCGATCTTCAGCAATCCGACCTCGGTGTTCGTGCGCGCGAACGATCAGTCGATCAAGTTCGAACGGCGCGAGGATCTGCGTGGGCTGCGCGGCGGCATGACGCATGGCAACCGCTTCGGGGACGGGCTGGACGAGTACATCGAGGCGAGTCTGAGCGTCGAGGTCGGGCCGGGCATCAGGGAGAATTTCCTGAAGCTCGATGCCATGCGGATCGACTACCTCATCTCGCCGCATTATCCGGCGCTGTCGCACCTGATCTCGACCGGCAGCGAGAGCAAATACCGGGCGTTGAAACCCTTCATCGCCGAGGCGCTGAACTATGTCGGCTGGTCGCGCCGCAGCCCTTGCCTGGCGCGGCTGGGCGAGTTCGACGCCATGCTCAAGCGCTATCTGGCCGGGCTCAACACCGGGCGCCTGGTGGCCGAGAACCACGAAGCCTGGCGGCGCAACCCGGTGATGCGGCGCTGATCGGCGCGAGCGACGCGCCGTTCAGAGCCAGCCGGCGCAGTCCGCCTGGCCGCAGCGGCAGGCCAGCCGTCCTTCGTGATGGGTGGCGCCGTAAGCCACGGTGATCTCCTCGTCCGGCGCGATCGCGCGCAGGGCGAAGAACTCGATCACGCCATCCTCGACCCGGATGCGGGCGTTCGGTCGGCAGGAATGGTTGGTGAAGCGCAGCGCGTCGTCGGAGCGGGTCGCGTCGACCGCGCGGCTCTCGCTCAGCTCCACCAGCATGATGCGCTGGCGTCCCTGGGCGCGGCGGCGGCCCTCGGCCACCGTGATCGCCTCGCCGGTCAGCGCGCCGATGCGCGCACCGGCGGTCACCCGTTCGGCCGCGAACACGCCGAAGCCGTCGATGCGGCTGCGCCGCACCGTCACGTCGACGCTGAGGTGGGCGGAGCTGGTGGCGAAGGCCAATTAGCCCAGCAGACCGGACTGGAAGCCGTGAGCGGGCAGGTCGATCCTGGGCTCGGGCTTCCAACCCTTCTTGCGATGCTCGACCACCACGTTGGTGTAGATGCCGCCGCGCACATACCACTTGGCGGTGATGCGAATGAAGCGCGGATTCGTCACCTTGACGATGTCTTCCAGGATGGTGTTGGTCACCTTCTCGTGGAAGGCGCCCTCGTTGCGGTAGCTCCAGAAGTACATCTTCAGGCTCTTCAGCTCGACGCAGAGCTTGTCCGCGATCATGTCGATCGTGAAATGGGCGAAGTCGGGCTGGCCGGTCAGCGGGCAGTGGCAGGTGAACTCGGGCACCTGGAACTGGATCACATAGTCGCGCTGCGGCGCCGGGTTCGGGAAGACATGCAGCTCCTTGCTGGGCGCCGAGGGCGGGTTGGGCGGCATCTCGCGCATCTTCGGTGCAGCGGCAGCCTTGGTGGTGGTCTTCTTCGGAGCGGCGGGAGTGGTCTTGGCCATGTTTTTCGATGCGAGGCCCGCCCGGGCATCGACGCCCAGGCAAGCCGGATTTCAGGGGAGGGCCCAATGGTATCATCCAGGCCCGTGCAAGGCCCCTTCCAAGGGGCTTTTCCGTAAATAAATCAACGGCTTAGTAAGCGTTCTGTTCCCGCATCCATGCGCCTGAACTCGATCAAGCTCTCGGGCTTCAAGTCCTTTGCCGACCCCACCAACTTCCAGCTGCCGGGGCAGTTGGTGGGCGTGGTGGGGCCCAATGGCTGCGGCAAGTCCAACATCATGGACGCCGTGCGCTGGGTGCTGGGCGAAAGCAAGGCTTCGGAGCTGCGCGGCGAGTCGATGCAGGACGTGATCTTCAACGGTTCGGGCAACCGCAAGCCGGCGAGCCGCGCCAGCGTCGAGCTGGTGTTCAGCAACGAGGACGCGCGTGCCGGCGGGCAATGGAACCAGTTCAGCGAGATCGCGGTCAAGCGCGTGCTGACCCGCGACGGCACCAGCAGCTACTTCATCAACAACCAGCCGGTGCGCCGCCGCGACGTGCAGGACGTGTTCCTCGGCACCGGCCTGGGCCCGCGCGCCTACGCCATCATCGGCCAGGGCACGATCTCCCGCATCATCGAATCCAAGCCGGAGGAGATGCGCATGTTCCTGGAGGAGGCCGCCGGGGTCTCCAAGTACAAGGAACGCCGTCGGGAAACCGAGAACCGTCTGAAGGACACGCGCGAGAACCTGACGCGGGTCGAGGACATCCTGCGCGAGTTGAACAACAACCTCGACAAGCTCGAGAAGCAGGCCGAGGTCGCGGCCAGCTACCGCGGCCTGCAGGACGCCGGCACCCTGAAGCTGCATCAGCTTTGGTTCCTGAAGCACCGCGACGCCAGCAGCGAACAGAGCCGGGTCAAGGGCGAGCATGGGCAGGCGCTGACCGCGCTGGAATCGCGCATGGCCGAGCTGCGCCATGTCGAGGCCGAGCTGGAAACCGTCCGCCAGGCCCATTACGCCGCCGGCGACGAGCTGCATGCCTCGCAAGGGCGGATGGCCGAGGCCCAGCTGGAGGTCAGCCGGCTGGAGGAACGCATCCGCTATGTGGTCGAAGGCCGCCAGCGGGTCGAGGCGCGACTGGTCGAGCTGCAGGTGCAGAACCAGCAGTGGCAGGAGCGCTCCGAACAGGCGCAAGCCGAGCTGGAAACGATCGCCGAGCAGATCGCCACCGCCGAGGAGCAGAGCGAGATCCTGGCGGCCCAGGCCGAGGAGCAGGCGTTGAACCTGCCGAATGCCGAGGACGCGGTGCGTGCCGCTCAAGGGCGTGCCAACGAGCAGCGCGGCTCGGTCGTGCAGGTACAGCAGCAGATCCAGGTGCTGGCGGCCGAGAGCCGCAATATCGACGAGCAGAACCGCGCGTTGCGCACCCGCCGCGAGCGCCTGGCCGCTGAAGCAGCGGGCCTGGCCGCGCCGGACCAGGACAAGCTCGTCGCGCTGAAGCGCCAGAGCGAGACCGCCGACGAGGCGCGCGACCTGGCCGATGCGCGCCTGCACGAGCTGCAGGACCAGTTGCCGCAGCTGGAGGAACAGCGCCGCGCGGTGCAGCAGGATGCCAATGCCCAGTTGGCCCGTCAGTCCGAGTTGGTGGCACGCCTGGAAGCGCTGCGCGCGCTGCAGGAAAAGGTGCAGACCGAGGGCAAGCTCAAGCCCTGGCTGGCCAAGCATGGGCTGGACGGCCTGCAGGGCCTGTGGACCCGGCTGCATATCAAGCAAGGCTGGGAAAACGCGCTGGAAGCAGCGCTGCGCGAGCGCATGGGCGCGCTGCAGGTCGGCCGCCTGGAGACGGTGCGCGCCTTTGCGCTGGACGCGCCGCCGGCCCGCCTGGCCTTTTATTCGCCGCCGGCCGCGGCGATCGCGAACACGCACGAGACCCTGCCGCGCCTGAGCGAACTCTTGCGTCTGGACGATGCGGGCCTGAAGGCCTTGCTGAACGACTGGCTGGAGGGCGTCTACACCGCCGCCTCGATGGACGAGGCCCTGGCGGGGCGCGGCAGGCTGACCCATGGCGAGATCATCATGACCGCCGAGGGCCATGCGGTCAGCCAGTTCGCGGTGAGTTTCTACGCGCCGGACTCCGAGCAGGCCGGCATGCTGGCGCGCGCCCAGGAGATCGAGCAGCTGATGCTGGAAAGCCGCGCCCAGACCCTGATCGCGGAAGAAGCCAAGAGCCGGCTGGTGCGCAGCGAGGCCGCCCACAGCGAGGCCGCGCAGCGCATGGTGGGCCTGCGCCGCGAGGCCAGCGACACCCAGACCCGCGCGCACCAGCTGCATGTCGAGCTGCTGCGCCTGTCCCAGCAGGCCGAGGCCGCCAGCAACCGCCGCAGCCAGCTCGACGAGGAGCTGGCCGAGATCGACGGCCAGATGGAGGAGCTGCAGGAGCGCCGCGTCACCGGCGAGGCCCGCTTCGAGGAGCTGGATCTGCAGCTCGCGACGACGCAGGAGCGCCATGCCGAGCTGGAGGAGGCGGTGATCCAGGCCGAGCGCCGCCTCGGCGAGGCGCGCGAGCAGCTGCGCGCACTGGAGCGCCGTGCCCAGGAGGCCACCTTCAGCGCCCGCTCGCTGGCCTCGCGGCGCGGCGAGCTGCAGCGCAGCATCGAGACCGCCCAGGCCCAGGTGCAGACCAACAGCGCCTCGGCCGAGGGCCTGCAGCGCGAGCTGGACACGCTCAACGACGCGGCCGCCCAGGCCGGCCTGCAGGACGCGCTGGCCGTCAAGCTGGAGCGCGAGAAGGAGCTGGCCGCGGTGCGCGGCGGCTACGACGACCTGAGCCTGCGCCTGCGCAAGGCCGACGAGCAGCGCCTGGAATTCGAGCGCAGCCTGGACCCGCTGCGCGAGCGCATCACCAAGCTGCAGCTGGAGGAGCAGGCCGCTCAACTGGGCGGTGCGCAGTACATGGAGCAGTTGGTGGCCGCCGCGGTCGATCTCGAGGCCCTGGCCCGGTCGGTCGAGGAGGGCGCGGTCAAGCTCTACGGCCTGCAGGGCGAGATCGACCGCATCAACCGCGACATCGCGGCCCTGGGCGCGGTCAACCTGGCGGCGCTGGACGAGCTGACGGCGGCGCGCGAGCGCAAGACCTTTCTCGATGCGCAGAACGCCGACCTGAGCTCGGCCATGAAGACCCTTGAGGACGCGATCCACAAGATCGACCTGGAGACGCGCGACCTGCTCGCCAGCACCTTCAACCAGGTCAACGAGCATTTCGGCCGCATGTTCCCGAGCCTGTTCGGCGGCGGCCAGGCCAAGCTCGTGATGACCGGCGACGAGATCCTCGATGCCGGCGTGCAGGTGATGGCCCAGCCGCCGGGCAAGAAGAACAGCACCATCCATCTGCTCTCGGGCGGTGAGAAGGCGCTGACGGCGATCGCGCTGGTGTTCGCGATCTTCCAGCTCAACCCCGCGCCCTTCTGTCTGCTGGACGAGGTGGACGCGCCGCTGGACGACGCCAACACCGAGCGCTACGCCAAGCTGGTTTCGGAGATGAGCGCGGGCACGCAGTTCCTGTTCATCTCGCACAACAAGATCGCAATGGAAATGGCAAGACAACTGATCGGTGTGACGATGCAGGAACAGGGCGTGTCCCGCATCGTCGCGGTCGACATGGAATCCGCGCTCAATATGGCGGAGGCGGCATGATGTCGGCCCCCACGCGCACTTCGTTCGCTGCCCCCAAGGCCTCGCCGAGGCCCCTCCCGGGGCCTCGGCGAGCAAACCTCTCTTGGGGCGCTCCGGCGGGAGGTTCGACATGTCCCTGACCGAACTGCTGGCGATCCTCGGTGGCCTGGTGCTGGCCGGGGTCGTGGCCCATGGCGCCTGGAGCGCGCGCAAGGCCGGTCCGCGCCGCGCCAGTCCGCAGGCGGAGCCCTCGATGCCCGGCGGTGCCGAGCGCCGCGAACCCAGCCTCGGCGAGGTGCAGGCGGCGGTGGCCGCGCCCTTCGAGCCCGACGCCGCCGCGGGCGAGCGGGGCGGCCTCCTCTCGACGCTGGACGAGACCGTGCCCGCCGTCGTGCGCCAGCCGGCGCGCCGGCCCTCGGCGCGCATCGACGCCCTGATCGACGCCATCGCGACCATCAGCGTGGACGCGCCGCTCAGCGGCGAGATGGCGCTGTCGCAGCTGCCCGGCAGCCGCCGCGCCGGCACCAAGCCCTTCCACATCGAGGGTCTGAATGCCGAGACGGGCGACTGGGAGCTGCCGGCGCCGGGCCAGCGCTACGGCGAATTCCAGGCCGGCGTGCAGATGGCCAACCGCAGCGGTGCGCTCAACGAGATCGAGTACTCGGAGTTCGTGCAGAAGGTGCAGGGCTTTGTCGACGGCGTCGGCGGCTTTGTGCAGTTTCCCGACATGCTGGACGTGGTGGGGCGGGCCCGCGAACTGGACCAGTTCGCCAGCGAGCATGATGCGCAGCTGGCCATCCAGCTGAAGAGCCGGGGTGCCGCCTGGACCCTGGGCTATGTGCAGCAGATCGCGCTGCGCCATGGCTTCGTGCCCGGCGCGGTGCCGGGCCGGCTGGTGCTGCCCTCGGGCGAGGAAGGCCTGCCGCCGGTGCTGCTGCTGAGCTTCGAGTCGCAGGCCGCGCTGGCCGAGGACCCGCAGGCCTCGTCGCTGCGCGAGCTGACCCTGACCCTGGACGTGCCGCAGACCGCCGAGACGCTGGAGCCCTTTGCCGCCTGGCAGGAGGCGGCACGCCTGCTGTCGCGCGACATCGAGGCCGACATCTGCGACGACCGCGGCCAGCTGCTGAACCTGCATTCCTTTGCCGCGATCGACCAGGAACTCGGCGGGCTCTACAAGGCCCTGGCCGCGCGCGACCTGGCGGCCGGTTCGTTCGCCGCCCGCCGTTTGTTCAGCTAATGACTTCTGTCTTGCCCTGCGGGCAGCGCTGATCCGGCTTTGCCGGGCAGTCGGCGCCGCCCCTTGAGTGGGCGCGCGAAGCGCGTAGGGGGCTAAGCCGCGAGGCGGAAACGCGCCACCACCTCGGCGAGCTTCGCCGCCTGCTCGCGCAGCGATTCCGACGCGGCGGCCGATTCCTCCACCAGGGCCGCGTTCTGCTGCGTCATGCCGTCCAGCTGGCCGATCGCGGCATTGACCTCGGTGAGGCTCCGGGTCTGGCTCTGCACCGCAGCGGCGATCTCGCCAACGATGTCGCTGACCTGCTGCACGGCCGCCACCACCTCGCCCATCGTGCCGCCGGCATCGGCCACCAGGCGCGAGCCGGCCTCGACCTGATCGACCGAGTTCGCGATCAGGGTCTTGATCTCCCGGGCCGCCTGTGCGCTGCGCCGGGCCAGCACGCGCACCTCGCCGGCCACCACCGCGAAGCCGCGGCCCTGCTCGCCGGCGCGCGCCGCCTCGACGGCCGCGTTCAAGGCCAGGATATTGGTCTGGAAGGCGATGCCATCGATCACGCCGATGATGTCGGCGATCTTGCGCGAGGCCGCCCGGATGCCGTCCATCGTGCCGACCACCTGCGACACCACGGCGCCACCCTGGCTGGCCACCTGGGAGGCGCCGATGGCCAGCAGGCTGGCCTGCCGGGCGGCGCCGGCGCTCTGGCGCGCGGTGTCGGTGACCTGCTGCATCGCCGCCGAGGTCTGCTCCAGGCTGGAGGCGGCCTGTTCGGTGCGCGACGACAGGTCCAGGCTGCCGCTGGAGACCTCGTGGCTGGCCAGCGCGATGCTGTCGGCGCTGCGCTTGACCGTGCCGACCGATTGGTTCAGCGCCTCCTGCATGCGCGCGAGCGAGCGCAGCAGATCGCCCAGCTCGTCGGCCCGTTCGGCGCGCACCTGCAGGCTCAGGTCGCCGCCGGCGATGCGGTCGGCGCTGGCCGTCGCATAGTGCAGCGGCTGGGTCAGCGAGCGCGTCAGCAGCCAGCCGGTCAGGCCGCCCAGGCTCAGCGCCACGGCCACCATCAGCCAGATGCCCCACAGCACGGCGGCGTAGCTGGACTGCGCATCCCGGTGGGCCAGGGCCGCGCCGGCGTCGTTGAGCTGGATCAGCCTGCCGATGCCCTCGCTCGTGGCGCGGAAGGCGCGGCGCGATTCGCCGCGCAGCCAGGCCAGCGCCTCCTCCTGCCGGCTCTCGCGCAGCAGCGCGATCAGCCGCGGCTGGGTGCTCCTGTAGGCCTCGACGGCGGACTTGAATTCGCCGAAGCGCTGGCGCTCCTCGCTGCCGGACAGGCTGGCTTCGTAGGCCGCCAGCAGCCGGGGCACGGCCTCCCATTGCTTGGCGAGCCGCTCGCCTTCCTCCTGCAGCGCCTGCTGGCCACCGCCCAGCAGCATCTGCAGCTCGGCGCGCCGCATCTGGTTGAGCGCCTCGTTGAGCCCGGCCAGCTGCTGGGTGCTGGGCAGCCAGTTGGTGGCCAGCTCACCGACATTGGCCTGCACCCGGTCGACGCGGTTGACCGCGAACAGGCCCATCACGAGCATCAGCAGCAGCAGGAGCCCGAAACCCAGGCCCAGACGCAGGCCCACGCGAAGATTCGACAGCAGCACCGTCATGCTCGTCCTCCCCAAGGCGGCCCGCCGCGGGCCAGGCCGGAAAAATAGCACAGCGCCGCCGCGCCGGGGCGAAAAACCAGGGCCAGGTGTTGCCTGCCGCTACACTGAAATCCATGACAAGCAGCCTGCTTCTGATCGTGGCCCTGATCGCGGCCAGCGCCTTTTTCTCGATGGCCGAGCTTGCGCTGGCGGCCTCGCGGCGCCTGAAGCTGCAGCAGCTGGCCGACGAGGGCGACCCCCGTGCCGCGCGCGTGCTGGCCGTGCAGGAGCAGCCGGGCCATTACTTCACCGTCGTGCAGATCGGGGTCAACACCGTGGCGATACTGGCCGGCATCGTCGGCGAGGGGGCCTTCACGCCTTACTTCGCCGCCGCGCTGGCCTATCTGGTGGCGCCGGAACAGGCCCAGACCCTGGCCTTCGCGCTGTCCTTTGCCAGCATCACCGCGCTGTTCGTCGTGCTGGCCGACCTGGTGCCCAAGCGCTGGTCGATGAACGAGCCGGAGCGCGTGGCGCTGGCCCTGATCGGGCCGATGCTGAGCCTCGTCACCCTGCTGAAGCCGCTGGCCTGGGCCTTCAGCGCCATCACCGATGCGCTCTTGCGCCTGTCGGGCCGCCCGGTGACGCGCGACAACACCATCACCCACCATGACATCCTGGCGATGACCGAGGCCGGCAATCTGGCCGGCGTCGTCGCCGATGCCGAGCAGCAGGTGATCGAGAACGTGTTCGAGCTGGAAACGCGCCGCGTCGAGAGCGCGATGACCACGCGCGAGCGCGTGGTCTTCCTGGGGCTGGACGACGACGATGCGCTGATCCGCAACCGCATCGCCGAGTCGCCGCATTCCACCTACCTGGTCTGCGACGGCGAGATCGACCAGGTGGTCGGCTATGTGGACGCCACCGACCTGTTCCAGCGCGTGCTGCGCGATGAGCCCATCAATCTGCGCACCTGCCATGGGCTGGTGAAGAAGGTGCTGATCGTGCCGGACCGGCTGACCCTGTCCGAGGTGCTCCTGCAGTTCCGCCAGGTGCTGGAGGACTTCGCGGTGATCGTCAATGAATACAGCCTGGTGGTCGGCGTGATCACCTTGAACGACGTGATGAGCACGGTGATGGGTTCGCTGGTGGCCAGCCACGACGAGGAGCAGATCGTGCGCCGCGAGGACGGCAGCTACCTGGCCGACGGCATCACGCCGATTCCCGACGTGCAGCGCGCGCTGGAGCTGGAAGCCTGGCCGCATGCCGGCCAGTACGACACGCTGGCCGGTTTCCTGATGGTGATGCTGCGCCGCATCCCCAAGCGCACCGACCATGTGCTGTGGGAGGGCTGGCGTTTCGAGGTGATGGACGTGGACAGCCACCGCGTCGACCAGGTGATGATCACCCGGGTGGCCGCCACCTCCGAAGGCTGATAAGGCTCAGCCGGCGGGGCAGGGCTGTGGCCGACGCAGGCCCAGGGTGCCGGCCGTCAGCGCCAGCGCGATCAGCGGGCCCAGGGTCATGCCCACCACCATCGGCAGCGGCCGGCCGTCGGTGAAGAGGCCCGCCAGGCCCATCATCACGGCGCCCACCAGCATCTGCAAGGTGCCCAGCAGGGCCGAGGCCGTGCCGGCGATCGCGCCATGGCCGTCCAGCGCCAGCACCGAGCTGGTCGGGATCACCAGGCCCATGAAGGCGCTGGCCACCAGGTACAGCGCGATCAGCACCGCCAGGCGGTCGCCGCCGCCCAGGTAGTAGATGAGCATCGCCAGCATCGCGGCGCAGGCGCCGACGATGGCCACGCGCACCAGCTGGGCCAGGCCGTAGCGTTCGCCCAAAGCGCCGACGAACTGCGAGGCGCCGATGAAGGAGAAGGCGTTCAGCGCGAAGGCCAGGCTGTACTGCGTCGGCGTCAGGCCGTAATGGTCGATCAGTACGAAGGGCGAATTGGCCAGGTAGACGAAGAAGCCGCCCAAGGCGAAGCTGCCGATCAGCACCAGGCCCATGAAATGCCGGTCGCGCAGCAGCAGGCCGTAGCCCGCCAGCGCCGTGCCGAAGCCGCTGCCGATGCGCTGCTCGGGCGCTCGGGTCTCCTTCAGGAACAGGGCCGTCATCACCAGACCGGCCAGGGCCGCCACGCTGACGGCCCAGAACACGCCGCGCCAGCTGGTGAGCGCGATCACCGCGCTGCCGGCCAGCGGCGCCAGGATCGGCGAGACGCTGAACACCAGCATCAAGAGCGACATCAAGCGCGCCGCATCGGTGCCGGTATGCAGGTCGCGCACCACGGCGCGCGGAATCGCCATGCCGGCCGCCGCGCCCAGACCCTGCAGGAAGCGCAGGGCGATCAGGGTGTCGACGTCGCCGGCCAGCGCGCAGCCGATGCTGGCCAGAAGGAACAGCGCCAGGCCGAAATACAGGGGCTTCTTGCGGCCCAGCATGTCGGCCAGGGGCCCGTAGAGCAGCTGGCCGGCACCGATGGAGATGAAGAAGGCGGTCAGGCTCCACTGCACCTGGCCGATGTCGGCGTTCAGGCTCCGGCCGATCGCCGGCAGGGCCGGCAGGTACATGTCGATGGCGAAGGGGCCGATCGCGGAGAGCAGGCCCAGCACGAGGGCGATTTTCAGGAAGCGGGAGATCATCGAGGGGATTTTCGCCGGTGGCACGACCCGCTCCTGTCAGCAGGGCACGCAGGCCGCACGTGGGCCTCGTCCGGGTCGGTCTGCGCCACAATGCCGCCCCATGACGATGATCGATCCGCCTTCCGCCGCCGCCGTGGCGCGCGCCGCCGAATTGCGCGAGCTGCTGAACCACCATGCCCATCTGTACTACGTGCTGGACCAGCCCAGCCTGCCGGATGCCGAGTACGACAAGCTGTTCCAGGAGCTGCAGGCCCTCGAAGCCGCCCATCCGGCATTGCTGACGCCCGATTCGCCGACCCAGCGCGTGATCGGCCAGGTGCTCGCGGGCTTCACACCGGTCAGGCATGCGGTGCCGATGCTGAGCATCCGCACGGAGACCGATACGACGGCCAGTGGCGCCGAGGCCTTCGATGCCTCCGTGCGCAAGCTGCTGGAGCTGTCCGAGCTCGCGCCGCCGGTCGAATATGCCGCGGAACTGAAGTTCGACGGCCTGGCGATCAATTTGCGCTACGAGCATGGGGTGCTGGTGCAAGCGGCCACGCGCGGCGATGGCGAGACGGGCGAGGACGTCACGCAGAACATCCGCACCATCGCTCAGATACCCCTGCGCCTGCGGGGTGTGGCGGCGCCGGTGCTGGAGGTGCGCGGCGAGGTCTATATGCGCCGCGACGACTTCGAGGCGCTCAATGCGCGGCAACGCGAGCGCGGCGAGAAGACCTTCGTCAACCCGCGCAATACCGCCGCGGGCGCGGTGCGCCAGCTCGATCCGAACCTGGCCGCGCAGAAGCCGCTGAGCTTCTTCGCCTACGGCCTCGGCGAATCGAGCGGCTGGCAACTGCCCGCCAGCCACGGCGCCCTGCTGGACGCCCTGCAGGCGATGGGTCTGCCGGTCTGCGAGCACCGGCAGGTGGCGTTCGGGGCGGCCGGGCTGGTGCAGTTCCATTTGCGCATGGGGGCCTTGCGTGACGGCCTGCCGTTCGACATCGACGGCGTCGTCTACAAGGTCAACAACCTGGAACTGCAGCGCCGCCTGGGCTTCAGGACGCGCGAACCGCGCTGGGCCGTGGCCCACAAGTACCCGGCACAGGAGCAATTGACGACGGTCGAAGCCATCGAGGTACAGGTCGGCCGTACCGGGGCGATCACGCCGGTGGCCCGGCTGACGCCGGTCTTCGTCGGCGGCACCACGGTCAGCAATGTCACGCTGCACAACGAGGGCGAGGTGCAGCGCAAGGACGTGCGCATCGGCGATACCGTGATCGTGCGCCGCGCGGGCGACGTGATCCCGGAGATCGTCGGCGTCGTGCTGGAGCGCCGGCCGATGCGGGAGCTTCCCGGCAGCGACCTGTTCACGGCCGCGCGGGAGCCGCTGCAGCCCGCCTACCGTCTGCCGGCGACCTGCCCGGTCTGCGGCTCGCATGTGACGCGCGAAGCGGGGGAGGCGATTGCGCGGTGTTCGGGCGGGCTGTCCTGCCCGGCCCAGCGCAAGGAGGCGATCCGTCATTTCGCGGGTCGACGGATGATGGACATCGAAGGTCTGGGCGAGCGCTATATCGACAATCTGGTCGAACTGGAGTACGTCAAGGGCATTGCCGACCTCTACGCGCTGACCCTGGACAATCTGCTGGAGATGAAGCGTCGCGCGGATGAGCGCGACGGCGTGACGCCGGAGACCGTGCAGGCGGGCAAGATCGCCACCAAATGGGCCGAAAACCTGATCGAGGCCATCGCCGCCAGCAGGCAGCCGCCGCTGGCCCGCCTGCTGTTCGCGCTGGGCATACGCCATGTCGGCGAATCGACCGCGAAGACCCTGGCCGACTGGCTGGGCCTGCTGGCGCTGGTGCGCCGTGCCCCCCGGGCCGTGTTCCGGGTGCTGCCGGACATCGGGGCCACCGTGGCCGAGGCCATTGCCGACTTCTTTGCCGAGACGAAAAACCAGCAGGCCCTCGACGCCCTGCTGCAGGCCGGCGTGCGAGCGCTCGACGAGCATGCGCCAAGCGCCAAGCTGCGCGTCTCCCTGCACGACGCCGCGCTGCTGGGCGCGCTGGAGATCCCCAGGATGACCGAGCTCCGCTGCCGGCAGCTGAGCGAGCAAGGCATGGACTTGCGCCGTTTGGCGCGGGCCGACTCGGCCGCCGAGCCGGCCATCGCGTCCCTGCCTGCCGAGGTGGGGGCGGCCCTGCTGCAGTGGCTCGATGCGCAGTCCCATCGTGCGGAGCTGCTGGCCCTGGCCGGGTTCCGCGACGAGGTGCTGGCCCTGCTGCCGGATGGCGCGGGAACCGAAGGCCTGCTGGCCGGCAAGACCCTGGTGCTGACCGGCACCCTGCCGACCCTCTCCCGCGACGCCGCCAAGGAGCTGATCGAGAACGCCGGCGGCAAGGTCAGCGGCTCGGTTTCGAAGAAGACCCATTACGTGATCGCCGGCGAGGAGGCCGGCTCCAAGCTCGACAAGGCGCGCGAGCTGGGCGTGGCGGTGCTGGACGAGGCCGGGCTGCTGCGGCTGCTGGCGCAAGAGGCCGGCGGCGCGGGCCGAGCGTGACGCCCCTCAGGCGCGCCGCGGTCGCGGCAGCAGCCCGACGGCCAGGGCCGTGCCCAGCAGCACGATGGCGCAGCCCAGCGCCATCGCCGGCGTGAAGGTCTCGGCCAGGAACAGCCAGCCCCACAGCACCGCGAACACCGGGATCAGGAAGGTCACGGCGATCGTGTTGCTGGGGCCGATGCGGCCCATCAGCCGGAAGAACAGGATGTAGGCCAGCGCCGAGCAGAGCACGGCCAGCAGCACCACGCCGACCCAGGCGCGCGCGCTGGGCGTCTGGGCCGGCCACAGCAGCGCCGCGGGCAGGGCCAGTATCAGGGCTGCGGCGATCTGGCTGCCGGTGGCCACGGCCAGCGGCCCCACATGGGCCAGGAAGCGTTTGGTATAGCTGGCGGCGACGCCGTAGCACAGCGCCGCCGCCAGGCAGGCCAGGATGGCCCAGCCGCTGCCGCCGGGCTTGAAGGAGGCCTTGTCCCAGGCCAGGAAGAGCACACCCGCGAAGCCCAGCACCAGGCCGGCGACGCGCGCGGGGCTCAGGCGCTGGGCCAGCCAGACCCAGGCGACGATGGCGCCCCACAGCGGCGTGGTCGCGTTCAGGATGCTGGACAGGCCGGCCGTGATCGACAGCGCCGCGTAGCTGAACAGCGCGAAGGGCAGGGCGCTGTTCAACAGGCCGACCATCACCAGCGGTTTCCATTCGCGCCCCAGCTCGCTCAGGCCCTGGCGCGCGGCCAGCAGCGGCAGCAGTACCAGGCTGGCCAGGCCGACGCGCAGCGCCGCCATCGCGATCGGCCCGAACTCGTGGGCACCCAGGCGCATGAAGAGGAAGGAGGCGCCCCAGATGGCGGCGAGGAGGATGAGTTCGGCGAGGTCGAAGGGTTTCATGCGGCTTCTAGAAACGTTGCGCCTTCCAGGCGCAGCAGCGCGATCTTGCGGTGCAGGCCGCCGGCATAGCCGGTCAGCTGGCCCTGGGCACCCAGGGCGCGGTGGCAGGGTATCAGGATGGAGAGCGGATTGCGCCCGACGGCGGCGCCTACCGCACGCGCGGCGGCGGGGCGGCCGAGGGACGCGGCCAGCGCGCCGTAGCTGAGGCTCCGGCCGGCCGGGATCCGGCACAGCGCGCGCCAGACCGCCTGCTGGAAGGCGGTGCCGGCCGGATCGAGGGGCAGATCCGGCAAGGCCTGACCCTCGAAATAGGCCGTCAGCGCCAGGGCCGTGCGTGCGAACAGCGGGTCGTCGCCGCGCCTCGGCAGATCCAGCGGGCCCGGATGGTGGCGCTGCGCGTCGAACCACAGTCCCGACAGGCCATGCGCGCTGCGCGCCGCCGTCAGTGGGCCCAGCGGGGTGGCGATGCGGGTCTGGGCGATGTGATGCAGGGTCATGGCGGTCATGGCTTGTCGCGGGCGGCGC
The DNA here is from genome assembly GCF_059418245.1 of Roseateles sp. GW821-FHT09B06. Taxonomy (NCBI): domain Bacteria; kingdom Pseudomonadati; phylum Pseudomonadota; class Betaproteobacteria; order Burkholderiales; family Sphaerotilaceae; genus Roseateles; species Roseateles sp. GW821-FHT09B06. The sequence continues at coordinate 303,362 of NZ_JBWKPM010000001.1, read as the reverse complement.
AGCGCCACAGGCGCAGCACGGCATAGCTGCGGTAGGGTTGGAAACGCTCGGCGGCGGCATCGATGGCGCGCGCCGGCAAGGGCTGCCGCGGGTCGGGGCTGAGGGCGCGGCGCAGCACGATGTCGCCGCTGGGGAAGATGTCGGGCCAGCTCCAGCCGCGCATCAGCATGTAGTGGGCGGTCCAGGGGCCGATGCCGGGGATCTGGCGCAGCTCCGCCTCGGCGTCCTCGGGGGGGCAGCCCGGACCCACGCGGGCGAAGGCCAGCCGGGGCCAGGCCCGGGCCAGGGCGATGAGGGTCTCGGCGCGGCGCCGGATGATGCCCAGCTCGGCGATGCGCTCGACGGCCACCATGGCCATCTGCTCGGGGGTAGGGAACAGCCGGCTGGCGCCGTCCGGCGCAGGCCCCTCCAGTGCTTGGCCGAAACGCTCGACCAGGCGGCAGGCCAGGGTGCGCGCCGCCGCCACCGTGACCTGCTGGCCCAGCACGGCGCGCACGGCGAGTTCGTAGCGGTCCAGGCAGCCCGGCAGGCGCAGGCCCGGCTCGTCGGCGGCCAAGGGCCCCAGGGCCGCATCGATGCAGCCGGGGTCGGCATCCAGGTCCAGCCAGCGGCGCAGCAGGGGCAGCAGCGAGCCGACCGCCGGCCACAGGCCCGGCGACAGCTCGATGCGGACCTGGTGGCGGGCCTCGTCGAAGGCCAGGCTCAGCCAGCCGCGGTGCTCGCGCCCGCCATGGGCGAGGCGCAGGCTGCGCGTCAGGCGGCCGCGCGCCAGATCCACCGTCTCGACGCCGGCGATCGCGCGCGCCGCCAGGAAGTCCAGCAGGGCCGCCACCGCATAGGGCGGCCGGTAGGCGAGGCGCAGCAGGGCGGCGCCGTCGCTGCCGCGCGGCTCGCCGGTGCGGCGCAAGGCGGCGGGCTGCAGGCGGTAATGCTCGAGGAAGGCGGCGTTGAAGCGCCGCAGGCTGGCGAAGCCGGCCGCATGGGCAACCTCGCTGACCGGCAGGGCCGTGTCGGTCAGCAACTGCTTGGCCAGCAGCAGGCGGCGCGTCTGCAGGTATTGCAGCGGCGTGACGCCATGCTCGGCCGCGAAGATGCGGCGCAGGTGGCGGCTCGTGATGCCCAGATGGGCCGCCAGCTGTTCGATCGAGGCCTCCTCGTCGTCGCAGGCGTCGAGCCAGGCGGCCGCCTGGCGGGCCAGGGTGCGCGAGGCATCCATCACGCTCCAGGGGACCTGGCCGGGGGCCGGTGCCAGCTCGGGCCGGCATTTCAGGCAGGGCCGGAAGCGCGCCGCCTCGGCCTGGGCGGCCGACGGGTAGAAGCGGCAGTTCTCGGCCTTGGGCGTGCGCACGCGGCAGATCGGCCGGCAGTAGACGCCGGTCGAGGTGACGCCGACAAACCAGTGGCCGTCGAAGCGGCTGTCGCGTGCCGTCAGGGCGGGGTAGCAGCTGGCGGGGTCCAGCGGGCCGGTGATGTCCATGCCCCGATGATAGGCAGGGCGGTGACGCGGACTCGCCGGAAACGGACATCTACCCGCTTGTTCACGCTGTTCGATCGGCGGGCTCCCGGGACGGGGGCGATTCCCGCCGGAGGCTCGGGCTGCCAATGCATGCGGGCAGCTCGGCACGACGGGCTTCGCCGCGACGATTCGACGGCGCGGCGGCGTACGAACTGTCACAGCGCTCATGCCTACAATTCGCCGGAATTCTGTTTACAAAGGACCTCATGCAAGTACACGCCTCCATCTTCAAGGCCTATGACATCCGCGGCGTCGTCGGTCAGACCCTGGACGAGACGCTGGCCGAACATCTGGGCCGCGCCTTCGGCACCGAGGCCAAGCTGGCCGGCGAGAAGGCGGTGGCGGTGGGCCGCGACGGTCGCCTGTCCGGCCCCGGCCTGGTGGCGGCGCTGGTGCGTGGCATCCGGTCGACCGGACTGGACGTCGTGGATATCGGCGCGGTCACGACCCCGATGCTCTACTACGTGGCCGCGACGCGCGGCAAGCATGGCTGCAACTCCGGCATCCAGGTCACCGGCAGCCATAACCCGAAGGATTACAACGGTTTCAAGATGGTGCTGAAGGGCGCCGCCGTCTACGGCGAGCAGATCCAGTGCCTGCGCCGCCGCATCGAGGCCGAGGACTACGCCACCGGTCAGGGCCGCGTCGGCCAAATGGATATCGTCGCCGAATACACCCAGCGCATCGTCAGGGACTGCAAGCTGGCGCGTCCGCTGAAGATCGTCGTCGATTCCGGCAACGGCATCCCCGGCGCCAGCTCGCCGGCCATCCTGCGCGCGCTGGGCTGCGAGGTGATCGACATCTACTCCAAGGTGGACGGCGACTTCCCCAACCACCATCCCGACCCCTCGCGTCCCGAGAATCTGGAAGACCTGAAGCGCATCGTGCATGCCACCGATGCCGACCTGGGCCTGGCCTTCGACGGCGACGGCGACCGCCTGGGCGTCGTGACCAAGGACGGCGAGATGATCATGCCGGACCGCCAGATCATGCTGTTCGCGGCCGACATCCTGAGCCGCAAGCCCGGCGCCGAGATCATCTTCGACGTCAAGTGCACGCAGCGCCTGGCGCCCTGGATCCGCGAGCATGGCGGCCGTCCGCTGATGTGGATGACCGGCCATTCGCTGGCCAAGGCCAAGCTGAAGGAGACCGGCGCGCCGCTGGCCGGCGAGCTGTCGGGCCATATCTTCTTCGCCGAGCGCTGGTACGGTTTCGACGACGCGATGTACACGGCCGCGCGCCTGCTGGAAATCCTGTCGCGCTCGGACGATCCCAGCGCCGTGCTGCAGGCCCTGCCGACCAGCTTCAACACGCCCGAGATCAATGTGCCCTGCGCCGAGGGCGAGCATCACGAGGTCGTCAAGCAGCTCAAGGAGATCGCCGAGTTCCCGGGCGCGGCCGAGATCGTCACGATCGACGGCCTGCGCGTCGAGTACGAGGACGGCTTCGGCCTGGTGCGCCCGTCCAACACGACGCCGGTGCTGGTGCTGCGCTTCGAGGGCCATACGCAGGGCGCGCTGGATCGCATCCGGCACGACATGCTGGCGCAGCTCAAGCGCGTCAAGCCGGACGCCACCTTCGCCGCCTCGGCACATTGATGGCCCACCCCCTACCGGCTTCGCCGGCCCCCTCGAGGGGACGATACCGGCCGCCCGGCGAAGCCGGATCGGCGGTATCCGCTGGGGACGTCCATCGGGAACCACGGCCGGCCAGGCCGTTGTTTGGGGGGCGGCTTTGAGGGAGCAGATGGCTCGCTTTCTCTATGGCGTCCTGCTGCGCCTGGCCACGCCGCTGTACCTGCTGAAGCTGTGGCGGCGCGGCAAGGCCGAGCCGCTGTATCGCGCCTTCTGGGGCGAGCGGCTGGGGCTTTACCGCGGACCTGCGGCCGAAGCCGGCCGCTTATGGCTGCACGCGGTCTCGCTCGGCGAGACCCGCGCGGCGGCACCGCTGATCGCGGCGCTGCGCGAGCAGCGGCCGGGCCTGCGGCTCTTGCTGAGCCATGGCACGGCCACCGGTCGCGAGGCCGGCCAGGCGCTGCTGCGCGAGGGCGATGCCCAGGCCTGGCTGCCCTACGACGCGCCCGGCGCGGTGCGGCGCTTCCTGCGCCACTGGCGGCCCGCGGCCGGCGTGCTGATGGAGACCGAGATCTGGCCGGCCCTGCAGCATGCCGCGCGCCGGCAAGGCCTGCCCCTGGTGCTGGCGAATGCGCGCCTGTCCGAGAAAAGCCTGCGCCAGGGCCTGCGCCTGGCCGCCCTGATGCGTCCGGCCGCCGAGGCCCTGAGCCTGGCCCTGGCCCAGACCGAGGATGACGCCCGGCGCCTGCGCCGGGCCGGTGTGCTTGCGGTCGAGGTGGCCGGCAATCTGAAATTCGATCTGCAGCCCGACCTGGCCCTGCTGGCGCGCGGCCGCGCCTGGCGGGCCCGCCTGGCCCGTCCGGTGCTATTGGGCGCGGTGACGCGCGAGGGCGAGGAGGCCCTGCTGCTGCAGGCCTTCAAGGCCCGCTACCGCGAGTTGCCGCCGGCCGCGCGGCCGCTGCTGCTGATCGTGCCGCGGCACCCGCAGCGCTTCGACGAGGTGGCGGCGCTGGTGCAGGGGCAAGGCCTGACGCTGGCGCGGCGCAGCCAGTGGACCGCGGGCGAGCCGCCGGCCGCGGCGCTGGCGGCCGAGGTCTGGCTGGGCGACAGCCTGCGCGAGATGCCGCTGTATTACGGCCTGGCCGACCTGGCCCTGCTGGGCGGCAGCTTCGCGCCGCTGGGCGGGCAGAACCTGATCGAGGCCGCGGCCTGCGCCTGCCCGCTGCTGATGGGGCCGTACACCTTCAATTTCGCCGAGGCGGCCGCGCTGGCGCTGGCGGCCGGTGCCGCGCGGCGCGTGCCGGACCTGCCGGCCGCGATCGAGGCCGCCGCGACGCTGCTCGGCGACGACGCGGGCCGTGCCGCGATGGCGCGGGCGGCCGAAGACTTCGCGGCCCGGCACCGCGGCGCGGCGGCGCGCATGGCGGCCAGCATCCTGCGGCTCGCGCCGGCGGGGCCATGACGGCCCCGCGATGACGGGCAGTCGGGCGCGGCGCTAGGCCCCGCGGGCCGTCCCGTCATCCTTGTCCGGAGGCTGCTGCTCCTCGGACGTCTTGGCGTCGCCCTCGCCACGCCATTCCGGATGGCTTCGGTTCAGGTCGCCCGGGGCTTCGGGGCCGGTCTGGCCGGTTTCGCCGAGACGATGGTCCTCGGCGTCATGCTCGAGCCCGCCCTGAAGCCCGGGCGGAAAGTCCTGTTGCTTGCTGCTGCGTCCGTTCATGATGCGATCTCCGCAAAGCTTCCAACCACTGGTATGGCCAGTATGGCCCGGGAACATTGCCCGGCATCGCATTGCGGGCTTGTGATCGAGGCGGGCGCCGCGCGGCGCGGGCGCCTAGACGATCTCCAGCCGGTGCTCCCGGGCCGGCAGTACCGTGCCGATCTCGGCGGCCGCGTCGAAGCCCTCGCTGCGGAACAGCGCCAGCACCTCGTCCACCGCCTCGGGCGCGCAGGACACCAGCAGGCCGCCGCTGGTCTGCGGGTCGGACAGGAGCGCGCGGTCCTCGGGCGCGAAACCCTCGGGCAGCGCGATCTCATGGCCATAGGCGGCCCAGTTGCGGCCCGAGGCCCCGGTCACGAAGCCCTGGGCCGCGAGCGTGCGCACGCCGTCCAGCAGGGGCACGCGCGCCCAGTCGATCCGCACCGAGAGACCGGCGCCGCGCGCCAGCTCCAGCCCATGGCCGGCCAGACCGAAGCCGGTCACATCGGTCAGCGCGTGCACGCCGGGCAGCCTGGCCAGCGCCACGCCCGGGGTGTTGAGCCGGGTGGTGCTGGCGACCATGCGGGCGTAGCCGGCGGCGTCGAGCTGCTCCTTCTTCAGCGCCGCCGACAGCACGCCGACGCCCAGCGGCTTGCCCAGCACCAGGCGGTCGCCGGGGCGGGCATCGGCATTGCGTTTGATCTGGCTGGGATGCACCAGGCCCAGCACCACTAGGCCGTAGATCGGCTCCACCGAATCGATCGTGTGGCCGCCGGCGATCGGGATGCCCGCCGCGGCGCAGACGTCCTGGCCGCCGGCGAGGATGCGGCCGATCACCTCGGGCGGCAGCACGTTGACCGGCATGCCGACCAGGGCGAGCGCGAAGATGGGCCTGCCGCCCATCGCATAGACGTCGCTGATCGCATTGGTGGCGGCGATGCGGCCGAAATCGTAGGGGTCGTCGACGATGGGCATGAAGAAATCGGTCGTCGCGACCAGGGCCTGCTCGTCGTTGAGCTTGTAGACGGCCGCGTCGTCGGCGGTCTCGATGCCCACCAGCAGTTCCGGCGGCAGGATGCGGCTGGCGCCGCTGTTCTTCAGGATCTCGGACAGCACGCCGGGCGCGATCTTGCAGCCGCAGCCGCCGCCATGCGAGAGGCTGCTCAGACGGGGATGGGAAGGGGTGGTACTCATGGCGGCAGATGATAGACGCTGCCACCGAATCGCGCCGAACCGGCCCGGCCCGGCCCGCGGATCCGCGGGCGGCCGCGCCGACCGGCCCGGAGCGGCACCGTCAGGCCATGATTTTCAGCTTGCGATACAAGGTGCTGCGGCCGATGCCGAGCCGACGCGCCGCTTCGGAGAGATTGCCGGCGGACGCCTGCACCGCGCTGGCGATGGCCTGCAGCTCGGTCTGGCGCAGGCTGGGCGCCCGGCCGGCCGGTTCGGGCTGCGCCGGCGGCCGGGCTGCGGGCGGCGCCGGCCGGTCGAAGAGGGGCGGCGGCTCTTCCGGCAGGCTGGCCAGAGCGATGCGGTCCTGCTGGCGCTGCAGGCTCGGATCGGCCTGGCTCAGACTCAGCTTGGCGTTGAGCGGCAGGGCGGGCGAGCGGGCGCTGTTCAGGCGCAGGGCGTCGGACGGGGCCTGGCGGACCTGCTGGGCCAGCGCGCCCAGGCCGCTGCCGAACAGGCTGCTCAGGCTTTCGCGCCGCAGGGCCATCGGCGTCAGGCCCAGCAGGGCCAGCGCGCGGCGGTTGGCGCCGAGCACGCGGCCGTCTTCATCCAGCGCGAGCTGGCCTTCGTGCAGGGTGCCCAGGCCGGAGGCGGCGCTGTGGAAATGCAGCCGGTTGCTGTGGCGGAAGCGGTCGGCGAACCACTGGCTTTCGATCAAGCGCGCCGCCACGCTGGCCAGCGCCAGCGTGTGGGGGTGGTAGGAGCGGCGTTCGCCGGAGACGTCGATCACGCCCAGCAGGGCGCCCTTGTGGTCGAAGATCGGTGCGGCCGAGCAGGTCAGGAACTGCAGCGCGCGCAGGTAATGCTCCTGGCCATGCACCAGGGTCGGGGCCTCGGTCATCAGCGCGGTGCCGACGGCATTCGTGCCCTTGTCGGCCTCGGCCCACAGCGCGCCAGGCGCCAGCGCGACCTGATCGGCGCGCTGCAGGAAGGCGGGGTCGCCCAGCGCATGCAGCACGCAGCCGCTGGCATCGGTCAGCAGCACCATGCTCTGGGCATGCATCAGCTGTTCGTACAGCATGTCCATCAGCGGCAGGGCCTGGGCGCACAGGCGCGCATTGCGCTGCTGCAGGTCCTGCAGCGGGCCGCTGGCGAGGCGGCGCAGGTCGACCAGGCCCTCGCTGCTCAGCCCGAAGGCCTGGCAGCGCTCGTGCGAGGCGGCGATCTGCTGGGCATGCGGCGCGTCGTGCAGCAATCGCGGGGCATGGCTGCCAAGAGCGGCACTGGGTTGGGCCATGATGGGCTCCGGGGGCGAGGATGGCCCAATATGAACCACATCGGCGCCTGCTGACAAGCGGAGATGCGAGGGGCATGGCGGCCCCGCGCCGCGCCGCGCTCGCCTGCGGGCGGGGCCGGCGGCCCAGGTTGCGGCGGATACGCACCGGCCAGGTGCAGCCGCCCGCGGCCCTGCGCCGGGGTCAGGTATTGCTGGTGGCTCGCACCTCGGCCAGGGTCGTGACCCCGGCCAGCACCTTGATGATGCCGTCCTGCCTCAGCGTGCGCATGCCCTCGGCGAGCGCGCAATGCTGCAGTTCCTCGGCGCGTGCACCGGTCTGCACCAGGCGACGCACGGTCTTGGACACGGCCAGCAGCTCGTGCAAACCGGCCCGGCCCTTGAAGCCCGTTTGGTCGCATTTCGCACAACCGGCGCTGTGGTAATGCACCAGCCGGCCGTTCTCGCCATAGCCGGTCTGCCATTCGGCCTGCAGCGCGTCACGTTCGGGGCGCTGATCGGCCGGGAAGACATGCAGATAGTCGTCCAGCAGCTCCTGCAACTGGGCATCCGGCAGCGGCTCGCTCTTGCGGCAACTGGGGCACAGGCGCTTGACCAGGCGCTGGGCCAGCACGGCCAGCAGCGAATCGGCGAAGTTGAAGGGGTCCATCCCCATGTCCAGCAGACGCGTGACGGTCTCGGGCGCGCTGTTGGTGTGCAGGGTCGAGAGCACCAGGTGGCCGGTCAGCGAGGCCTCGATGGCGATCTGGGCGGTTTCCTCGTCGCGGATCTCGCCCACCATGATCACGTCCGGGTCGGCGCGCAGGAAGGCGCGCAAGGCCTTGGCGAAGGTCCAGTCGATCTTCGGATTGACCTGGACCTGGCGCAGCCCGTTCTGGGTGATCTCGATCGGGTCTTCCGCGGTCCAGATCTTGCGATCCGGCGTGTTGATATGGCCCAGCGCCGAGTGCAGGGTGGTGGTCTTGCCCGAGCCGGTCGGCCCGACGCAGAGCACCAGGCCGTAGGGACGGTTCACGGCCGCCTTCAGCTGGGCCAGATTGGGCGTGGACAGGCCCAGCTTCTCGATGCTGATGGGCTTGGCGGAGGACAGCAGGCGCATCACCATGTCCTCCAGGCCATTGTTGGTCGGGATGGTGGCGACGCGCAGCTCCAGCTTGTGCTGGCTGGAGAAGCGCGAGAAGTTGATCTTGCCGTCCTGCGGCTTGCGGCGCTCGGAGATGTCCAGGTCGCACATGATCTTGACGCGCGCGACCATCGCGTTGCGGTAGGTGCAGGGCAGCTCCAGATAGGGCTGCAGATGGCCGTCCTTGCGGAAGCGGATCTTGACCTTCTCGCGGCCCGGGTAGGTCTCGATGTGGATGTCGGAAACGCCCTGGTTGTGGGCGTCGATGATCATGGTGTTGATCAGGCGCACCAGGGAGTTGTCGGACTGCTCGATCTGCGCGTCGTCCTCGCTGGAGGACCGCTCCTGGCTGTCCCGCTCCAGGGTCTCGATCAGCTTGTCGGCGTTGTCGAGCTGGAAATTCAGGTTCAGCGAGGGGAGGCGCAGCTCGCCGGTCGCGGAGATGGCGTCGCTGCCGAAGCGCTCGTAGACCTGGGGCAGAGCGAACAGCAGGCTGCCCACCTTGGTCAGGGTCGGCACCACCTTCAGCTGGGAGATGAACTCGACCTCCTCGATCGCATCGCGCCGGGTCGGGTCTTCCATCGCGACGATCAGCTTGCCGTCGCGCAGCACCAGCGGCAGCACCTCCAGGCGCTTGGCCACCGCCTGCGGCAGCTTGCGCACCGCGTCGGGATCGACCGGGAAGTTGTCCACATCGACGAGCGGATAACCCATCTTGCGCGCCAAGGCCGACTGCAGCTGCTGGCGCGTGATCACGCCCTTGCGCACCAGCAGCTGGCCCAGCGGCACCGAGCGGTCGTCGCGCTGCAGCGACAGCGCCTCCTCGAGCTGCTGCTGCGTGATCAGCTCCAGCGCCAGCAAGGCTTCGCCGATGCGCACCATCGGCATCCGGGCCTGCTGCTCGATGGCTTGCAGCAACTGCTCGATCGTCACCACCTGCTTGGCCACCACGATGTCGCCGACCCGGCGGCTGCGCAGTTCGTCCTGTTCGCGTGCCGCGTCCTCGGTCTCTTCGGCGCCGGCGGCCTGCGCGCGCGGGTCGCCGCAGCGTTCGCCCAGCTCGAAACCGGCCAGCACCTCGCGCGGCACGAACACGCGCAGCACCGCATCGTCGCTGTCCGACACCGGCGGGAACAGATACAGGCCGTTGTCGTCCTGGTAGTGCCCGATGGTGACGCCCTTGAGTTCGCCGCCACCGTGGTAGTTCAGTCTGAAGTCGCTGCGCGGACGCTGATCCAGCGAGAGCGCGTCATCGGCGCCGCCCGGCTCGCGCGGCGCGGCGGCGATCGGGCGCAGCAGCTTGAGGGCGCGGAACTGCCCGAATTTCAGCGGCATCGCGTTGCGCGCCGGCGGCACATTGATCTGGGCCACCCGCTCGGCCGGCACCATCAGGATCACATGACCGGTGGTGCGGCTGTTGTTCAGGCCGAGAATTTCGCAGGGCTCGGGCGAGGCCTGGGCCTGCGGCTGCGGATAGGCCGCGTAGGGCGGCGTCGGCCAGTGGAAATGCGGCTCGTCCCCCAATGCACCGAAGGCCTTGTCCTGGGCCTTGGCATGGGGCCAGTTCAGGGGCGCGGACGGGTCGTGCATCGGGGGTCTCCGGTTCTGTCGTTGAGTTTGCCAGACCGCTGAGCTTAGCCTCTTCGCGCGGTGCCCTATGCCGGAATCAACTTAGGGAGAGGGGGCCAGATCCGGTGGGCGTGCCGCGCGCGCGGCAACTAAGTCACGGATGGTAGACCCTCTCCCGTGCGCAGGGGCGACCGGGGCATGCGCCGAGGCCGGCTCAGGGCCTGCGGTAGGCGCCCAGCAAGGCCTGACCCTCGGCACCGGCCCGCTTCTCCCAGTCGCCGGCCATCACGCCGCCGACCTGGCGCAGGTCCTGCATCAGCTTGGGGCCGGCCGGCATGATCTTCATGCCCTTCTCGGCCAGGGCCTTCTTGTACCACTCGGTCTTTTCCTCGCTGGTCTTCCAGCCGCGCGCCTCGGCGTCCGCGGCCGCCTTCAGCACGGCCTCCTGGGTGGGCTTGTCCAGCGCGTCGAAGGACTTCTTGTTGACGATCACCGCGTTCTTCGGCAGCCAGGCCTGGGTGTCATAGAAGTACTTGATGCTCTCGTAGGTCTTGGTGTCGTAGCCGGTCGAGCCCGAGGACATATAGGCCTCGACCACGCCGGTGGCCAGGGCCTGGCTCAGCTCGGCCTGCTGGATGGTGACCGGCTGGGCCCCGATCAGCTCGGCGATCTTGGCGGTGGCGGGGCTGTAGGCGCGCCACCTGATGCCGCGCATATCGGCCACCGAGGCGATCTCCTTCTTGACGAAGATGCCCTGGGGCGGCCAGGCCACGGTGTAGAGCAACTGCATGCCCTGGTTCGCCAGCAGCCGGTTCAGCTGCGGTCTCTGCGCTTCGGCCAGCTTGCGCGCCTGGCCGTAGCCGGTGGCCAGCATCGGAATGCCGTCGGCGCCGAACAGCGGATTCTCGTTCTCGAAGTTCACCAGCAGGATCTCCCCGGCCTGGGCCTGGCCGCCCTGCACGGCGCGCTTGATCTCCTGGGCCTTGAACAGCGAGGCGTTGGGGTGCAGGGTGATCTTGAGCTTGCCGCCGCTGGCCTTGTCCACATCGGCCGCGAACTGCTGCAGGTTCTCGGTGTGGAAGTTGGTGGCCGGATAGGCGGAGGGCAGGTCCCATTTGGTCTGGGCGCGGGCGCTGGTGGCCAGGAGGCTCAGGGCCCCGACGGCGCTGAGGGCAAGCAGGCGGCGGGAAATCGGCATGCTGGGGCTCCGGAGTGGACGGTGGCGATATGGCAAGCATGCGGCGTGCCCGGCGCCTTGCCGATTGGTGCAGACCCCGAGCCGGCCCGGTTAGCATGCGCCGCATGAACCAGATCCTGCTCACCGGTTTCGAGCCCTTTGGGGGCGAAACCATCAATCCGGCCTGGGAGATCGCGCGCGCGCTCGACGGCCAGATGATCGACGATGCGCGCATCGTGGCGCGCCGGCTGCCCTGCGCGTTCGGCGCGGCCCTGGAGGCGCTGGCCGCGGCCCTGGCCGAGACCCGGCCGCTGCTGGTGCTGGCCCTGGGCCAGGCCGGCGGACGCTGCGATCTGTCGATCGAGCGCGTGGCCATCAATGTGGACGATGCGCGCATCCCCGACAACGCCGGCGCGCAGCCGATCGACCGGCCGGTGCTGGCGGGGGCCCCGGCCGCCTATTTCTCGACCCTGCCGATCAAGGCCATGGTCGCGGGCCTGCGCGCGGCCGGCCACCCGGCCTCGGTGTCGCAGAGCGCCGGCACCTTCGTCTGCAACCATGTGTTCTACGGCCTGCAGCACCGGCTGGCCGGCAGCGGGGTGCGCAGCGGCTTCATGCACATCCCCTACCTGCCCGAGCAGGCGGCGCGGCACCCGGGCCAGCCCAGCCTGCCGCTGGCGACCCTGATCGACGGCACCCGGCTGGCGCTGCGGGTGGCGCTGAACACCGAGCGCGATCTGGTGGCCGAAGGCGGCACGCTTTCCTGATCGATCTCGGACCCGCGGATCCCGAGGATCCGGCTCTGCCGGCCCTACGGGATCGCCCCCTTGAGGGCGCGCGCGCAGGGGGTGGGCCTACTTCACCCGCTGCTTCTCCAGCTTGCGCGCCAGCGTGCGGCGGTGCATGCCCAGGCGGCGCGCGGTCTCGGAGATGTTGAAGCCGGTGGCCGCCAGGGTTTCGTGGATATGCTCCCACTCCAGCGTCTTGATCGAGGTGGTGCGTTCGGTCAGCTCGACCTCGGCGTCGCCCTCGGCGCGATTGAAGGCGGCCTCGATGTCGTCGGTGTTGGCGGGCTTGGCCAGGTAATGGCGCGCGCCCAGCTTGATGGCCTCGACCGCGGTGGCGATGCTGGCATAGCCGGTCAGCACGACGATCTGCATCTGCGCGTCATGCGCATGCAGGGCCTGCACGCAGGCCAGGCCGGAGGCGCCGCCGGCCAGCTTCAGGTCCACCACCGCATAGCCGGGGCGGTGACTGGCCAGCAACTGCTGCAGGCCGTCCAGGCTGGCGGCGCGCAGCACCCGGTAGCCCCGGCGCTCGAAGGAGCGGGTCAGGGTGCGGGCAAAGGCGTCGTCGTCCTCGACGATCAGCAGCTGTCGTTCAGCGTCCATGGTCGGATTGTCCCGCGCCCGGGGCCTGCAGGGTCAGCGCCGCCAGCGGCAGGCTCAGCACCACCTCGGCGCCGCCGTCGGGGCGGTTGCGCGCCTCGATGCGGCCGCCCAGCGAGCGCGCCACATTGACCGACAGGAACAGCCCCAGGCCGCTGCCCGGTCGGCCCTTGCTGGACTGGTAGGGGCGGCCGAAGCGCGCCAGCATCTCGGGCGCAAAGCCGGGGCCCCGGTCCAGCACGCTGATGATCAGCTCCTCGTCCTCGCAGCGCGCCAGCAGGGTCAGCGGCCGCTGCGGCGCGGCCTCCAGCGCGTTGTCCAGCACGTTGTCGATCATCTGCCTGAGGCCGACGTCCGAGATGATCGGCGGGTCGGGCAACTGGCCGCGCTCGTAGCGCAGCGCCTGCGCCGGACGGGTGCTGCGCCATTGCTCGACCAGCTCGTCCAGGAAGGCATGCAGCGTGGTCTGGGCCGGCGCCTCGCCGCGCGCCTCGCCGGCCGACAGCAGGATGCCGCTGACGATGGTCTTGCAGCGCTGCAGCTGCAGCTGCATCTCCTCGATCTCCTCGCGCAGCTCGGGGTCGCCGGCAAAGGGCGCCATGCGCGACCAGTCGCCCAGGATCACCGACAGGGTGGCCAGCGGCGTGCCCAGTTCGTGCGCGGCGCCCGAGGCCAGCAGGCCCATGCGCATGATGTGGTCCTCCTCGGCGGCACGCTGGCGCAGGTCGGCCAGGCGGGCATCGCGCTGGCGCAGATTGCGGCCGATGCGGGTGATGAAGGTCACCAGCAGGGCGGCGTTGAGCGTGAAGCAGATCAGCAGGCCACCGACGTAGTGGGTGGACAGTTCCGGGCTGCTGAGGTCGGGCAGGGTGAGCTTGCGCTGCCATTGGGTCAGGGCGATGAAGCACAGGCTGGTCAGGCCGACCATGGCCCAGATGTAGCGGCGGCGCAGCAGCACCGCGCCCAGCGCCACCTGCAGCAGGTAGAGGAAGATGAAGGGGTTGGTGACACCGCCGCTGTAGTAGAGCTGGCCGGTGAGCACCGCCACATCGACCAGCAGCCCGGCGAACAGCTCGCCGTCGCCCACGCCATAGGGCGCGCGGCTGCGCAGCCAGCAGACCAGGTTGAACAGGGCCAGCGCGGCCAGCAGGCTCAGCATCTCGGCCAGCGGCAAGTGCATGCCGAGCGCGAACTGCACGGTCAGGATGGTGGCGAGCTGGCCGGCCACGGCCAGCCAGCGCAGCTGGATCAGCTGCAGCAGATTCTTGCGGCCGGCCTGCTGCACCGGCGCCTGGCCGGGGGCAGAGGGATGCTCAATCGCGATCGTGGTGGGCAAGAGCGGGGTCTCCGGCAGGTCGGCGGCGCCGCGCGTCGTGCAGCAGGTAGGCGAGCGCGGCCGCCACCATGGCGGCCAGCGCGAACCAGGTGAGGGCGTAGCCGAGGTGATTGTTGCTGAAGTGCAGCACGGTCAGGCCCGGCCTGGGCCAGACCTCGGTGCGCGGGTCGCCCGCCGCATCGACGAAGAAGGGCGCCACCGGGCCTTCGAGCCCGCGCGCCGTTGCGATGGCCCGCACGTCGCGCGAGTACCAGCGCCCGGCCGCCGGCTCGTTCTTCTGCAGCAGGCTGCCGCCCGGCTCGCTGAGCCGCAGCAGGCCGACCAGCTCGGTGTCGCCTTCGAGAGCGTCCGCGGGCCGGCCGGCGCGCTCGCGCAGCGCGGGCGGCACGAAGCCGCGGTTGACCAGCAGCCAGTCGCCCTGCTCGGTGCGCAGCGGCGTCAGCACCCAGAAGCCCGAACCCAGCTCGGTGCTGGCGGCCACCAGGGTCTCGCGCGCAGGGTCGAAGCGGCCGCGCAGGCGCAGCTTGCGGTACTCGAAGCCGGCCTTGTCGACGGACGGCCATGCGGCGCGCGCGGGCGGCGGCGCCGCTGCGGCGGCCAGGCGGGCCTCGACGCGGGCGATCAGGTCCTGCTTCCAGGCCAGGCGCTGGAGCTGCCAGACGCCCAGCGCCAGGAAGCCCAGAAAGAACAAGGCCGCGCCCAGCAGCAAGGCCCAGAAGGCCTTGCCGCGGCGCGGCCGCGGCGGCAGGCCGGACATCAGCGCATGCTGCTCATGTCATGCACGGGCATCATATTGGTGTTCATGTGGTACATGACCCAGACCGAACCGGCCAGGATGATGACGACGAAGACCACGGTGAAGATCAGCGACAGCATGGACCAGCCGCCCTCCACCTTGCCGTTCATGTGCAGGAAGTAGACCATCTGCACGACGATCTGCACCACCGCGAAGCCGAGGATGATCAGCTTGGTCATGTCGGCCGGCAGCACCTTGGCCATCACCAGCCAGAACGGGATGATGGTCAGGATGGCCGACAGCAGGAAGCCGACCGCATAGCCCTTGAAGGACACGTGGTACCCGGCCATCGGGTCGTCGTGGTGGCCGTCATGGCCATGGTCGTGTTGTTGAGCGCCCATCACAGCACCCCCATCAGATAAACAAAGGTGAACACGCCGATCCAGACCAGGTCCAGGAAGTGCCAGAACATCGACAGGCACATCAGGCGGCGCTTGTTCTCCACCGTCAGGCCGAGCTTGCCGACCTGCACCATCAGCACCACCAGCCAGATGATGCCGAAGCTGACGTGCAGACCGTGGGTCGAGACCAGGGCGAAGAAGGAGGACAGGAAGGCGCTGCGCTGCCAGTTGGCGCCTTCGTGGATCAGGTGGGCGAACTCGTAGAGCTCGATGCCGACGAAGGCCAGGCCGAACAGGCCGGTCACCGCCAGCCAGGAGAGCACCAGCTTCTTGCTGCCCTGCTGGGCGCCGATCATCGCGAAGCCGTAGGTGATTGACGAGAACAGCAGCATGGCGGTGTTGACCGCCACCAGCTTCAGGTCGAACAGGTCGGCGCCGGACGGACCCGCCGCATAGCTGCGGCCCAGCACCGCGAAGGTGGCGAACAGGGACCCGAAGATGAGCAGGTCGCTCATCAGGTAGATCCAGAAGCCCAGCAGGGTGCCCTGCTGCGGATGGTGGCTGCCGTCGTCGTAGAAGCGCGGGGCCGTCGCCCCGCTCAGGGTTTGCGTTGCTTGCATGGTTGCTGTCGCTCTTGTGGGCTTCTCAGGCCTGGGCCGGCAGGGCCGCCAGCTGCCGGGTGCGCGCGTCCTCGCTGCGCGTCACCTCGTCAGCCTTGATGTAGTAGTCGCGGTGGTAGTTGAAGGTGTGCACGATGGCGGCGATCACCAGCACCGCGAAGCTCACGCCGGCCACCAGCCACATATGCCAGATCATCGCGAAACCCAGCAGGGTGGCCAGCGCCGCGATGACCACGCCCGCGCCGGTGTTCTTGGGCATGTGGATGTCCACGAAACCGCCGGTCGGGCGCACGGCGCCGCGCTTCTTCATGTCCGTCCAGGCATCCAGGTCGTGGACCACCGGGGTGAAGGCGAAGTTGTAGGCCGGAGGCGGCGAGGCGGTCGCCCATTCCAGCGTGCGGCCGTCCCAGGGGTCGCCGCTCGCGTCGCGCAGCTGCTCGCGCTTCCTGAAGCTGACGTAGAACTGGATCAGCATGCTGGCGATGCCCAGGGCGATCAGCACGGCGCCGAAGGCGGCGATCTGGAACCAGATCTGGTGCGAGGGATCGCTGAACTGGCTCATACGGCGGGTCACGCCCATCAGGCCCAGCACATACAGCGGCATGAAGGCGAAGTAGAAGCCGATGACCCAGAACCAGAAGGACAGCTTGCCCCAGAACGGGTCGAGGCGGAAGCCGAAGGCCTTGGGGAACCAGAAGTAGATGCCCGCGAACAGGCCGAACAGCACGCCGCCGATGATCACGTTGTGGAAATGCGCGATCAGGAACAGGCTGTTGTGCAGCACGAAGTCCGCCGGGGGCACGGCCAGCAGCACGCCGGTCATGCCGCCGATCACGAAGGTGATCATGAAGGCGATGGTCCACATCATCGGCAGCTCGAACTTGATGCGGCCGCGGTACATCGTGAACAGCCAGTTGAAGATCTTCGCTCCGGTCGGGATCGAGATGATCATCGTCGTGATGCCGAAGAAGCTGTTGACGCTGGCGCCCGAGCCCATCGTGAAGAAGTGGTGCAGCCAGACCAGGTAGGACAGGATCGTGATCACCACCGTCGCGTAGACCATCGAGGCATAGCCGAACAGGCGTTTGCGCGCGAAGGTGGCCACCACCTCGGAGAAGATGCCGAAGCAGGGCAGGACCAGGATGTAGACCTCGGGGTGGCCCCAGATCCAGATCAGGTTCACGTACAGCATGGCGTTGCCGCCCAGGTCCGTCGTGAAGAAATTCGTGCCCAGGTAGCGGTCCAGCGACAGCAGCACCAGGGTCGCGGTCAACACCGGGAAGCTCACCACGATCAGCACGTTGGTGCACAGCGAGGTCCAGGTGAAGACCGGCATCTTCATTAGGTTCATGCCCGGCGCACGCATCTTGATGATGGTGACGATCAGGTTGATGCCCGATAAGGTCGTGCCGACCCCCGCGACCTGCAGCGCCCAGATGTAGTAGTCCACCCCGACGCCCGGACTCGCCAGGATGCCCGACAGCGGCGGGAAGGCCAGCCAGCCGGTGCGGGCGAACTCGCCGACGAACAGCGACATCATCACCAGCACCGCGCCGCCGGCCGTCATCCAGAAGCTGAAGTTGTTCAGGAAGGGGAAGGCCACGTCGCGCGCGCCGATCTGCAGCGGCACCACGTAGTTCATGAAGCCGGTCACCAGGGGCATGGCCACGAAGAAGATCATGATCACGCCGTGGGCGGTGAAGACCTGGTCGTAGTGGTGCGGCGGCAGGAAGCCGGCCTCGCCGCCGAAGGCGATGGCCTGCTGGGCACGCATCATCAGCGCGTCGGAAAAACCGCGCAGCAGCATGACGATGCCCAGCACGATGTACATGATGCCGATCTTCTTGTGGTCGATGCTGGTGAGCCAGTCGTGCCACAGCGGACCCCAGAGGCGGTACTTGGTCAGCAGCGCGAGCAGGCCGAGGCCGCCCAGCAGGACGGCGGCGAAGGTGCCGACCAGGATCGGTTCATGAAAGGGGATCGCCTCCCAACTGAGGCGCCCGAAGATGAGCTGTTGTGCGTCGAGCATCGTGGATCTTCTCGGTAATTCTTGGGCCGCGATTCAGCGCCGCCGTTCAGGGTTGGCGGACGGATGCGAGCTGCGCCGCATACTGGCCGGCGTTCTCGGGCGTGCATAGGGCGGCCACGTAGCTGCGGGTCTGGTCGTCGCGCCAGGGCCGGCTGGCCAGGCCGTCGATGGCGCCCTTGCCGCCGCCGCCGCTGGCGTCGATGGCCATCATCTGGGCCATGCACATCTTGCTGCCGTCGACGCAGCGGTTCAGGATGGCGTCATACAGGCCCTTGGCCACGCTGGCATAGCGGCGCACGGCTTCCTTCTCGCTGGGCTTTTCCAGGCTCAGGTAGGCGTCGCGGCTCAGCTCGCCGCCCTCGGCCTTGTTGCGCGCGACCCAGGCGTCGAATTCGGCGTTCGACAGGCCATGGAACTTGAAGCGCATGTGCGAGAAGCCGTCGCCGCTGAAGTTCGAGGAGAAGCCGTCGTAGACCCCCGCCTTGTTGATCACCCCGTGCAGCTGGGTTTCCATGCCCGGCATCGTGTAGATCATGCCGGCCAGCGCCGGCACGTAGAAGGCGTTCATCACCGTGGACGAGGTGAGCTTGAACTGGATCGGGCGGTCCACCGGTGCGGCCAGTTCGTTGACCGTGGCGATGCCCTGCTCGGGGTAGAGAAACAGCCACTTCCAGTCCAGCGACACCACCTCGACCACCAGCGGCGACACGTCGGCCGGCACCGCACGGTTGGCGTCGATGCGGTCCAGCGGGCGGTAGGGGTCGAGCTTGTGGGTGCTGATCCAGGTGATCGCGCCCAGCGCGATGATGATCAGCAGCGGCGCGCCCCAGATCAGCAGCTCCAGGCGGGTGGAATGGTGCCAGTCCGGGCTGTAGCTGGCCTGGGTGTTGGACTGGCGATAGCGGTAGGCGAAGAGGATGGTCAGCGCGATCACCGGCACGATGATGATCAGCATCAGCAGGGTCGAGGTGACGATCAGCTGGGCCTGCTGCGCGGCGATGTCACCGGAAGGGTTCATCACCACGGTGTTGCACGCTGCCAACGGAGCGGCCAGGGCGGCGAGGCCGAGGCGGCCAAGGATTTTGTTGATCAGGGGCGTTGACGACATCGGGAAAACCAGATCCGCGGGTAAACAATAGTTGTGTGCCGGGCGCGAATGTATCCTGATTGATGCAGATCATCGATAGGACATTTTGTCCCAGCCAGTCAGTCATCTGTCATGTCCAGTACCAGCATTACCCCCCCCGCCCGTTTCCCGGCCGTGCCGGACCACAAGCCGCAATCCGCCGAGGACGCGGCCCTGGCGCCGGGCGACATCGCCGTCGGCGTGATCATCGGCCGGGCGTCCGAGTACTTCGATTTCTTCGTCTACGGCATCGCCTCGGTGCTGGTGTTCCCGGCCATCTTCTTCCCGCACATGGGGCGGCTGGAGGGTACGCTGTGGGCCTTCGCGGTGTTCTCCCTGGCCTTTGTCGTGCGGCCGCTGGGCACGCTGGCCGGCATGTGGATCCAGCGCCGCTTCGGGCGCAGCGCCAAGCTGACCGTGGCGCTGTTCCTGCTGGGCAGCTCGACCGTGGGCATGGCCCTGCTGCCGGGCTACACCACGGCGGGCTTCGCGGCGATCGCGCTGCTGGCGGCCTGCCGCATCGGCCAGGGCCTGGCCCTGGGCGGTTCCTGGGACGGGCTGCCCTCGCTGCTGGCGCTGAACGCGCCCCAGGGCAAGCGCGGCTGGTACGCGATGCTGGGTCAGCTGGGCGCGCCGCTCGGTTTCGTGGTGGCGGGCAGCCTGTTTGCCTATTTGTGGAGCAATCTCTCCAGCAGCGACTTCTTCGACTGGGGCTGGCGCTATCCCTTCTTCGCCGCCTTCGCGATCAATGTGGTGGCGCTGTTCGCGCGCCTGCGCCTGGTGGTGACGCATGAGTACGAACGCAATATGGACAGCCACGAGCTGGAGCCCTGCGATGTGGGTGAGCTGCTGTCGACCCAGGGCTCCAACATCCTGATCGGCGCCTTCGCGGCGCTGGCCAGCTACGCGCTGTTCCACATCGTCACGGTGTTCCCGCTGTCCTGGATCCTGCTGTATTCGGAGCAGAGCGTCGCCGAGTTCCTGGCCATCCAGGTGTTCGGCGCGGTGATGGCCGCGGCGGCAATGCCGGTCTCGGGCCTGATCGCCGACCGCATCGGGCGCCGCCGCCTGCTGGGCATCCTGGCCATCGCGATCGGCCTGTTCAGCCTGCTGGCGCCCACGCTGCTGGAAGGCGGCCGGGTCGGGCAGGACATCTACATCATCACCGGCTTCGTGCTGCTGGGCCTGTCCTACGGCCAGTCCTCGGGCGCGGTGACCTCCAACTTCGAGCTGCATTTGCGCTACACCGGCGCGGCGCTGACCGCCGATCTGGCCTGGCTGGTCGGTGCGGCGTTCGCGCCGCTGGTGGCGCTGGGGCTGTCCGCCCATTTCGGGCTGGAGGCGGTGACCCTGTACCTGCTGTCCGGCGTGGCCTGCACCCTGCTGGCGCTGCGCGCCAACCGGGCGCTGGCATTGCGAGATTAAGCTCTCGCCGGCCCCGCGGGCTCCGTTGGGGCGGCTGCGCTGTCAGTCCGATTCGGAATAGGCGCGCCAGCGCGCGCTGGCGCGGCGCATCAGTGCCACCTGGGCGGCGAAGCGCGGGCAGGCCTGGCAGATCAGCATGTGCAGGCGCACGGCCAGGCGTTCGTGCCAGGGCAGGGCGCGGTCCTGGGCTTGCAGCACCAGGGCGGTGACTTCGCGGCAGGTTCGACGCAGCAGCATGGCGATCAGGCGGGGCGATGGGACGATGTGGGGGTAAACCAGTTCAGCTGCAGGCATTCGCGCAGACGCAGGCGTGCGCGATGCAGCATGACCCAGAGATTGGTCGGGCTGATGGCCAGGACCTTACAGATCTCGTCGGTCTCCAGTTCCAGCCACTCGCGCATCATGAACAGGCGCCCCTGCTGGCCGGGCAGATGCTCGACGCAGGCCTCCAGCACCCTGATGAACTCCAGCTGCCGCAAGGCCGCCTCGGGGTCGCCCCAGTCCTGCGGTGCCTCGCGCCAGTGGCCGTCGGCCCGGAACAGCTCCTCGTCGAGGTCGACGCCGTCTTCCGGCGTGCTCGAGAGCTCGCGGCAATTGCGCCGGATCTGGTCGACCAGTTTGTGCTTGAGGATGCCGACCAGCCAGGTCTTGAGCTGCGACTGGCCGGCGAAGGCCAGCGGTCTCTCCAGCGCGGCCAGCAGGGTCTCGGACACCGCATCTTCGGCCCAGGCCGGGTTGTGCAGCTGCATGCGGGCGTACTTCAGCAGCTGCGGGCGCAGCGCTTCCAGGGCCTGGGCGAAATCGGTCATGCGAGGCCTGTCGGCGTAGCTTTTGTTCGGCGCAGTGTAAGGACTTCGGCGCCTGCCGCGACGCAGGCCACAGCAGCGCATGACGCGCTTGCTGCCTTCGATCCCTGATCCCACAAGGAGTTTTCCATGAACACCACATCGCACATCGTGTCCTCTGCCCTGGCCGCCGCGCTGGCCATGGGTTTCTCGGCCCAGGCGGCCGCGCAGGACAGCGGCAAGGAGAAGTGCTACGGCATCGCCAAGGCCGGCCAGAACGACTGCGCCAACCTCTCGGGCAGCCATTCCTGCGCGGGCCAGTCGAAGATGGACATGTCCCCCGACGAATGGAAGTACGTGAACAAGGGCAGCTGCAAGGACATGAAGGGCCTGACGAGCGACGAGGCCAAGGCCAAGCTGGCCATGAAGAAGTAAGCGGCGAACCCGCGATGAAGCTGCGATGAGCCCGGACGCCCTGCAGAGCCCGGCCGGCATCGGCTGGCGCCAGCCGCATTACGAGGCGCTGCTGCGCGAGCGGCCGCGCCTGGGCTTCCTGCAGGTGCATTCGGAGAACTTCTTCGCGCCGGGCGGCGCGGCCCTGCAGGTGCTGGCCGCGGGCCGCGCGCAATACCCGGTCAGCCTGCATGGCGTGGGCCTGTCGCTGGGCTCGGCCGGCGGGCTGGACGAGGCCCATCTGGAGAAATTGGCCGGCCTGGTCGAACGCATCGAGCCGCTGCGCGTGTCCGATCACGCCAGTTTTGCGTGCGCGCCGGGCCGTCATGCCAACGACCTGCTGCCCATCGCCTTCACCGAGGCCAGCCTGGCGATCATGGTGGCGAACGTGCAGCGGGTGCAGGAGCGCCTGCGGCGGCCGCTGCTGGTCGAGAACCTCAGCGCCTACCTGGCCTGGGACGACGACGCGCTGGCCGAGCCGGAGTTCTTCAATGCGCTCAGCGCGCGCAGCGGCTGCGGCCTGCTGCTGGATGTCAACAACCTGGTCGTCAATGCGCTCAACCGCCGTCCCGACCAAGAGGACCCCGATCAAGAGGGCGCCGAAGCGGGCGCGCTGCGCGAGGCCTGCGCCTGGATCGACGCGTTGCGGCCCGGCAGCGTGGGCGAGATCCACCTGGCCGGGCATGCCCGCCTGGACGGCATCGTGATCGACAACCATGGCAGCCGGGTCTGCGAGACGGTCTGGGCCGTGCATGCCCATGCGCTGCGCCGATTCGGCCCGGTGCCCAGCCTGATCGAATGGGACACCGAGATCCCCGCGCTGGCGGTGCTGCTGGAGGAGGCCGCCCGTGCCGATGCCGTCGCGGCCGCGGCGCTCGGGAGGGCGCGGCCATGAACGCAACCGCGCGCGAAGCCCGGCGCCAGCGGGCCCTGCTGGCCGCCCTCGACAGCGGTGCCTTGCCTGCGGGGCTGACAAGCCCGGCCGGCATCGCCGGCGGCGCGGCGGCCGGGCTGCGGGCCTACCGGCGCAATGCGCAGGCCCTGGCGGACAAGGCATTGACGGCCGCATTTCCGCGCCTGCATGCGCTGCTGGGCGAGACGCAGTTCGCCGCGATGGCCTGGGCCTTCTGGCGCCAGCGGCCGCCGCGCTGCGGCGACCTGGGCCGCTGGGGTCAGGACTTGCCCGACTTTCTGGAGGCGCAGCCCGGCATGGACGCCGAGCCGCCGGCGCTGGCGCGCCTGGAATGGGCGCTGCATGAAGCCGAGCGGGCGGCCGATGCCGAGCTGGATGCCGACACCCTGCCATTGCTGGGGCAGGAAGCGCCGGAACGGCTGCGCCTGGCGTTGCGCCCCGGGCTGCAACTGCTCCCGCCGCAGCGGCTGGTGTGGCGGCGCGTCTGGCGCGCCGAGACGCTGGAGCTGGAGGCGGGCCCCGCCGATTTCTTCGCGCGCCTGCTGGCGGGCCAGAGCCTCGGCGCGGCGCTGGACGGCTGCCTGGCCGCGCATCCGGATTTCGACTTCTCCCAATGGCTGCAGGCCGCCCTGCGCGAGGGCTGGCTGTGGGCGGTTCTGCGCCTCGACGCATAAGGACAAGACAGCATGAACACGATGATCAAGATGACGCTCGGGGCCCTGACCGACCCCGGGCTGGAACGCCCGCTGGCCATGGCGCAACCGCTGGCCGCCCTGGTCGAGCAGTTGCGCTCGCTGGCGCTGCTGCTGGCACGGCTTTATGTGGCCCAGGTGTTCTTCCTCTCGGGGCTGACCAAGATTCGCGACTGGGACACCACGCTGGCCCTGTTCCAGGACGAGTACCGGGTGCCGCTGCTGTCGCCCGCGCTCGCGGCCTACCTGGGCACCGGCGGCGAACTGCTGCTGCCGCTGCTGCTGCTGCTGGGGCTCGCCGGGCGCTTCGCGGCGCTGGGGCTGACGGTGCTGAACATCGTCGCGGTGCTGAGCCTGGCCGAGATCGCGCCGGCCGCGCTGCTGGGCCACCAACTCTGGGGCAGCCTGCTGCTGGCGGTGTTGCTGTGCGGCGCGGGCCGCTGGTCGCTGGACGCGCTGATCGCGCGCCGCTAGGTCGGGACGGTGCCGCTCGCCGCGCCGCCCCAGAAGCGGCGCGGGCTGTGCTGTTTGGGGCAAGCCGCGCCCTGCAAAGACAAACAGCGAGCGCGCCACGGCTTGGCCGTCGCGCAGATGCCGGCCCGCGACGGCCAAGCCGCCCGATGCAATGTCGGATTTGCGGCGGGAGCCGACCTACGCCCGGCTCATCTCTAGGGCGGCAGTCGGCCACAAACTGCCGGTCACGAAACGAGCGCAAAGCTGACCGTGGATTTGCGGATTCCGCCTCTTCACCGGATCGGGCGTCAGCGCACGGTCCTGCTGAACGCCCTAATCTCCTTGCTTAACCAAGACCTGAGTGCCGCGATGTTCGGGCTGTCCCGCTCACCCACTCGGTAGACCAGGTCGTACCCGCGCTCGGCCTTCAAAAGAAGGTTTGGGAACGGCGCAACCAGCCGCCCCGCCGCGATGTCATCGGCCACCAGGGTGCTGCGGGCCAGCGCGATGCCCTCGCCACGGATGGCCGCCTCCACAGCCATGCTGCCGTGGCTGAAGGTCGGCCCACGCGGCGGACGCTTGCGGCTCAGGCCGGCCAGCGCGAACCACTGGGTCCAGTCAACCAGCATGCCGACTTCGTGAAGCAGGGTGCAGCCCACGACATCCATCGCCGATGCCAACCCACCGGCCTCGCTCTGGTAAGCGGGACTGCATATCGGCGTCACCGACTCCTCCAGGACCCGCTCCGACATCACGTTCGGGTAGCTGCCGAAGCCGTAGCGGATCGCAGCGTCGACATGACCCGCCCGCAGGTCGACGTTCACGTCCGTGACGTCCATCTGGACATCGAAGGACGGGCAGCTGGCCCTCAGCCCGGGCAAACGCGGCGCCAGCCACTTGCTCGCGAATGACACGCTGGTGCTTACCATCAAACGATTCGCGCGGTCGTCGCCGCGCAGGCGCTGCGCCTCGCTGGCCAGCTCGCCGAGCAGGCGAGCCACTGTCGCATGGAACTCTGCACCGGCCTCCGTCATGACGATACGGCGCGTGAGGCGCAGGAACAGCGGCTTGCCGAGGTCGGCTTCCAGGGTGGCGATGTGGCGGCTGATGGCGCCATGAGTAAGGTGCAGCTCGTCGGCGGCCTGCGTCATGCTCAAGAGGCGGCCCGCGGCCTCGAAGGCGCGCAGGGTCTGCATGGGAGGTAACCGATCGAACATGTCCAATGCGTGAGTTCCGCTCACGCATTATGTGAGGACAAATCGCTTGTCCGATGTGGTCTGTGCAGCGAAAAATCACGCAATTAAATCACTTCCGACCATGTCCCTCGATACTTGGATCCTGTTTCTCGTGACCGCCATTGGCATGTCGCTGTCTCCCGGTCCAAATGGATTACTGGCGCTGACCCATGGAGCGTTGCACGGCAGCCGCAAGACCCTCTTCACGATCGTGGGTGGTCTCGTCGGCTTCACCGCAATCATGGCACTGTGCATGTTCGGCATCGGTACGCTGGCCAAGTCGTCGGTGGAGTGGCTAACGGTCCTCAAGTGGGTGGGCGGGGCTTACTTGGCATGGCTCGGCGTCAAGCTGTGGTGGGCGCCACCCATCACGTTGGAGAGGCCGTCCAGGGAAGCCGGAGCCCCAGGTGCCACCATGTTCCGCCAAGGACTGCTGTCAGCGGCGACTAATCCCAAGGGCCTGCTGTTCTTCAGCGCGTTGCTTCCGCAGTTCATCGACCCGCAGCGCAGCCTGCTGATGCAATTCGCGATCATGGCCGCCACCTATGCGGTGACGGAATTTTGGACCGAGTACGCGCTCGCCAGCGCCGCCCATCGTGTGCGCCCCTGGCTGGCCAAGGTGGGCCGACGCTTCAACCAGGCGTGCGGTGGGATCTTCGTCGCCATCGGCGCTGCACTACCGTTGCGGGGCTAACGGCCAGCCGATGGAACTGCTGCTCTTCAAGCTGATCGCTTCGCCGTTGCTGCTGTTGGGGGCCACGCTGGCGGTCCGCCGCTGGGGCGAGTCCATTGGCGGCTTCTTCGTGGGGCTGCCGCTGACCTCGGGGCCGATCTCTCTGTTCCTGGCGCTGGAGCAGGGCGCCCCCTTCGCCCGTGAAGCGACCTCCGGGTCCCTGACGGCGACCGCCGCGCAGGCGGCAGCCGTCTGGGCCTACTGCCTTCTGGCCACGAGAGGTTGCCTGCTGGCGATCATCGGCTCTTGCCTCGCCTTCGCCGTGGTCGCGGGGCTGCTTCAGGCCAGTGAGTGGCCACAGGGTCTGCTGTTCGCCATCGCCTTGGCGGCGATCGCAGGCGCACTGCACTTCAGTCCCATGGCGGCGCCAGATCGTCGAGTCACGGCGCCGGCGCGGTGGGACATTCCAGCCCGGATCGCTCTGATGATGATGCTCGTTCTGGTTGTGACGGCCGCTGCCCCAAGGCTGGGGCCGCAGGTCAGCGGGGTGCTGGCGTCGTTTCCCTTTATGGGCCTGATCCTCACGGTATTCGCGCACCATATTGCTGGTCCGGGCGCCGGCCAGAGCGTGATGCGGGGCATGGGTGCAGGTCTAGTGGGTTTCGGCGTCTTCTTCTATGTGCTCAGCCTGGCGCTGACCCGGGTCGCCATGCCGCTGGCCTACGGTGCCGCACTGATTGCGGCACTTGGCTTGCAGGCATGGAGCTTCCGGCGACTGCGCCAACGGACAGCTCTGGGAGCTGTCGTGGAGTGAACGGAGCAGATGGCTTGTGGCCGATAGCTTTACGGACCGACCGGTTGCTTCTTGGATGTCCAACCACGATGCCACGGCCTCGGGCGATGGGCAGCTTTAGAGCAACCTGTCCGGCTGCTATGAGTCGATCGGGTGAGTTCGGCGCGCTCAAGCCTGCGGCGGCCCAGCCTAAGGCTGTCCTGCCGGCGTGACAGCTAGACCGGCGTGCATGTTCCATGTGCACATGCATGGCAACCCACAAGCAGGGACGCGCCCCGGAGGCTGCCCACGTGCCCGCGGGCGGGGCCTTACTCGCGGGGCTGGAAGCTGATGACGAGCAAGGCGGGCACGCGGCCGTCGACATCGCGCGGCAGCACCTCGGTCTTGTCGATGGCGCGCAGCACGGCCTTGTCCCATTCCGCATCGCCGCTGCTCTTGACGAGGCGGCGGCTCAGGATCGTCCCGTCGGGAGCCGCGCGCACCTCGGCCTCGGCCACCGGATTGCCCGTGCCGGCATCGCTGTAGATGATGTTGGGGCGGATGCGTGCCTTGATGCGGCCGGCATAGCTGGATGAAGGCCCGGCGCTCTGCAGCGCGGTGCCGGCGGCGTTGGGCGCGCCGGTGGCGCCGGCCATGCCCTGGATGCGGCGCAGATTGTCCTGACGCTGCTTCTCCAATGCGGCTTCGGCCTTCTTGGCGTTGTCCTGCTTGGCCTTGTCTTCCTTGAGCTTGTCCTCTTTGGCCTTGTCGTCGCGCGCCTTCTGCTCTTCCTTGGCCTTTTTGTCCTTGAGCTCCTGCTCGCGCTTCTTGCGCTCGGCTTCGTCCTCGGCGCGCTTCTTCTCGAGTTTCTTCTTCTTCTCGCGCTCCATCGCGATCTCGGCCTCGCGCTGCTCCTGCTCGGCGCGCGGATCGGGCTTGGGAGGCTCGGGTGCGGGCCGTGGCTTGACCGGTTCGGGTTCGGGCTCCGGCGGCGGCGCCTGCTCGCGCGGCGCGGCGGCCACCGGCACGGCGCCCCAGAGCTCGGCCTCGAAGGCCGGCTCGGTCTTGCTGCGCCAGTTCAGGCCGGCCGTCAGGGCGACGATCAGCAGGCCATGGGCGATCAGGGCCAGCACGATGCCGCGGCCCAGGCCCGGGGCGGGCGGCGGACGCGAGGGGTCCCGATGCAGGGCGAGGACGCTCATGGAGTGGCTCTTCGGCTGCGCGTCAACCGCCGCTGGCGCCGCTCTTGACGGCCAGGCCGACGCGCTGGATGCCGGCGCTCTGCAGGGCATCCATCACCTTGACGACGGCCTCGTACTTGACGGCCTTGTCGGCCGAGATCACGACCGGCGAGTTGTCCTTGCCCGCCTGTGCCTGCTTGACGCGGTCGGCCAGTCGGTTCATCTGGATGCCTTCGGGCTCGCCCTTGTCGATCTTGAGCTTGAGCTTTTCGTCGCTGCCGACGATCACGTGGATCACCTGGTCGGGCTGCTGGCGGCTCTTGCCCACGCTGGGCAGGTCGACCAGGCCGGTCGTGATCAGCGGCGCGCTGACCATGAAGATGATCAGCAGCACCAGCATCACGTCGATGAAGGGCACCATATTGATCTCGTTGATCGTGCGGCGGCGGCCGCCGCCACGCGGGCTGATGGCAGCCATGTCAGTCGGCTCCATGCTGGCCGCCGATGGGCGCACCGGCGTTGCGCTGCAGGATGTTGGAGAACTCCTCGATGAAGGTCTCCAGCGTGATCGCGCTGCGGTCGATCTGGCGGGCGAAGCGGTTGTAGGCCAGCACGGCGGGGATCGCGGCGAACAGGCCGATCGCGGTGGCGACCAGGGCCTCGGCGATGCCGGGGGCCACGGTGGCCAGGGTCACCTGCTGCAGGTTGGACAGGCCCACGAAGGCGTGCATGATGCCCCAGATGGTGCCGAACAGGCCCACATAGGGCGAGACCGAGCCGACCGAGGCCAGGAAGGACAGGTGCGACTCCATCGCGTCCAGCTCGCGCTGGAAGCTGGCGCGCATCGCGCGGCGGGCGCCGTCCAGCAGGGCGCTGGGCTCGGCGACGCGGCGCTCGCGCAGCTTCAGGAATTCGCGCATGCCGGCGGCGAAGATGCGCTCCAGCGGGGCACCGCCCTGCTTGCCGTTGACGCTGTTGTAGAGCTCGTTGAGGTTCTTGCCGGACCAGAACTCGGCCTCGAAGGCCTCGTTGGCGGCCTTGACCTTGGACAGCGCGAAGAACTTGCTGAAGATCACGCTCCAGCTGGCCAGCGACATCGCGAGCAGGCCGGCGATCACCAGTTGCACCGCGAAGCTGGCGTGCAGGATCAGGCTGACGATGGAAAGGTCTTGGTTCATTGTTGCTTGGTCTGGGCGTCCAGGGCCTGGAGGATGGCCGCGGGGATGCGGGTGGGTTTGAAGGTCCGGCTGTCCACGCAGCCGATGCGGATCTCGCCCTCGCACAGCAGGCGTTCGCCGCAGCGCGCCGTCTGATGGAGCGTCATGCTGACACGACCGCACTCGGCAAGGCGCACCGAGACCTGTAAAAAATCGTCAAGCCGGGCCGGGCTCAGGTAGCGCAGCGCGGTGCTGCCGACGACGAACATCACGCCGCCGTCCTGGCGCATGCGCTCCTGCTCGAAGCCCAGGGCGCGCAGCCACTCGGTGCGCGCGCGCTCGAAGTACTTCAGGTAGTTGGCGTAGAAGACCACGCCGCCGGCGTCGGTGTCTTCCCAGTAGACGCGCAGGCCGTGCTCGAAGTCGCTCATGCCTTGTGCTTCAGCGCCGCGGCCAGTCGGGCCACCGCTTCCTTCAGGTCGTCGAGGCTGCTGGCGAAGGACAGGCGCACCCAGCGCTCGGCGCCCAGCTTGCCGAAGTCCTTGCCCGGAGTCAGGGCGATATGGGCCTTGTCCATCATCTCGAAGCAGAAGTCCCAGCTGCTGGACGAGAAGGCCGAGACGTCGAACCAGACATAGAAGGCGCCGTCCGGTACGACCGGCACCGTGAAGCCGAGCTGCTGCAGCGCCGGCACGATGTAGTCGCGCCGGACCTTGAACTCGGCGCGGCGGCGTTCGTACTCCCTGAGCTGCGCAGGCTCGAAGCAGGCCAGGGCCGCATGCTGGGCAATGCTGGAGGGGCAGATGAAAAGGTTCTGCGCCAGCTTCTCGACGGGCTGGACCAGGGCCGGCGGCAGCACCAGCCAGCCCAGGCGCCAGCCGGTCATGCCGAAATACTTGGAGAAGCTGTTGACCGAGATCACGTCCTCGCCCAGAGCCAGCGCGCTGTGGCCGAAATGTTCCTCGTAGCTCAGGCCCAGGTAGATCTCGTCGACGATGGTGACGCCGCCGCGCGCGCGCACGGCCGCGACGATGGCGCGCATCTCCTCGGGTTCGATCGAGGTGCCGGTCGGGTTGCTGGGCGAGGCCAGCAGCACGCCGCGGGTCTGCGCGTCCCAGGCGGCCTCGATCTGCGCGGCGCTGGGCTGGAAGCGCTGCGCCGCACCGGCGTCCAGCAGCACGGCCTGGGCGTCGGCGGCCGCGACGAAATGGCGGTTGCAGGGGTAGCAGGGGTCGGGCATCAGCACCCGGTCGCCGCGCTCGAACAGGGCCAGGCAGGCCAGCTGCAGGGCGGCCGAGGCGCCGGCGGTGACGACGATGCGTTCGGGCGCGATGTCCAGGCCGAAATGCGTGCCGTACCAGCCTGCAATCGCCTGGCGCAACGCCGGCAGGCCGGTGGCCGGCGTGTACTGGGTGCGGCCCGTCTCGATGCAGGCCTGGGCCGCGGCCTGCACCGCCGGCGGCGCGCCGAAGTCGGGCTCGCCGATGTTCAGGTAGATCATGCGCCGGCCGCCCTGGGCCGGGTCGCAGGCCGGGCTGCGGGCGATCTCCGCCGCGGCCTTGGCACATTCCATCACGTAGAAGGGCTCGATCTGCTCGAGCCGCTGGGCCAGCTTCATCGGATCAGCGACGCGCGGCCTGTTGCTGCTGCACCTCCAGCGGGCGCAGATCGACGGCGGCGCGGTCCAGCACGCCGTTGACGTATTTGTGGCCGTCGGTGCCGCCGAAGGACTTGGCCAGCTCGACCGCCTCGTTGATCGCCACCTTGTAGGGGATGTCGATGCAATGCTTGAGCTCGTAGGCGCCGATCATCAGCACCGCATGCTCGATCGGCGAGAGCTCGGTGGTCTTGCGGTCGACATGAAGGGCCAGCACGGCATCCAGGTCGGCCGCCTCCTGCACGCAACCATGCAGCAGGGCGTTGTAATGGGCCAGGTCGGCCTTGTTGAAGCCGTCCTGCTCGCGCATATGCGCGTCGATCGCGCCGGCGTCTTCGCCGGCCAGCAGCCATTGGTACAGGCCCTGCAGCGCGGCCTCGCGGGCGCGGCGGCGCGCCGACTTGGCCGGGGCCCGCTTGGCGGCGGGTTTGTTGGTTTTCTTGTCGTCAGCCATGGTGTCTTTGTTCAACGCAGGGTGTCCAGCAGATTGGCCATCTCGACCGCCACGCGGGCGGCGTCGCGACCCTTCTCCTCGGCGCGGGCCCAGGCCTGGGCCTCGTTCTCGACGGTCAGGATCGCATTGGCCACGGGGATCTGGTAGTCCAGCCCGATGCGCGTCACGGCGGCGCCGCTCTCGTTGGCCACCAGTTCGAAATGATAGGTTTCGCCGCGGATGATGCAGCCCAGCGCGATCAGCGCGTCATAGGCCTCACCCTCGGCCATGGCCTGCAGGGCCAGCGGCACTTCCAGGGCGCCGGGCACGGTGACATGGTCGATCTGGCCCTCGGCCACGCCCAGGGCCTTCAGCTCGGCCAGGCAGTTCTGCGCCAGGGCGCCGGTGATGGCATCGTTGAAACGGGCCTGCACCAGGCCAATGCGCAGGTCTTGGCCCTTGAGATTGACGGCCCGGCCCTTGTCGGCAGCTTGCATGGATGTCCTTGAATCAGCAGTTGTTGTCCGGGGCCTTGAACCCCGTCACTTCCAGGCCGTAGCCCGTCATGCTGGGCATGCGGCGCGGGCTGCCCAGCAGTTTCATCTTGTGCACGCCCAGTTCGCGCAGGATCTGCGCGCCGACGCCATAGGTACGCAGGTCCATGGTCGTGCTCGGCGCGGCCGGGGAGGTCGTCGGCTGCAGGCGCGCCAGCAGGCCATCGGCGTCCTCGCCGCAGTTCAGCAGCACCGCCACGCCGCGTCCGGCACGCTGGATCTCGGCCAGCGCGGCGGGCAGCGGCCAGGAATGGGAGCAGGGACCGGCCTCCAGCAGGTCCAGCACCGACAGCGGCTCGTGCACGCGCACCAGCACCTCGTCGGCCTCGGTCCACTGGCCATGGCTCAGCGCCAGGTGGACGGCGCCGCTGCGGTCGCGGAACACCTCGGCCTGGAACTCGCCCTGGGCGGTCTGCATGGAACGCGAACCGGCACGGGTGATGATCGACTCGTTGCGGCTGCGGTATTCGATCAGGTCGGCAATGGTGCCGATCTTCAGGCCATGCTCCTGCGCGAAGATCTCCAGGTCCGGCAGGCGCGCCATGGTGCCGTCGTCCTTCATGATCTCGCAGATCACGGCGGCGGGTTCCAGGCCAGCCATGCGAGCGAAATCGCAGCCGGCCTCGGTATGGCCGGCGCGCATCAGCACGCCGCCGTCCTGGGCCTGCAGCGGAAAGATGTGGCCGGGCTGGACCAGGTCGGCGGCCACGGCGCCGCGGGCCACGGCGGCCTGCACGGTGCGGGCGCGGTCGGCGGCCGAGATGCCGGTGGTGACGCCGGTGGTGGCCTCGATCGAGACGGTGAAGGCCGTGCCGTGCTTGGTGCCGTTGCGCGTGGCCATCGGCGGCAGCTGCAGGCGCTCGCAGCGCTCGCGGGTCAGGGTCAGACAGATCAGTCCGCGGCCGTACTTGGCCATGAAGTTGATCGCCTCGGGAGTCACATGGTCGGCCGCCAGCACGAGGTCACCCTCGTTCTCGCGGTCCTCTTCATCGACCAGGATGACCATGCGGCCGGCCGCCAGCTCGGCGACCAGCTCGGGGACAGGTGATATGGGCATAGGCTTGGATTGTAGAGGGCCTAGAGTGCCCATCCGCCCGGTCGGGCGATCAGGCGCAGATCCTGGCCCACCGGCTCGACGCCCTGCCACTGCAGCTCGACGGCATCCTTCAGGCTGGCCAGCGGGCCGAAGGCCGCGATGTCCCGGCCTTCGCCCAGCAGCTTGGGTGCCAGGTAGATCAAGAACTCGTCCACCAGGCCGGCCCTGACCAGGGAGCCGTTGAGCTTGTGGCCGGCCTCAACATGCAGCTCGTTGATGCCGCGCGCACCCAGATCGGCCATCAGCGCGGCCAGGTCGACCTTGCCGCCGGGGCCGGGCTGGAACACGATCTCGGCGCCGGCGGCGCGCAGCGCCCGGGCGCGCGCCTCGTCCGGGACGGCGGCGTAGATCAGCACCCGTCCCGGCGCTTGCAGGATGCGGGCCGCGAGCGGGGTTTCCAGGCGCGAGTCGACGATCACGCGCAGCGGCTGCAAGGCCGTTTCCACGTAGCGCACGTCCAGGCGCGGGTCGTCGTCGCGCACCGTGCCGATGCCCGTCAGCAGGGCGTTGGCGCGCCGGCGGAAGGCGTGACCGTCGCGCCGGGCGGCCTCGCCGGTGATCCACTGACTCTGGCCGTCGGGCAGGGCGGTGCGGCCATCCAGCGAGGCGGCGGCCTTCAGGCGCACGAAGGGGCGGCCGCGCTGCATGCGCGAGAAGAAGCCGATGTTGAGGGCGCGGGACTCGTCCGCCAGCAGGCCAAGCTCGGTGCGGATACCGGCCGCCTGCAGGCGCGCCATGCCCTGGCCGGCCACCAGGGGGTTGGGGTCGCCGACGGCGGCGACCACGCGGCCCAGGCCGGCGGCAATCAGCGCGTCGCAGCAGGGCGGCGTGCGGCCATGGTGAGAGCAGGGCTCCAGGGTCACGTAGGCGGTGGCGCCGCGCAGCTCATGGCCCGCGGCGTCGCGCAGGGCCATCACCTCGGCATGGGCCTGGCCGGCGGGCTGGGTGTGGCCGGCGCCGAGCACGCGGCCATCGCGGTCGAGGATCACACAGCCGACGCGCGGGTTGGGGTCGGACAGGCCGATGGCGCGCTCGGCCAGGGCCAGGGCATGGGCCATGGCGCTGCGGTCGTCGTGATGCTGGAGGGGGGCGGGGCTGCTGTCGCTCATCGGCGCAGTCTAGCCGCGCCGGCGGGCGCAAGGGTCAGCGCGGCGTGACGATGCCGGCGGGCTGGTGCAGCACCGTGGCGCTGTTGAAGAAGCGCCCCAGCGACGGGTCGACCGGTGTGCCCTGCGGGCAGTTGGCGGCGGCGCGGATCACCAGGAAGTTCTGCTGGGTCAGCGCCCCGGCCACATCCACATAGCGCAGCGGGTGTTCCAGGTTCTCGACATCGCCGAGGCTCGCGTGATCGTCGCCGTCGTAGTCGGCGCTGTAGCGGCAGACCTTGTAGCCGTCGCCCGCCAGGGAAAGGCCGTTCAGGCGCAGCAAGCCGGACCAGCGCCCGGTGCTGTTGCGATAGACGGCACAGTAGTACCTGATGCCCTCGGCCGCCGAGGCCGAGAAGGGAGGCGGCGAGCCAACGAAGCATTGATAGGCCGGCGTCGGGTGGCCACCGCTGTCCAGGTCCAGGCCCATCTCGAAGGGCAGGGGCGCGCTGACGGGCGCGACGGGATCCGGCGGTTCGACGGTGGAGAAGCGCACATGGCCGCTGAGCAGCGTGGCGCCGAGGCTGCCGCCGCAATGGGCCGCCATGTCGGCGAGGGTCAGGTCGGCCATCGGCCTGCCCTCGGGCAGACCTTCGCAGCGACCGATGATCTCGCCGCCGAGGTTGTCGAACACCCAGGCCATGCCGCCGCTGGCCGGCGGCATGAAGATGCTGCGCCCGTCGCCAAGATCCTTGGCCCGGGATGGGATGCTGACCGAGCGGTTCATGGGCCGGCGCGTCGGCCCGCCATCGGGGGCGATGGCCAGGGCGGCGCTCAGGCGCGGATCGACCCGGCCGACGAAGCTGGTGAGCCAGACTTGCTGGGCCTTGCCGGCACGGTCGATCCAGGACACCTCGACATGGATCTGCTTCATGCGGGATTCGTCCCGCTCGATGACCGAGCGCTGCCGGACGAATTGCGTGTTGCGTACCGCATCGCCCGCGTCGTCATTGACCTCGGTCGCGATGTCGTCGAACGCGCGCAGGCCCTGCTGCGGCGCCAGGGTCGCAAAGGCGCGCTGCTGTTCCATGTCCAGCTCCGCCAGGCGGACGGCCTCGCTGCGCTGCTTGGCCAGGTCGGCGCTGCGCCGTAGCGTGCTCTGCAGACCGGACATCGCCAGCATGCCGAAGGCCATGATCAGCAGGGCCACCATGGCCTCGACCAGGGTGGCGCCGGCCTGGGGCGGTGGTCGACCGGCGGCGAGAAGGAAGGCGGGCTGCTTCATTGGTCGATCCAACTGCCCGGCACACGCACAAAACTGCCGCGCTGCTTGCTGAGGATCTGGAGAATGCCGCCGTGGTACACGATGTCCACCACGCCGTCGGCCTGCACATTGCGCTCGCCGAGCAGCGCGCCGCTAAGCCGGGCCGGGACGCCGCTGCCATTGATCCATTGCACGTCGCCGCGGGCATAGACCAGGCCGTTCAGCTGCACCGGGCCGTCCAGGCGCAGCGCGCCATTCACCACCAGCAGTACCGGGTCGTCGATGCTGCCCAGCGCGAAGTTGCTGGCGATCTGCGCATCGCCCTCCACCCAGAGGACGCGGTGGCCGGCGTTGTAGTCTTTCAGCAGGGCGACATTGCAGTCGTTGCCGCTTGCGCAGACCACGGTGCGCGCCGCCGGTTGCTGGCGATAGGTTTGCGGCGCCATACCGAAGAAGAGCCGGAACATGGTCTGCGCAATGCCCGCATTGCCGGCCAGGCTTCGGTCCTCGGTGATCAGGGCGTCGGTGGCCGGGGTGCCGGGCGCACTGCTGAGGCGGGCCGTGTTGTTGCTGTAACTGCCGCCGGCCTGCAGCAGCAGGCCGTTGAGGCCGCTCTGGGCATTGTGCAGGCCCAGGCCGGTGGTGCCGAAGTCGACATTGCCGCCGGCCGTCAAGGCCGCCGACGGCGGCACCTTGAGCGCGCTGAGCAGGGCCGCATCCACGACCACGGTGGCCTGGGACAGGCCGAGCGCAGCCGCAAGAACGCTCGACTCGCAGCCGGCCGACAGGCCGGTGCAGCCCTTCACGCGCAGGCGCACCGCACCGGCCCGCTCGGCCGGCTGGAACTCGACGGTGAACATGGGCTGGTAGTCGGCGAGGCCGTCCTGCGCGGGGTCGGGCGGATCGCCGGCCTCCGGGCAGCGGCAACTCCAGCCGGCATGTCCCTTGTTGACGCAGGAGGCGGCCTTCACCGAGGGCGCAAGCAAGGGGCTGATCTTGCGATCCTGGGCCAGACCCAGATAGCGCTGGCGAAAGCCGCTGTTGGCGGCAGCGCTGTCGTTGCAGCTGGCGTCTATAAGGCCGCCATTGAGCCGGTTCAGAACCCACTCCACACCGGCCTCGGCGCTTTCCAGAGCCAGTCCGGCGCGGTAGTAGTTGCCGGCGATGCGCTGCTCGATGACCAGGTTGCGGCTGGCGAAGGCCGCCACCATGGCCATCACGAAGAACAGCACCGTCACGGTGAGCAACGTGGCTGCGCCGACCTGGCGCGGGCGATGGTGGCAATGCCGCGGCATGTCAGCAGCCCCCGGCGATATGGTCGTTGCGAAGCCTGGTGCTGAGCCGCACGCTGCGGACCACCTCGGGGTCGTGGGCGGCGGTGCCGGTCAGGTACAGGTCCACCTGCCTGAGCTGCTGCAGCGGCGGACAGGGCGCCACGCCGGCGGAGCAGGGGCGGGTGCAGAACTCGTCGAGCGCCAGGGTCTGGGTGTCGATGCTGACGCGGAAGGCCGTGATGGTCAGCGTCCGCTCGTCGGTCAGCGGCTGCCAAGCCCCGCCCAGGCGCAGCTTCAGAATGCCGCCCTCACGCTTGAAGCCGAACCTCTCGTTGTCGCCGAGCGTGTTGTCCTCGGGATCCTTGGGGCTGCCGCCCGCGCGGTTGTCGTGGCGCGAATAGCTGTAGTTGACCTGCTGCTCGCTGGGCGCGCTCGCCGCGCTGTAGGCATTGGCCATGGGGGACTCCGCCCCATCGGCCCAGACTCCCTGTTCCGGCAAGGCCCAGAAGCCGGCCCGGCGCAGATCGCGCATGACAAGGTCGGCAGCGGCGCGCAAGTCCTGCTGCACCTGGGTTTCCAGCAGCAGCCGGCGGTGCTCGCTGACCTGACTCACCGTCATCACGATGCTGCCGGCCACGACGATCATGCCCACGGCCAAGCCGATCATCATCTCGACCAGGCTGACGCCCCGCTGCCGCAGCCGGCTGAGACGCTCGGTCGCCGGCATCGCCTCACGCCCGCCGCTGCCGCCGCGTCGCCCGAAGGATGGGTCATGACGGCCCGCACAATTCCCGATACCGCGACGGCACCCCTTGGCTCGACAAGCGTCGGGCCCTGAGCTCGGGTGCCGATGTCCGTTCATTGCGGCCAGCAGCCCGTGGCGGGCTCGTAAACGATGCCCCCCACGCGCATGCGTATCGTCATGGTGGAGCAGGCGGTGTCGCGGGCTTGCGGGGAGCCGCTGGACGCGGTGGCCTTGATCGCATATCCGGCGGGGCCGACGTCCTCCAGGCTCAGCTGGTAATAGCCTTTGTCCGAGCGCCCGCTGAAATTCAGGTCTTCGGTCAGCGACAGCGCATACGACGGATGATTGGCGCGCCAACGCTCCTGCGCCTGCATGACGCTCGACAGAGCGGCGCTGGCATCGGCACGCCGGCCCCGCTGCACATGGCGCTCGTAGGAGGACAGGGCCATGGCAAGCAAGATACAGATCACCACCGCCGCCACCATCAGCTCCACCAGCGTCACGCCGCCCGCGCCGGTGGTACGCAGCTTCGGGGGAACCGCTTGCGAAAACGTGGGGCCGACCATGATTCCATTATCTGGAGCGGGGCTGGGTTGGCGATCTCAGTTGTACCGCCTGTCGGCGGAGCCTAGCCGCTGATCCCTCCGCCCATTGTTGAATGGCGGTGATAGCGCTGCGTCAGCCGCAGCTCGGCAAATGGGCAAAACCGCCACCGGGCGTGCAGGAACGCACCCGCCCGGCGATGCTGACCACATGGCGGATGGTCCGGCCGTCGCTGCCACGCACCTCGATGCTGCCGGTGGAGGTAACGATGCCCTGCCGTGCATGGAAGCTCAGATTGCCGACATTCGCCTGGATGGTGGCGGCGCGGCTGATGGGCAACCACTCGGACTTCAGCAACTGGGCGGAAGCGTTGCAGATGGTGCGGCCACCTTCCTCGCACTGGCATTGCCCGGCCGCGCCGCTATGCATGATGTAGCAGCTGCCGCCGGCATGCTGGCTGAGACGGAACTGGATGGCCTCGCCGCGCAGCACGGCCTCGCTGCGCGCCTGCTGCAGATCGGTTCGCAAGGTCTGCGCAATGCCCTGGATACGCTGGCTCAGCTGGAACTGTCGGAAGGACGGCACGGCCTGGCTCAGCAGCACACCCAGCACGGCGGTCACGACGCCGATCTCGATCAGGCTGACGCCGCGCATCTGGCGGCGGTTGGGCGACTGTTGCATGAGTGCCTCCCGGGAAGATCGGCTGTCGATACAGCCAAATCTAGGAGGCGAAGCGCCGCAGTTCTGTCCTGCCGTAGAGGGAGGTGCCACCCCCTTAGGAGGGAAGGGCGGGCGGCTAGATGTCGCGGATCAGCTGACGGAACTCGTCCACGTCCTCGAAGCTGCGATAGACCGAGGCGAAGCGCACATAGGCCACCTTGTCGATGCGCTTGAGTTCACGCATCACGAACTCGCCCAGCTTGGTGGAGGGCAGTTCGCGGGCGCCGCTGGTCAGCAGCTTTTCCTCGATGCGGGAGAGCGCCGCGTCGATCTGCTCGATGCTGACCGGCCGCTTGCGCAGCGCCAGTTGCATCGAGGCGCGCAGCTTGCTTGCATCGAAGTCGGCCCGGGTGCCGTCCTTCTTGACCACCACGGGCAGGGCGATTTCCGCTCGTTCATAGGTGGTGAAGCGCTTGTCGCAAGCCAGGCAGCGCCGCCGGCGCCGCACCACATCGCCCTCGTCGGATTCCCGGGTCTCGACGACCTGGGTCTCACCATGGGTGCAGAAGGGGCAGCGCATCGGCGGGCAGGCGGCTTAACGGTAGACCGGGAAGTCGCGCGTCAGCGCGGCAACCTTCTCGCGCACCGCGGCCAGGTTGGCCTCGTCGTGCGGCTTGTCCAGCACGTCGGCGATCAGATGGGCGGTGGCGCGCACCTGCTCCTCCTTGAAGCCGCGCGTGGTCATCGCCGGCGTGCCCAGGCGGATACCGCTGGTGATCATGGGCTTCTGCGGGTCGTTGGGAATGCCGTTCTTGTTGCAGGTCATGTGGGCGGCGCCCAGGATGGCCTCGGCTTCCTTGCCGGTCAGATTCTTGGGGCGCAGGTCCACCAGCATCACATGGCTCTCGGTGCCACCGGAGACGATGCGCAGGCCGCGCTCGATCAGGGTGTCGGCCAAGACCTTGGCGTTCTTGGCGACCTGAGCCTGGTAGGCCTTGAACTCGGGGGTCAGCGCTTCCTTGAAGGCCACGGCCTTGCCGGCGATGACATGCATCAGCGGGCCGCCCTGGATGCCGGGGAAGATCGCCGAGTTGATCTTCTTGGCGATCGCCTCGTCGTTCATCAGGATGATGCCGCCGCGCGGGCCGCGCAGGCTCTTGTGCGTGGTCGAGGTGACGACGTCGGCGAAGGGCACCGGATTGGGATAGACGCCCGCGGCGATCAGGCCGGCGTAATGCGCCATGTCCACCATGAAGTAGGCGCCGATTTCCTTGGCGATCTTGCCGAAGCGCTCGAAGTCGATGCGCAGGCTGTAGGCCGAGGCGCCGGCGATGATCAGCTTGGGCTTCTTTTCGCGGGCCAGCGCTTCCATCGCCTCGTAGTCGATCTCTTCCTTGGCGTTCAGGCCGTAGGAGATCACGTTGAACCACTTGCCGCTCATGTTCAACGCCATGCCGTGGGTCAGGTGGCCACCCTCGGAAAGGCTCATGCCCATGATGGTGTCGCCGGGCTGCAGCAGCGCGAAGAACACGCCCTGGTTGGCCTGCGAGCCGGAATTCGGCTGGACGTTGGCGAAGCCGGCGCCGAACAGCTCCTTAAGACGGTCGATGGCCAGTTGCTCGACCACGTCCACGTACTCGCAGCCGCCGTAGTAGCGCTTGCCGGGATAGCCCTCGGCGTACTTGTTGGTCAGTTGGCTGCCCTGCGCCTGCATCACGGCCGGCGAGGTGTAGTTCTCCGAGGCGATCAGCTCGATGTGAGCTTCCTGGCGCTGGTTCTCGTTCTGGACGGCGGCCCAGACTTCGGGGTCGACATTGGCGAGGGTCGATTGGCTGCGATCAAACATGATGTGGTGGCGGGTCTTGAGGGTTGGAGCCTGGCGCGATCGCTCACGGCCGGCGCGAGTGATGCAAGGCTGCCCAGGCGAACGGCTGATGACGGCCGGATGTCTCGGCAAAGAGCTATCCGTGACCGTTCGCGCTCCCCGGTGGTCCACCACCTCGGGCCGCGGGTCGTGTGTTCCCGACCGCAGCCTTGATCGCCAGTTGCGCGAAGGCCCCAGTGTAGCGGACAAGGGGCCTTGTGAGAGAGATCAGTCCAGCAGCGCCACGCGCTCGTTGCCTGCGGCGGTCGTGGCCTCGCGCACCGGCTTCGGCGTCGGGGCATAGGGGCGGCCCGCGATCACCGACTTCATCTGCTCATGCTCGGCCAGCACGCGGCCCGCGTAGCCGGCATCGTCCGGCAGGTTGGCCGCGCCGACGTAGTAGCGCAGGCCTTCCTCCAGACCGCCGGCACGCTGGATGCATTCCTTCAGCACCTGCACGCCGACGCGCAGATTGGTGATGGGGTCGAAGGCCGCCAGGTTGCCGCCGAAGGCCTCGTACTTGTCGTCATGCACACGGGTCATGACCTGCATCAGGCCCTGGGCACCCACCGAACTCTGGGCAAAGGGGTTGAAGCCCGACTCAATGGCCATGATGGCCAGGATCAGCGTGGGCTCGACGCGGGCGCGTTGGCCCACGGTCCAGGCTTCCTGCACCAGGCGGCTGATCGGCTCGGGCGCCACCTTGTAGCGGCGTGCCAGCCACATGGCCACGGCGGCCTGCTGGCGCGGCAAATCCTTAGGATCGGCCGCGGTGGCGCGCGCCAGCGCATCGGGTTCGGACAGGCCCTGCAGGGTGTTGCCGCTGGCTTCGGCACGGGCCTCCTGGCGGGCGGTGAGCCAGCCGAAAGCCTCGGTTTCCAACTTGTGGCGCAAATCCGCCTGGCTGCCGAACATCAGCAAAACAGCCACGACGGCCAGCCCGACCAGGGCCAGGGTGTTGTGGCTGACCACCAGCAGTCCATGGCCGATGTCCTTGACAAACAAGGACGCAGCCTCGGTGGCACTGCGGGCGAGGGATATGACTTCACGACGCGCTGTCATGCGACTCCTTTCTTCTCCGCCACGGCGTTCCGGCCGGTCCCTGTCGGGGCGAGCCTGCAGACATGGCAGTGATAATGGGCCGGCAACTTCTGGCCTTGCCTGGCGTTAACGCTTTGGTTAACGCTTTGGCAAGGTCGGGCCGGGTCCATCGGCAGCGGGATGCCTTGACCGTCCCAAGGCCAAGACACGGGATAACCCTGGGGTCAGGGCAGGCGGATTCTAAGGATCAAAAATAACCCGTCAAGCTTATAGGGCTAAATCAAAATTACTAATGGTTATGAAGTACCGAGATCTTCGCGACTTTCTCCACAATCTAGAGGGTATGGGAGAGTTGCGGCGCATTGTCGAGCCGGTATCCCCCTTACTTGAGGTGACGGCCCTCAGCGACCGGGTTCTGCGTGCCGGAGGCCCCGCGCTGCTGATCGAAAAGCCCACCGGCCATGCCATGCCGGCGTTGACCAATCTGTTCGGCACCACTCGCCGTGTCGCGCTGGGCATGGGTGCGCAAAGTCTGCGGGAACTGCGCGACGTCGGCCATGTGCTGGCCAGCCTGAAGGAGCCGGAGCCGCCCAAGGGGCTCAAGGACGCCGGGCGCCTGCTGCAGATGGCCAAGGCCTTGTGGGACATGAAGCCCAGCGGCGTGCGCCGGGCGGCCTGCCAGGAGGAAGAGTTTCTGGGGGCGGACGTCAACCTCAAGGCGCTGCCGATCCAGACCTGCTGGCCCGGCGACATCGGGCCGCTGATCACCTGGGGTCTGGTCGTGACGCGCGGGCCGCAATCGGTGGCCCAGCCGCGCGCGCGCCAGAACCTGGGCATCTATCGACAGCAGTTGATCGGCCGCCGGCAACTGATCATGCGCTGGCTGGCCCACCGTGGCGGCGCGCTGGACTTCCGCGATTTCGCCCTGGCCAACCCCGGCCAGCCGTTTCCGATCGCGGTGGCTCTGGGTGCGGACCCGGCCACCATCCTGGGGGCGGTAACACCCGTGCCGGACTCCTTGTCGGAATATCAGTTCGCCGGCCTGCTGCGCGGTTCGCGCACCGAGGTGGTGGACAGCGGTGTCGGCGAAGTCGTCAATGGCGTGGGCCGGATGCTGCAGGTGCCGGCCAGCGCGGAGATCGTGCTGGAGGGGCATATTCCGGTAGCCGAGCCAGGCTTCACCGGCCACAGCGAGGACGGCATCCCGCTGAAGGAGAAGGGCGGCTATCTGCATGCGCTGGAAGGCCCGTTCGGCGACCACACCGGCTACTACAACGAGCAGGACTGGTTCCCGGTCTTCGAGGTCAGCCGTCTGACCCAGCGCCGCGAGCCGATCTATCACAGCACCTACACCGGCAAGCCGCCCGACGAGCC
Organism: Roseateles sp. GW821-FHT09B06; assembly: GCF_059418245.1. Taxonomy (NCBI): domain Bacteria; kingdom Pseudomonadati; phylum Pseudomonadota; class Betaproteobacteria; order Burkholderiales; family Sphaerotilaceae; genus Roseateles; species Roseateles sp. GW821-FHT09B06. Next base: position 261,275 of record NZ_JBWKPM010000001.1, on the reverse strand, counting down.
CGCCATCCTGGGCGAGGCGCTCAACGAGGTGTTCGTGCCGATTCTGCAGAAGCAGTTCACCGAGATCATCGACTTCTATCTGCCGCCCGAGGGCTGCAGCTACCGCATGGCGGTGATCTCGATCAAGAAGGCCTACCCGGGCCATGCCAAGCGCCTGATGTTCGGCTTGTGGAGCTTTCTGCGCCAGTTCATGTACACCAAGTTCATTGTCGTGGTGGACGAGGATGTCAACATCCGCGACTGGAAGGAAGTGATCTGGGCGATCACGACCCGCATGGACCCGGTGCGCGACACCACCCTGGTCGACCAGACACCGATCGACTATCTGGACTTCGCCTCCCCGGTCAGCGGCCTGGGCGGCAAGATGGGGCTGGATGCCACCAACAAGTGGCCGGGCGAGACCGCGCGCGAATGGGGGCGCGACATCCGCATGACGCCCGAAGTGAGCCGGCGGATGGAGGATCTGTACCGGCGTCTGTTCGTCTGAGTTTCAACTGGGGTTCGCCCAGGCTTGCGGGTGGCATTGATCTGATCTATTGTTGACCTGCCTGCCTAGCAGGTTCAACCTCTGGCGCAGTCTCTGCGCGCCAGGAGCCCTGTGGCAGATAGCCGCAGAGCCCCAACCGGTGGCGTGAGTCACCCGCCCCTCCCAGCCCTAGGTTCGGGAGGGGTCTGTCATTCTGGGGTCCGTTTTTCGATTCAATGCCCGGCCAGCAGGCCCAGCCACTCGTAGACGATGTAGCGGGTCTTGCGGATCGCCTCGCCCGCCGGCAGGAAGTCGCCATACACATAGGGCGAGATGGCGCGCAGGCCAACGGGCGCCGGCACGATTTCGATGGCTTGCCCGCCCGGCACGCGACGGAAGGCGCGCTCGGCGCGCGGCATGTGCTGGACATGGGTGACCAGCACCAGCCGGCGCACGCCGTCGCGTTGCAGCAGGGGCAAGGTCAGGCTGGCGTTCTCGCGCGTGTCGCGGGCCTGCTGCTCGGCCCAGCGCAGCGGCAGCCGCCATTCGTCGCGCGCGATTTGCTGGGCCAGCGCGGCTTCGCTGACATCGTCCGCCTCGCTGTGCCAGCCCAGGCCGCCCGAATAGCCCAGCGGCAGGCCCGTGCGCCGGGCCAGCCAGACGCCGTAGCGCAGCCGTTCCAGCGTCAGCGGTTTCAGGGTGGGCCCGCCGTACTCGGGTGACGCCTGCAGCGCACCGCCGCCCAGCACCAGGATGGCGGTATCGGCACGGCCGCGCAGCTGCTCGATGCCGGCGCTGTCCAAGGCCTGCTCGGGCCCCAGCAGCAGTTGCTGCAGGCTGTTGGCGCCGAACTCGGTGAAGCTCAGCCAGGTGCCGGCAAAGCCGAGCAGGATCAGGCCGCGGCCGACCCAGCGCCGCTTGCGCAGCAGGCCGGCACCGACCAGCATCAGCAGGAGTAGGGGCAGCGGCGGTTGCAGCAGCGGCAGCAGCAGGGCCTTGAGTTCGTACGGGAGGTTCATTGCAGGGGCGAATGGCGAGGCTGGCGCATCTTCCGGGACAAGCCCGCGAAAACAATCGGCGCCGGCCCTAGGCTATGCTCCATGCCCTGCATAGGTTGGGGTCGGGCATGAGCGGCGAACACGGCGAATTGATCACTCTGGGCGGTGGCTGCTTCTGGTGCACCGAGGCCGTCTATGAGCGCGTGCGTGGCGTGCTGTCGGTCGAGCCCGGCTACTGCAACGGCCATGTCATGGCGCCCAGTTACGAGCAGGTCTGCTCCGGCCAGACCGGCCATGCCGAGGTGGTGCGCGTGCGCTTCGACCCGCGGGAGCTGAGCCTGCGCGAGGTGCTGGAGGTGTTCTTCGCGGTTCACGACCCGACCACGCTGAACCGCCAGGGCGCCGATGTCGGCACCCAGTACCGCTCCGGCATCTATTTCCACAGACCCGAGCAGGAGACGCTGGCGCGCGAGGTGCTGGCCGAGGCGCAGGCCGCCATATACGCCGATGGGGGCGGCAAGGTCGTCACCGAGTTGCTGCCCGAGCGCAACTACAGCCAGGCCGAGGCCTATCACCGGCATTACTACGCCCGCAACCCGGACCAGGGCTATTGCGCCTTCGTGGTGGCGGCCAAGGTGGACAAGTTCCTGTCCACCTTCAAGCGCCTGGTGCGCGATCCCGTCTGATCGTCCGATGATCGAGCTGCAGGGACTGCGTCACCGCTATCAGCAGGGACCCGAGATCGCGTTTGCCGACTTCGGCCTGGGTGCGGCGCCCGGGCTGCTGCTGCGTGGCGCCTCGGGCAGCGGAAAGTCCACCTTGCTGGCCCTGATGGCGGGGCTGCTGACGGCCAGTGCCGGGCGGGTGCTGATGGCGGGCACCGAGCTCGGATCCCTGAGCTCGCGCCAGCGCGATGCCTGGCGCGGCGCCACCCTCGGCTTTGTGCCCCAGCGCCTGCACCTCAGCGGCGCCCTGAGCGTGCGCGACAACCTGGGGCTGCCCTATGTGGCGGCGGGTCTGCCCGTCGATGCGGCGCGGGTGGATGAGTTGCTGGCGCGCCTCGATCTGCGGGCCCTGGCCGGACGCCGGCCGCATCAGCTGAGTCTGGGCCAGGCGCAGCGCGTGGCGCTGGCGCGCGCGCTGCTGCGCCGGCCGCGCCTGCTGCTGGCCGACGAGCCCACGGCCAATCTGGACGACGAGTCGGCCGCCGCCAGCCTGGACCTGCTGCAGCAGGCCGCGGCGGAGCAGGGTGCCGTGCTGGTGCTGGCCACGCACGACGCCCGCGTGGCCGCGCGCCTGGGCGCGGTGCTGCCGACCCTGGTCCTGCCCAGGCTCGCGGCCGGAGGCCTGGCATGAGCCTGCTGCGACTGGCCTGGCGCTATCTATGGGCCCGCCCCCTGGTCGCCGGCCTGAACCTGCTGCTTCTGAGTCTGGGGCTGGCGGCCAGCACCTTCGTGCTGCTGGTCAGCGAACAGATCGAGGCCGGCGTGCGGCGCGACCTGGCCGGCATCGACCTGGTGGTCGGCGCCAAGGGCAGCCCGATGCAGATCATGCTGGCCGGCGTGTTCCACCTCGACGTGCCGACCGGCAATATCCCGCTGGCCACGCTCGACGAATTGCGCCGCCACCCGCTGGTGGCGCGGGCCGTGCCGCTCTCGCTGGGCGACAGCCTGAAGGGCTTTCGCATCGTCGGCACCACGCCGGACTATCTGAGGCTCTATGGCGGCCGCCTGCGCGAGGGGCAGGCCTGGAACGCGCCGCTGCAGGCCCTGCTGGGTGCCGAGGTGGCGCGCGCCACCGGTCTGAAGATCGGCGACCGCTTTGCCGGCAGCCATGGCCTGGGGGCCGCCGGCCATGAGCATGGCGAGCATCGCTACCAGGTGGTGGGCCTGCTGGAACCCGCGGGCAGCGTGCTGGACCGCCTGGTGCTGACCGACCTGGCCTCGGTCTGGCAGGTGCACGAGGACATGCATGCGCTGGACGCGGACGACCGCAAGGTGCTGGAGGCCGAGCGAGAGGTGACCCTGGTGCTGGTCGGCTACCGCAGCCCGCTGGCCGCGGTGAGCCTGCCGCGCTGGGTCAATGCGCAGGACGGCCTGCAGGCCGCCGCACCGGCGCTCGAGACGGCGCGCCTCTTGCGCATGGTGGGCGCGGGCACCGAGGTGCTGCGCGGCTTCGGGGCGGTGCTGCTGCTGGCGGCCGCCCTGTCGGTCTTCGTGGCCCTGCTGCACGCGGTGCGCGAGCGCCAGGGCGATCTGGCCATGCTGCGCATGCTGGGCGCCCCGGCACCGCGGGTGGCGGCGCTGATCAGCAGCGAGGCGCTGTGGCTGGCCCTGCTGGCTAGCGCCTGCGGTCTGGCCCTGGGCCATGGCTTGACAGCCTTGCTAGGCTTTGTGCTGGTGCAGCAGCAGTCGCTGCGCGTGGTCGGTGCTTGGTTCTCGGTCTGGGAACTGATGGTTCCGGCGATGGCCGTGCTGCTGGCCCTGGCCAGCGCGGCCTGGCCGGCCTGGCGGGCCTACCGCCTGGACGTGACCGAGCTGCTGCAGGCCCCTCATTAGAAAAAGACGGGAAAAAGGACGGATCGAGATGAAGCTGTTGATGATCGCCACCCTGCTGGTGCTGGGCACGGCCACCGCGGTGCAGGCACAATCGAGTACGGCCAAGCCGCTGGACGAGCATGCCAAGAAGGACATCGCCCGCCATCGCGCGATGGCCAAGGCGCATGAAGACGCGGCACGCTGCCTGGAGTCCGGCGCGACCGAGGAGCGCTGCCAGAAGGCCCTGCTGGCCGCCTGCAAGGGTCTGGCCATCGGCAAATACTGTGGTTTGAAGCATGAACACTGAACGCCATCATCCTTTCTTCCGCCGCCTCGCGCTCGCCGCGCTTTGCGGTCTCGCGCTGGGCGCCCAGGCTCAGGACGCCGGCGCTCCGGCCGGCGCGGCGATGGGCCAGGGTCCCGGCTATCACGACCCGCGCAGCCCCTTCAAGCCGCTGCAGGAGCGCGAGGGCGTGGTGTCCTGGCCGCTGCTGTCCTCGGTGACGGTGAAGGCCGAGAAGAGCAGGCTGGTGCCCAGCTTCCCGGCGCCGGTGCAGGCGCTGGACAAGAAGACCGTCAAGGTGCAGGGTTTCATGATGCCGCTGGAGCCGGGCGACAAGCAGCGTCACTTCCTGCTCTCGTCGGTGCCCACCAGCTGCTCCTTCTGCGTGCCGGCCGGTCCGGAGGGCCTGATCGAGGTGCGCAGCAGGACGCCGGTGCGCTACACCCTGGAGCCGGTCACGGTCGAGGGCCAGATGGCCGTGCTGAGCAGCGACCCCTACGGCCTGTTCTATCGCGTGCTGGATGCCCAGCCTGTGAGCAACTGAGCCGCTGTTCGCGATGATGCGTTCCGGTCCGCGCCTAGTGTCGCTGCAGCAGCTGAGCCGCTGGCTGCTGTGGCTGAGCCTGGCCCTGCTGCTGAGCGCGCAGGGTCTGGGACAGGTGCACCGCATCGCCCATGCGCAGCAGCCGGACGCGCCTCGGCATCAGCACGATGAGGGCTGGGGCCATGCCAGCGGCAGCGCAGACTGCCAGATCCTCGACCACCTGGCGCATGACTGCGGGCCCGTCCCGCTGCCCGCGCTGGCGGCCGCCGCCTTGCCCCAGGGCTGGCTGGCCGTGGCGGCACCGCAAGCCGTCTTCCTCGGCGCGCGCTGGTCCCGTGGCGCGCGCGCCCCGCCCCTCCAGGGCTGACTTCCGTTCCTCACGGAATCCGGCCGATCTCGCCTGCCGGGCGAGACGCGCAGCCATGCGCCGATGCGCACGCGACCCTGGAGAAGTATTCAATGAACATGTCAATGACGAAGAGCCGCCTCGGCCTGGCGGTGCTGCTGTGCTGCCTGCATGCGGGCGCCGCCTGGGCCCAGGCGAATGAACAGCTGCAGCCGGTGCTGGTCACCGGCAACCCGCTGCGCGACAAGGAGCCGGTGCAGCCCAGCCTGCAGCTCAGCGGCGATGCGCTGACCCTGCGCCGCGGCGCGACCCTGGGCGACAGCCTCGATGGCCTGCCCGGCGTGGCCGCCACCTATTTCGGCCCGAACGCCAACCGCCCCGTGCTGCGCGGCCTGGATGGCGACCGGGTGCGCATGCTCAGCAATTCCGGTGCCTCCATCGATGCATCCAGCCTGAGCTACGACCATGCGGTGCCCATCGATCCGCTGGTGGTCGACCGCATCGAGGTCCTGCGCGGCGCCGCGGCGCTGCTCTACGGCGGCAGTGCGGTGGGCGGTGTGGTCAATACCCTGGACAAGCGCATTCCGCGCACGCCGACGCCGGGCCTCTCGGGCGCGGCCGAGCTGCGCCTGGGCGGCGCGGCCGACGAACGCAATGGCGCGGTCACGCTGGACGGCGGCACGGGCGACGGGAAGAGCGGCCCGGGACCTCAATGGGCCTGGCATGCCGATCTGTCCGGCCGCAAGGCCGACGATCTGCGCGTGCCGGGTCCGCTGGGGCATGTGCGCAACTCCGCCAGCGACAGCCATGGCGGCGCGCTCGGCGCCTCGGCGCTGTTCTCGCAGGGTTACGCCGGTGTCTCGCTCGAGGACTACCGCAACGACTACGGCGTCACGGTGGAGCCGGACGTCAGCATCAAGATGCAGCGCCAGCGCCTGGCCACGGCCGGCGAATGGCGCAATCCGGGCGGCGCCGTTCCGCGCATCCAATGGCAGGCCAGCCGCTCGATCTACGAGCACAAGGAAGTGGAGGGCACGGGCGAGGTCGGCACGCTTTTCAAGAGCCATGGCAACGATCTGCGCCTCGAGGCCGAGCATGCGGCGATCGGCGCGGTGCGCGGCGTGTTCGGCCTGCAATGGGAGCGCTCCGACTTCTCGGCCCTGGGCGAGGAGGCCCTGGTGCCGGCGACGCGCACGCGCTCCGGCGCGCTGTTCTTGCTGGAGCAGTACCGCAGCGGGCCGCTGGCGGTCTCGGCCGGCGCGCGTAAGGAGTCGGTGCGCATCCGCGCCGCCGGCGACGCACCGGCCGCCGAGGCCCCGCGCTTCGGGGCCGCGGCCGGCCGCCGCTTTGATCCACGCAGCCTGTCGCTGTCCGGCAGCTACGAGCTCGGCAAGACCCTGAGCCTGCAGGCCAATCTGAGCGACACGCAGCGCGCGCCGATGTTCTACGAGCTCTATGCCAAGGGCGTCCATGTGGCCACGGGCGCCTTCGAGCGCGGCGACGCGAACCTCGGCCTGGAACGCGCGCGCGGCATCGATCTGGGCCTGCGCTGGCAGCCGGACGCCGACAGCTTGGTGCGCTTCAACGTCTACCAGACGCGGTTTCGCAACTACATCGCGCTGGATGCGACCGGTGCGTCTTTCGAGAACGAGGAGGGCGAGGTCCTGCCCGAATACCGCTACACCGCGGTGCCGGCGCGCCTCAGCGGCTTCGAGCTGGAGGTCCGGCAGACGCTGCCGCGCATGGCCTGGTCGGGGCCCTGGCGCTTCAGCCTGGGCGGCCAGTTCGACGCGGTGCGCGGCGTGAACCGCGCCACCGGCGAGGCCTTGCCGCGCCTGGCGCCGCGCCGCGCCACGCTCTCGCTGGATGCGGACGATGGCGGACTGTGGTCCGCGCGGCTGGAGCTGCGCCTGGCGGCGCGCCAGACGCGCGTGCCCGCGCTCGACACGCCGACGCCGGGTTATGGCATCGTCAAGCTGAGCCTGGCACGCCAGTTGAAGCTGGGCGGCTTCGACGCGCTGTGGTATCTGAAGCTGGACAACCTGGGCAATACCCGGGCCTACAGCGCCACCAGCATGGCCACCTTGCGCGACATCTCGCCGCTGCCCGGGCGCTCGCTGCTGAGCGGGCTGCAGCTGCGGTTCTGAGTCGCGCCTGCCCCAGGCATGACCATGCCGGGCCCGGCAGAGTCCGAGGATCCGGCTGCGCCGGTCCTACGGGCTCGCCAAGGCCAGAGGCCCTGACCCTCGGCAGACACCAACAGTTCTCTCGGGACTGTTGGTGTCCGACCTCGGCCCTCTTGAGGGGCGCGTGAAGCGCGCAGGACGGGTCTATTCAGGGCGCCAGCCGCTCCCTGAGCCAGCTGCCGTCGGGCTGGATGCGGTAGCTGAGGCGATCGTGCAGGCGCGATTTGCGGCCCTGCCAGAACTCCCAGCGCTCCGGCACGAGGCGGTAGCCGCCCCAATGCGGCGGGCGCTCGGGATTCAGCCCATGCTGGGCCGCGGCCCTGGCGGCATTGGCCACCAGCACCGCGCGCGAGGCGATCACCTGGCTCTGCGGCGAGGCCCAGGCGCCCAGGCGCGAGTCGAGCGGGCGCGAGCGGTAGTAGGCATCGGACTGCGCGGCCTCGACCTGCTCGACGCGGCCTTCGATGCGCACCACGCGTTCCAGTTCCACCCAATGAAACTGCAGCGCGGCATGCGGATTGGCGGCCAGCTCGCGCCCCTTGCGGCTGTCGTAGTTGGTGTACCAGACGATGCCGCGTTCGTCGTATTCCTTGATCAGCACGACGCGGGTGGAGGGCCGGCCCTCGGGGCCGACGGTGGCCAGGGTCATCGCGTTGGGCTCGGGCAGGCCGGCCTTGAGGGCCTCGCCCAGCCATTGCTGGAACTGCTGCAGCGGCGCTCCGGCGAGCTGCTGCTCGTCCAGTTCGGCCAGCTCGTAGCTCTTGCGGAGATCGGAAAGCTTGTTGCTCATGGAGGAAGTATGCCTGCGGCCCAGCGCTGCGGTGGCGGGCCCGGCTGTCGATGCGGGTCTCACCGCGGTCTGCGCGCATATTCAACCCCGCCGCGAGCCCGGCTTTACTGAAAAACGCTTAAGTGAAGGCCCCAGTGGCACCGCCCGGGGGCGCTGGCATGCTGGTACCCCAGGAGCCATGGCGGCGGCAGACCGCCGGGCTCCGAGGGAAAGCGTAGTAAAGGATCGGACGGATGAAGAAGCAGCGACCGGTTGTCGTTGTGCTGGCGGCGGGGCGCGGACTGCGCTTTCGCGGTCAGGGACACAAGCTGGAGCAGGCACTGGGGGCCGAGACGGTGCTGGGCTGTACGCTCAAAAACGCGATGGCCACGCGCCTGCCGGTGGTCGTGGTGAGCAGCGAGCGGCTGGCGCCGAGCGTGCGCCGGCTGGTCGCCAGCCGCGACGTGGTCGAGCTGAGCGAGTTCGATGCCACGGGGCGTCCGCTGCCGGTGGGCATGGGGCATTCGATCGCGGCGGGCGTCGGCGCCACCGGCGATGCCGACGGCTGGCTGATCCTGCCGGGCGATATGCCGATGCTGCGTCCGGAAAGCCTGCTGGCGGTGGCCGCGGTGCTCGAGCAGCATCCGGTGGCCTACGCCCAGTATCGCGGCCAGCGCGGCCATCCGGTGGGCTTCGGTGCCGAGCTGTTCTCCGAACTGGTGGTCCTGCAGGGGGACGAGGGCGCGCGCCGCATCCTGGCCCGCTATCCCTCGTACGGCGTGGAGCTGGACGACGAGGGCGTGCTGCTGGACGTGGATTCGCTGGCCGACCTGGAGGGGCTGCGCGGCCGCCTGGTCAAGCCCGGGGCGGAATCGCCAGCGGTCCGCAGCGTCGTACCGCATCCAGCACGACCTGGGTCTTGAAGCTGCGCACATTGGCGTCGTGCAGCAGGCAGGCTTCGCAAAAAGCCTCGTAGGCCGGCAGGTCCGGCACAACCACGATCAGCACGAAGTCGGCCTCGCCCGTGACGCCATAGCATTGCTGCAGCTCGGGACGGGCCAGCACGCGGTTGCGAAAGGCCAGGGCCGCGCGCGCCGACTCGTCGATCAGGTCCACATGTACCAGGGCCGTCAGGTTCAATCCCAGGGCGCGGCAGTCCAGTTGCGCGGTCTCGGCCTGGATCACGCCGGCGTCGCGCAGGCGCTTGAGGCGGCGCTGCACCGCCGCGGCCGACAGGCCGACCTGGGCGCCGATGGCCTCGCCGGAGCTGGCGGTGTTCTGCTGGTAGAGGGTGAGGATATGTCGGTCGAAGGCGTCCAGGGTCATCGTGTTCGGCGTGCCGCGATCGTGGGGGGTGAGGATGCGGCCAGGCCGCGGGAAGAGGGCGCGCAATGCGTCGCGACGCAGGGGCGCGGCCATCACACTGGCGCTGCGCGATTATTCATTCATCCTTATCGACACGAAACACCGCTGATGATCGACCATATTTCCATCGGATCCCGCCGCTATGCCGAGGCGGTGGACTTCTACCAGCGGGTGCTGGCGCCGCTGGGCCTGAGCCTGCTGCGCGACACCGGCAAGGAGGCCGCCTTCGGCACGTCGGCGCATTGGTGCTTCTTCGTTTATCCGGTCGAGGGCACCTCGACCGTCACCGCGCCGGGGGCCCATATCGCCTGGGGCGCGACCACGCGCGCGCAGGTGAGCCAGGTGCATGCGGCGGCGCTGGCGGCGGCCGGCACCGACCTGTTCACGCCACGGCCGCGGCCGGACATCAGCGACAGCTATTTCGGCGCGATGTTCAGCGACCTGGACGGCCATCGCATCGAGGTCAAGACCGACGCGGCCTAGCCGCGCTGCGCCTCGGCCGCCAGCGGCCGGGAAAGATGCAACGGCAGCGACCCGCACAGGCCATGGCACACCGCCAACGCATGCTGACGCTCCAGCTCGCGGTCGTGGATGCCATGAGCGCGCAGGCTTTGCACGGTGCGCCGCAGATAGTCCAGGGTCGAGCCGTAGTGGCCGCGCGCATGGCGGAACACGTTCAGCAGTTCGACCTCGCTGAGCTGGCCGGTCCAGCTGGGGCTGCGGCGTGACAGCGTGAAGGCCAGCGCCGGCAGGCTGGGGCCATGCTGGCGCGGGTGGCATTGCAGCCAGCGTGGCCGGTAGACGCCGCTGATCATCTCGCGCGCCCACACCTGGCGCAGCACGGCCTCGGCGCGGGCCGCGTCGACCCGGTAGAGCAGGCCCGTGCAACTGCCGCCCGACAGCAGGGCCAGCACCAGACCGGGCTGTTCCGGCGTGCCGCGGTACAGCCGGGAACGCATGCGCAGGGCACGATGGAACCCCTGCACGCGCGCCAGCTGCTGCTCGCTGAACTCGAACTCCGGCCGCCAGATCAGCGAACCGTAGGCGAACAGATGCAGATCACGGCCCTGCAGGCGTGTCAGGCATTCCTGCAGCAAGCGTGCGCTGCGCGCCTCCCATTCGGCACCGACCGGCGCGTCCGGCCAGGGGACGGCCGGAAATACTTGCTCACCCATTGCGGCACTCATGACCCGGCTATGCTGCCACAGTGAGGGGACGCGGGCGGCGGATGTACCCCGCTTGTAACTCACCGGCCACGTTTTGCTTGTAATATGGTTACCAACTTTCCAACCGCCGAGTTACATCGGTCGAAGGCATGAACAAGACCTTAGCAAGCGTCACCGAGCGCATCCGCGCACGCAGTGCGGCGACGCGCGAGCGCTATCTGGCCGGCATGGCCAGGCTGGCGGGACGCCAGCGCGGCATCGAGCGCATGGGCTGTGCCAATGTCGCGCATGCGGTGGCCGCCCTGCCCAGCAACGAGAAGCTGCGCATCGTGGCCGAGAAGGCCCCCCATCTGGCCATCGTGACGGCCTACAACGACATGCTGTCGGCCCACCAGCCCTACGAGGGCTATCCGGCGCAGATCCGCGCCGCGGCCCAGGCGCTGGGTGCCACCGTACAGGTGGCCGGCGGCGTGCCGGCCATGTGCGACGGCGTGACCCAGGGCCTGCCCGGCATGGAGCTGAGCCTGTTCTCACGCGACAACATTGCGATGTCGACCGCGATAGCGCTGTCCCACGACGTGTTCGATGCCGCGCTGCTGCTGGGCATCTGCGACAAGATCGTACCGGGCCTCTTGATCGGCGCCCTGCATTTCGGCCATCTGCCCTGCGTCTTCGTGCCGGCCGGGCCGATGAGCTCGGGGCTGTCGAACAACGCCAAGGCCAAGGTGCGCGAACAGTACGCGCAGGGCTTGGTCGGGCGCGAGGAACTGCTGCAGGCCGAGTCGGCCGCCTACCATGGCGCCGGTACCTGCACCTTCTACGGCACGGCCAACAGCAACCAGATGCTGCTGGAGGCGATGGGCCTGCACCTGCCCGGCGCGGCCTTCGTGCATCCGCATGAGCCGCTGCGCAAGGCCCTGACCGACGCGGCCGTGGCCCGGGCGCTGGCGATCACGCCCAAAGCCGGTAATGGTTCGCGCTACACCCCGATCGGCCAGTTGGTGGACGAACGCGCCATCGTCAACGCGATGGCGGCGCTGCTGGCCACCGGCGGCTCCACGAACCACTTGATCCACTGGGTGGCGGTGGCGCGCGCCGCCGGCATCCTGATCGACTGGAGCGACTTCTCCGAGCTGTCCGGCGTGGTGCCGCTGCTGGCGCGCGTCTACCCGAACGGCGCGGCCGACGTGAACCAGTTCCAGGCCGCCGGCGGCCCCGGTTTCGTGATCCGCGAGCTGCTGGACGCCGGCCTGATGCACGAGGACGTGCTGAGCATCAACGGCGAGAGCCTGCGCCCGCAGACCCGCCTGCCGGTGCTGGCGCCCGATGGCAGGAGCGCCGTCTGGCAGGAGCTGCCCAAGGCCAGCGGCGACGCGGACGTGCTGCGCGGCGTGGCCGCGCCCTTCAGCGCGACCGGCGGCCTGAAGCTGTTGAGCGGCAATCTGGGCCGGGCGGTGATCAAGGTCTCGGCGGTGCCCGAGGACCGCCACATCGTCGAGGCGCCGGCGCGCATCTTCGACAGCCAGGAGGCGATGCAGACCGCCTTCAAGGCCGGCGAGTTGGAGCGCGATGTCGTCGTCGTCGTGCGCTTCCAGGGCCCGCAGGCCAATGGCATGCCGGAGCTGCACAAGCTGACCCCGCCGCTGGCGGTGCTGCAGGGCAAGGGCTACAGGGTGGCGCTGGTGACCGACGGTCGCATGAGCGGCGCCTCCGGCAAGGTGCCCGCGGCCATCCATGTCTCGCCCGAGGCCCTGGCCGGCGGCCCGCTGGGCAAGCTGCGCGACGGCGATCTGGTGCGTCTGGACGGCGTCACCGGGCAGTTGCAGGCCCTGGTGCCGGACGCCGAATGGGCGGCGCGCGAACCGGCGCAGATCCGGCCCGAGGCCGTCGAGGACAACGGCCACGGCCTGGGCCGCGAGCTGTTCACGGGCATCCGCCGCAATGTGAAATGTGCCGAAGAAGGCGCGGTAACGTGGCTGTGATGGCCCACCCCCTACGGCCTGCGGCCGCCTCCTCAAGGAGGCAAGTCCGGAGGACCGGCAAAGCCGGATCCTCGGGCTTCACTCGGTAACATCAACTCATCTGTTGCACCATGAGCACTGAAACCCTCAGCCTGGCCAGCCACGGCCCCGTCATTCCCGTCATCGTGATCCAGCGCTTGCAGGATGCGGTTCCATTGGCCGAGGCCCTGGTGGCGGGCGGCGTCAAGGTGCTGGAGGTGACCCTGCGCACGCCGGTGGCGCTGCAGGCCATTGCAGCGATGGCCCGGGCCGTGCCCGAGGCCATCGTTGGCGCCGGCACCCTGCGCACGGTGGACGACGTGAAGGCGGCGCGCGATGCCGGCTGCAAGTTTGGCGTCAGCCCCGGCTACACCGACGCGATCGGCGCGGCCTGCCGCGAGCAGCGCCTGCCGCTGCTGCCCGGCGTGTCCACGGCCAGCGAGGTGATGCAGGCCAATGTCGGCGGCTATTCGTTCCTGAAGCTGTTCCCGGCCGTGGCGGTGGGCGGCCTCAATCTGCTGAAGGCCCTGAGCGGTCCCTTCCCAGACGTGGCCTTCTGCCCGACCGGCGGCATCTCGCTGGAGACAGCGCCGCAGTTCCTGTCGCTGTCCAATGTCAAGGTCTGCGGCGGCTCCTGGCTGACCCCGCAGGACGCGGTGGAGCAGGGCGACTGGGCGCGCATCACGCGCCTGGCCGCCGAGGCGCAGGCCCTGCGCAAGTAGGTCTTGCGGCCAAGGCACCCGAGGATCCGGCTCCGCCGGTCCTACGGGTGCGCCCCCTTGAGGGGGCGCGCGCAGCGCGTAGGGGGTGGGCTACTGCAGATCGAAGATCATGCAGGTGGTGCTGGCATGGGCATAGAGCCTGCCGTCGTGGCCTAGCAGCTGCGCCTCCGAGGTGGCGATCTGCTTGCCCGTGTGCACCACCTTGCCGATCGCGCGCACCAGCGGCACCTTGGCATTCAGGCCGCGCACCAGGTTCACCTTGAACTCCAAGGTGGTGTAGCCCTTGCCGATCGGCAGGATGGTGTGCACCGCGCAGCCCAGGGCCGAATCGAGCAGGGTGGCAAACCAGCCGCCATGCACGCCCCCCAATGGGTTGTAGTGGCGCAGCAGCGGCCTGCCCTGGAACACCGCCTCGCCCTGCGCCACCGAGATCAGGGTGAAGTCCAAGGTCTTGGCGATGTGCGGCGGCGGCACCTCGCCGCTCAGCAGGGCCTGCATCTGCTGCAGGCCGGTCCGCCCCATCAGTTGCTCGGGGCGTGCCAGGCCGGGTTCGGTTTGCATGCGCGCGCGCACCGCCTCTTCCTCGGCCATCCATTGCTGCAACACCTGCTCGTGATTGCTGGTCGTCATCGCGTGCTCCTGAATTTGTGGCTGCAACTATTGTAGATACAATAATTCCATGGCCACTGTCACCCAGGCAACAAAGACCCCGGCAAGGAAGATGTCGGCGCGCGCTGCTGCCGACCCGGCCGGCCCGCGCGGCTGCACCAACTTCAAGCTGCGCCAGCTGACGCGCCGCGTGTCTCAGCATTGCGAACCTTATTTTGCCGCCAGCGGGTTGAAGACCACGCAGTACTCGCTGCTCTCGCATATCGATCTGCTCGGCCCCATCCAGCCCAGCCAGCTGGCGCGCCGCATGGGGTTGGACACCTCGACCCTGTCGCGCAATCTGCAGCCCCTGCTGGCCGGCGGCTGGGTGGAGCAACTGCCGGGCGAGGATGCCCGCAGCAGCCAGGTGCGAGCCAGCGCAGCGGGGCGCGCGAAGCGCGCCGCGATGAAGGCCGACTGGAAACGCGCCCAGCTCTCGATCAATGCGCGCCTGGGCGAGGAGCGGGTGCAGCGCCTGCACGCGCTGCTGGACGAATGCCTGGCGCTGCTGGACGAGGCGGCTTGAGCGCGGCCCGGCCCGGCCTCAGGCGGCCCGCAGCAGCCGGGCCGCGCGGCGCAGCGCCACCGCATCCGGCAGCGGCGCGGCAGCGCGCCCGCCGTGCAGACGGAATACCTGCAGCGCCGCATTGACCTCGCCGGCCTGGGTCTTCAGGCGCCCGGCCGAGGCGGCCAGTTGCTCCACCAGCGCGGCGTTGTGCTGCGTGATGCCATCCAGCTGCTGGACCGCCTCGTGCACCTGCGAGATGACCTGCAGCTGTTCCCGCGCAGCGCTGTCGATGCCATCGATCAGGCCGGCGAACCGATGCACCGAGCCCAGGGTCTCGTCGATGCTCTGACGCGCCGCACGGGTCTGCTGCTCGCCGGCCTCTACCTTGCCGGCCGAGTCGCCGATCAGTTGCTTGATCTCGCGCGCCGCGCCGGAGCTGCGCTGGGCCAGGGCCCGAACCTCGGCCGCCACCACCGCGAAGCCGCGCCCATGCTCGCCGGCGCGCGCCGCTTCCACCGCGGCGTTCAGTGCCAGGATATTGGTCTGGAAGGCGATGCCGTCGATCAGCTGGATGATCTCGCCGATGCGCCGCGAGGCGCCGGCGATATCGCCCATGGTGTCGGTCACCGAATGCACGACCGCGCCGCTGCGCTGCGATACCGTGCTCAGCTCCTCGGCCAGGCCATGGGCCTGGCGCGCCGCCTCGGCGCTGGTGCGCACGGTGGCGGTGATCTGCTCCATGCTGGCCGCGGTCTGCTGCAGGCTGGCGGCCTGCGACTCGGTGCGCGCGGCCAGATCCTGGTTGCCGCGCGCGATCTCGTCGCTGGCCACCAGCATCTGGCTCAGCTCGCGCTGGCCGTCCGACACCAGGGCGCGCATATTGACGGTCAGTTGATTCAGCGCCACCTCAAGACCCCGGGTCGATTCCTTGCCCCCGGGCGTCAGCTGCTGGCTCAGATCGCCGGCCGCCAAGCGGTTGGCGAAGTCCAGCACCGGCGCCAGTGCGGCGCGGCGGCGCGACTGCAGCCAGACGCTGGCCGCGGCGGCCAGCAAGCCCAGCGCGGGCAGCGATGTCGACCAGGGCAGGGCGTCCAGCGCGACACCGAAGGCGCCCATCAGCGCATAGCCGAGCCAGCTGTCGAACTGCTGTGCGGCGCGGCGCCCCAGGGCGGTCAGGCGCCCGAGCGAGCCGCCGCGCAAGACCTGGCCGTCGTGCAGCACCTGCCGCAGATCGCCCCTACGCGCCTCGGCCCGCATGCGGGCGTACAACGCCTCGGCCGCGTCGATTTGCGCGCGGCTGGCTTCGCTGCGCACCGACATATAGGCCACGGGCCGACCGCCGTCCAGCAACGGCGTCACGTTGGCCATCACCCAGTAATGGTCGCCGTTCTTGCGGCGGTTCTTCACCAGGCCCGACCAGGGCTTGCCGCAGGCCACCGTGGCCCAGAGGTCGCGGAAGGCCTCGGCCGGCATGTCGGGGTGACGGATCAGGTTGTGCGGCTGCCCCAGCAGTTCCGCGCGCGTGAAGCCGCTGACCTCGGCGAAGGCGGCATTGCAATGCAGGATGCGACCCTTCAGATCGGTGGTGGAGACCAGGTTCTGCCCGCTGGGGAAGGGGTATTCGCGCTGGCTCACGGGCCGCTTGTCTCGCATCAAGGAACTCCTGAGATTTTTCCGCGAGGTTCTCAGGGTTTGCGCGGAGGCGACTTGATGTGGCTCAAGTGCGGCGCGCGTGGCGGGCGAGCCCGTGCGACGCCGGTAGGATGTCACGATGAGCGAGTTTCTTGATCCGGATCACTGGCCGCGCCGGTCGGCCTTCGAGCATTTCCGCGGGCTGGCCCAGCCCTTCTTCAGCCTGTGCGCGCCGGTGGACATCTCGGCCCTGGTCGAGCGCGTGCGGCGCCAGCCGGGCGCGACCCTGTTCCTCGGCTACCACCACGCGGCGCTGCGGGCGGCCAATGCGGTGGCGCCGTTCCGTTTCCGGCTGGAGGGCGAGCGGGTGCGCGTGCATGCGCGGGTACATGGCAGCACCACGGTGCTGCGCGAGGACGAGAGCATCGGCTTTGCCAACCTGGCCTACGAACCCGACTTCGGCGCCTTCGTAGAACGAGCGCTGCCGGTGCTGGCGGCCGCCAAGCGCGTGTCGCCTGGGCTGGGCGAGGCCGAGCCCGAACTCGCCGATGCCATGATTCACATGACCACGATTCCCTGGCTGGCCTTCAGCAGCTTCAGTCATGCGCGCGGCGCGGGCGACTGCGTGCCCAAGCTGGCCTTCGGCAAGCTGAGCCGGGACGAGGCGGGGCGGCACTGGATGCCGGTGGCGGTGGAGGTCCACCATGCCTTGATGGATGGGCTGCATGTGGGGCGTTTCTACGCGGCCTTCGAGGCGGCGTTGGCGGGCGGCTGACTCAGTTCAGGCTCATGGTGACCGGCGGGCTGCTGCGATGTTCGATGGGATGCCATCGTCGGGCGCCGTTGTTTCAGCCGCGTTGCACCGCCGGCGACCTGACCGCCCCGGCCCGATTCAAATGTTTCGGCCTGCGCCCGCAGGGCGGCTTCAATCCAGCGTGACGATCACCGGCGCATGGTCGCTGGGCCGTTCGTTCTTGCGCGGCAGCTTGTCGATCACGCAGGCGGTGACGCTGGCTTGCAGCGCGGGGCTCACGAGGATGTGGTCGATGCGCAGGCCCTGGTTCTTGCGGAAGGCCAGGTTGCGGTAGTCCCACCAACTCCAGCTCTTGGGCGGCTGCTCGAACATCCGAAACGCGTCGGCCAGGCCCAGGTCCAGCAGGCCCTGGAAATGCGCGCGCTCCTCGGGCGTGCAATGGATCTGGCCGGCCCAGGCCACGGGGTCGTAGACGTCACGATCCTCGGGCGCGATATTGAAGTCGCCCATCAACACCAGGCGCGGGTGCGCCGCCAGCTCGGCCTTGACCCAGGCGCGCAGGCCGTCCAGCCAGCCCATCTTGTAGACGAACTTCTCGCTGTCCGGCGCCTGGCCGTTGGGGAAATAGGCACCGATCACGCGCACGCCCGCACCCTGTCCCGGAAGGGTGCCGGCGATCACGCGGGCCTGCTCGTCCGCATAGCCGACGATGTTCTTCACCACGTCCTGCGCCGGTTCGCGGCTCAGCAGGGCCACGCCGTTGTAGGTCTTCTGTCCGAACCACTGCACCTGATAGCCGGCCGCACCGATCTCCAGGGTCGGGAATTTGTCGTCGGTCAGTTTCGTTTCCTGCAGCACCAGGGCGTCGACCGGATTGGCCGACAGCCAGTTCAGCAACTGGGGCAGGCGCACGGCCAGGGAATTGACGTTCCAGGTGGCGAGTCTAATTTTCATGATAACTCATTGATCTAAAACGATATTTTTTCTCGCATCTGAATTTGTACCCTAACGCGTACCCGAATTTTTCAGAGATGCAAGCGCGACCCGAAAGGCTGTCCCGCTGAATCTGTTTAAACACTTCCGCCATGAGGCTCCACGGGTCAATTGTGGCGTCAGGGAAGGCCAGCAGGCCGGTTCATTTGGCGACGGCCGCTGTGGTCGCCTTCACCTTCCTGGTCGAGTGGACGGCCAGCACGTTGCACACAAACCGCGTGCCGCTGTGACGGGCGCTGACGGCACACAGCACGTACTGTAGGGCGAACAAGCCACCAGCGATCCAGCGGCTGGCCGGCGCTGCCCCGGCGTACCACAGCGCGGCCGGCACCAGCGGCACCAAGAACAGCGACATGGCCGCCATGTCCCTGTACATCAGATACAGCCTGTGCGCGTGAACCACGGCAGGATCATCACCCACCATCCGATAGAGCTTGTACCACTTCGCGTTCTGCTCGCCTGGCTCGGTCGGCAGCGCGCCCACGTTCTTCGCAAGCGCCTTCATGTCGATGCGGGCATCTGCAGGCGCGTGTTTCGTGAACGCCTGGCTGCCCGGCAGCGGGTTCGCCACCCTCCAGTACACCAGCCTCGCCTTCGCTTCGTGCGACAGGAGCCCCGTGAGCAACAGGACCGCAACAGGCAGCAGCGGCGACACGCTTGCCCGCACCAGGGCCATCATGCTCGCGTCCACCAGTTCGGGCGCGATGAACAGCAGCACCAGGGCCGCATCCAGCGCGGCAAGCATGACTAGCCATTTGATGTTCGCGACCTTGAGAACGTCGGATCGTGCCTTCATCCTTGGCACTCTGTATCTACGAAGCAGATGCCGTTGCTATCCACTTCGAACTGAATCCAGCCGTCGCGCCTGGTGGTGAGCACGTGCCGCCGTTTGCCGGTGGTTCTCACTATCAGGCCACTTTCCCGCACCACCGCCCGATAGTCCGGCAGGGTGCGCTGAGTGTCGTGCACTATGGGCTTGTCGGAAATGACGACAGCGTGCGGCCAACAGTGGTCGAAGACTTCCTTGCAGTAGCCATTCTCCCGGCCATGGTGCGACGCCATCAGGACTGACATGTCACCAAGGCGTGCCCGGAAATCGGGCCGCTCAAGCAAGGCAAGCCACCCATCGCGCTCCAAGTCACCGGGAAATAGAAAGGTCGCCCCGCCATAGCTGATGAACACAACAAGGCTCAGGTTGTTGGTGTCGATGAATCGCGGAAACGGGTTGCTGTACACCTCGCAGGTGATCCCGTTCATGCATTGATTGAAGGGGCGGCTTGTGGGCTGGTTGAAGCTGTCGCACGCCCCAACGTACCACTCGGCATCACCGGTCAGGGGGCCGCCGCCGAGCTTGATCGCGCGCAGCGTGGCGCCGGTATACGAGGTGTTCCGTATGAGCGTGTCAACGGTTATGCCTGCCTGGCTGAGCCCGCGCAAATCGCTCATGTGGTCCTGGTCAGCGTTGGTGATGAACAGGTAATCGAGCTTCGTCCGGCCAAGGACATAGCGGATGAACGTGCTGGGCGACCAAGTACCAGAGTCGCCGGAATCGATCATTGCAAGGGGACCGAATTGCTCGCCCCCGAAAGCCGCTGGTAAGGCGTGCTGGATCATGGCGCACGCCCCGTGTTCCACGTCCCAAACGCGCATCACCCCTGGCATGACGGACCCCAGCCCCAAAACGATGCAGGGCATATAGGGGCTCTGGTCCGCCAGCGCCAGTTGCGGCCTGCGCTTCTCTCAGCTGGCCTTCGAGGTCGACAAGAAGTCGGCCGAGCTGGGCCTGCGTGGCAGTTTCCGCACCGGCGACATCGGCCACAACCTGAGCCTCAGCCATTACGAGCAGCAGCAGGACGACTATGGGCGCCGCACCGTGCCCCGGGGCCGATTGGACCACCAACCTCTACCAGCCGGTCTGGGGGCCGGCCGTGCCCTTCGTCGCGCCGCAGATCCTCAAGACGGCGCTGCGCCTGAACAGCTACGGCTTCGCGGACACCCTGGCCTTCGCACAGGACCGGGTGCAACTGACCCTGGGGCTGCGCCGCCAGGACGTGGTCAGCGACGGTTTCAGTATCGTGACCGGGGCCAGGACCTCGCGCTATGACCAGGGCGCGACGACGCCGGCGATGGCCCTGCTGGTGAAGGCGAGCAGCAATATCTCGGTCTACGCCAACTACATCGAGGGTTTCAGCCAGGGCGTCAGGGCGCCGATGGACGCGGCCAATGCGGGCGAGGAGTTCGCGCCCTACAAGACCAAGCAGCAGGAGCTGGGCCTCAAGCTCGACCTGGGCGATTTCGCACACACAGTCAGCCTGTACCAGATCAAGCGCCCCAGCAGCTACACCGATCCGGTCAGCAAGGTTTTCTCCTTCGGTGGCGAGCAGCGCAACCGGGGCCTGGAATGGGGCTTCTTCGGCACGGCCCTGCGCGGCCTGCGCCTGATGGGCAGGGCCGCCTATGTCGACCCCAAGCTGACCAAGACCGCCGGCGGCGTGAACCAGGGGGATCTGCCCGCGCTACCGGGCCTGACCCTGACGGCCAATGCAACCTCGGTATCCAAGCAGTACATCAGCGCCGACAACGCCCTGTGGGTGCCGGGCCGCACGACCTATGACCTCGGCGCGCGCTATGCCGGCAGCGCCTTCGGCCTGCCGCTGACCCTGCGGGCCAATATCGCCAATGTGACGAACAAGGCCTACTGGGGCATGCCGCTGCTGTCCAGCCTGGCGCTGGGGCGCCGAGAACCGTGATGCTCTCCGCCACGACGGACTTTTGAGCGAATCCCCGTTCAGCGCGCTGTGCGCTGCCGGCGCAGCAGCAGCCGGTCAGGAGCCAGGCGGCCGGGCTCGGGCCCGCCAGCAGCGCCAGGCCCTGTCCCGGCGTGGCCAACTGCTCGCCGCCATGCGGGATGCAGCGCATGCGCCGCCTGCCAGGTCTGGTGCCGGTCCGGGCTCGCCGGGGCCCGAACCGCGCCACCCTGCTTGTGTAAAGACCCGGTGCCGCTCCCTTGGAGGAGTAGAGTCAACCAGATCCTGGCGCCACCTCCTCCTCTCAGATCGACGGCGCCAAGACTTGCCCAGCAGGCTTTTTTGGCTGTTGGGCTTTTTGTCGGCTTGCGCAGGCCGGCGCTCTCCTGGCGCTTAGCGGCACCATGGCCGCAGCCCCGCCAAGAGCCGGCCGGCCTCTACGATCTGCGCTGCACGGCGGTGCCGGCGCAGGCAATGATCGGCAGCGACAGTTCGCGGCCTATCGCCTCAAGCGCCTGCGCGTAGCTGTCGCGGGCGCGGGCGCTCATGGCGGCGACAGCGACGCGCCCATCGGCGTCGCAGGGAAATTCGTACCAGTGCCCGCGATTGAACAGATCGTCGAAACGAAGCACGTAGCCGGTTTCGCAGGCCAGCAAGGTCAAGAGCTTGTTCATGAGCATCTCCTCTCGAAGCAGGTGTCCGGTGCGCTCCTCCAGGCTGTCGGCGATGCTGAGGATTCATGCACGCCCCCACTGTGCGCCGCCGACGCCCGGCGTCTGTGCGTCACAGCACCCTGCCTTATGAGCGCCAGGGCACCGACGCCGCCGCCCGCGGCGTCGAACATCCCCACATGAACATCAA
Organism: Roseateles sp. GW821-FHT09B06; assembly: GCF_059418245.1. Lineage (NCBI taxonomy): Bacteria > Pseudomonadati > Pseudomonadota > Betaproteobacteria > Burkholderiales > Sphaerotilaceae > Roseateles > Roseateles sp. GW821-FHT09B06. Next base: position 239,750 of record NZ_JBWKPM010000001.1, on the reverse strand, counting down.
CGCACTCGTGATCGAAGACGAGCGGGCCGGCAAGCGGCATCGGTAGCGCACGAGCAGGGCAGGGCGACCACCAAGCACCCGAGGCAAGTCCATGATCCTTCTTCAAGCACGGTTGGCGCTGCACAGGCTGCTCGCCCGCAGGCCGGGACGCTCGATCGATGCCCTGGCGGCGCCGGGCACGCGGCGCCACCATCGCCCGACATGCCCCTGCTGCGGCGGACGGATCCACCGCATACCGCGCCATGCCCTGGACCGGCTGCTGAGCCTGTTCATGCCCCGCCACCGCTACAACTGCCTGAGCTATACCTGCCAATGGACGGGGCTGCTCAAGCCTCGCCGGGCCTGAGCAGCTTCCGACGAGGCGGCGCCGGGCCGTTCAGCGGCGCTCGGAGACGGTGGGCCTCGAGGCCCGCATGAGGAGCGCCAAGCCCACCCCGGCCGAGCACAGTGAAGCCATGAAGATCCCGATCTTCGCGCCGTCCATCAACGGGCCGGCAAGAGCCAGATTGGCGATGAACAGCGCCATTGTGAAGCCGATGCCGGCGAGGAAACTGCCGCCCGCGATGACATTCCAGCCCAGGTCCGGGGGGCGAGTCGCGAGGCCCGAACGGAGCGCCAGCCAACTGAAGAGAAGAATGCCCGCCGGCTTGCCCAGGAAGAATCCGAGGAAGACAGCGGCGGATACCGGTTGCATGGCGCCTTCCCATGACAGCTGGACACCGGCGTTGGCCAGGGCGAAGATGGGCATGATGCAGAAGCTGACCCAGGGATGCAGAGCCATCTCGAGGCGCTCGACCGGGGACAGCGATTCGCGCGCAGCGATCTCCGCAATCAGCAGCGTCTTCCTGTCGCGGGTATCGCCGCTGCCTTGACTCTGCGTCGGATGCGCAATGACCTGATCCAGAATGGCGTACAGCCTCTCGTCGCTCACCCAGCGCCTGGCCGGCGCCATCACCCCGAGGATCACCCCCGTGACCGTGGCGTGCAGCCCGGAGGCATCGATGGCCAGCCAGGTCAGCGCTCCGCCAAGAAAATAGATGGGCAGCCGTCTGATGCCGATTCGTGCCAGCACGCGCAGGATCACGACGCTCAACGCCGCCAGCGCCAGCATGCGCCAGTCCAGAAAGCTGCTGTACCCGATGGCGACCACAAGGATGGCGCCAATGTCATCCGCGATGGCCAGGAACAGCATGAATACGCGCAGGCTGTGCGGAATGCGCGAGCCCAGCAGCGCCAGGCAGGCGATGACGAACGCCGTATCGGTGGCCATCACGATGCCCCAGCCATGCCGCCCCGGCAGCCCCCACTGCAGCGCGATGAAGACGGCGGCCGGCATGATCATGCCGCCCACCGCGGCAGCCACGGACAGTGCCGCCATGCGCGGATCTCGCATCTCGCCGAGCACCAGCTCGCGCTTGAGCTCCAGCGCGACCAGGAAGAAGAACAAGGTCATCAGCCCGTCATTGATCGAGCCCTTCAACGATCGACTGAACTCGAGGCCGCCGAGCCGGAATTCGAGCTGCGTCTCCCAGAGGTCGAGGAAGGCTTCGGACCCCTGCGAGTTCGACAGGAGCAGGGCCGCGATGGTGAACAGCAGCAGGACGGCCCCGCCGGCCGCTTCGATGCGCAGGAACTTGACGAATGGCGGCGTGATCCGGTCAATCAATCCGTGCGGCAGATTGACCGAGGTGGGGGCTTCGCATGGGCGGTCGCTCATGGATGCTTGCGGGGCGCAGGCTGGACCTTGGCGATGGCCTCATGGTCCAGTTGCTGCAAGATGTTCGTGCCGACAATGGTCAGGCGCAGATGGCCGCCATGCCATTCGAGCCAGCTCAGAGACACATAGTCCTCGATATAGCCCGTCGGAATCTCCGCGGCATGGCGGCGATGCAGTGCCGCCACGCTGCTGGAAAGAGCGTCCCTGAGCTGGCTGAGACGGGATCGCGGAAGCAATGAGGTGAGCATGACAGCTCCTTTGAAGCGGTGCGGGGTGGACGACGCCGCGGCGCTGCCCGCGTCTTGCTGCATCGGCTGCATCACCGCATGTCGTGGTCCCGCACCATCACCGGCTCGCGCGAACCGCCGGCGACGCGGCGGCGCACGATCTCGTCGATCTCGGCCGCATGGGCCAGGTAGGTGTTCAGGGGATCGTCGTCATGGCTGTTGGGGCTGTAGCCGTAGTGCAGGGTTTCCTTCCTGATGCTGGCCCCCACGATTTCCTGGTCGACGAGCACCCAGAATCGCACCGATCCGGACGTCAGGTGATAGAACGCTTGCGGTTGCATGTGATCCCCCATGCGGTGAACGCAGCGCACAGCATGGCGCCGACCGGTTTCCCGGTCTGTGCGCTACAGCACCGACGCGCCGCCAGGAGCCTTGCCGGGGCGCGGCGAAGGCCTCAATGCCTGGCCAGCACCCGCTGGATGCTGGCGACCAGGTCGCCGGCATGCCAGGGTCCGGCCCATGGCCGTGCGCCGGCCGGTCGGCCTTGGCGCAGCTCGCGCCAGACCTCGGCCATGATGAGGGACTGGGACACGACGGCGGCACCGACCCAGAGCGCCAGGCCCCAGCCGATGTAGTCCAGCGCGAACAGCAGCGCCCCCAGCGTCGCGAGCGCCGCGGCGGCGATCAGCACGATAGCGTTCATGTCAGGCTCCTTCTCGATGCGGAGGTCGGGTCGGCCGAACCGCCATGGATTCGTCGGCCGCCGCGGTCGCGGCAACATCGCCTCGGCCGTGGCTTGAGCCGATCCTGCGCGCATGGACGTGCCGGGGTCGGTGCGCCAGCGCACCCAGCCGGCACGGGGCGGGCTTTCGTGCGATGCCGCACGGACGGCGGCCCAGCGTGCCCCCAGACTCCAGTAGCTGCCGGTCCAAATACCGATTTTCTGAAAGGTCCTCATGAAGCGTATCGCGTTACCCGAGGTCCAGCGGGCCAAACCGTCGCCGAACCCGAGCCGGCAGGAAGCCGACTTCACATCGGAGGGCTCGCCGCCGCCGGGAAAGGTCGGCATCGGCGCTCCCGTCATGCCGGCCCCCGGCGATGCCGCCCGGCCGCCCGCGCGCGGGCGCAAAGCCGCCCGCCGCACATGAATGCCGCCTTGCCCGACGGCGCTGGAGAGTCCGTGCCCCAGGCCTGGCAGGCGCTGCTGTCGGGCATCCGGAGCCAGCTGCAGGCGAGCGCGCATGCCTGTGGCTGCGCCCAGGGCGGCCAGACCGGCGAGGGCGTCCTGGCGTCGTTCCTGATGCACGATCGACTGCGGCAATGCCTGGATGCCCTGGCGCAGCTGCGGCCCTTGCTGGATCGCGAGTTCGAGCGCATCCACCAGATGGAGCGGCTCGCCCTGGAGGCGCAGGCGGCGCTGAGCTTGGCCCGTGCGGAGCTGGCCAGCACCCAGGATGGCGAGCGTCGGGCGCGGCACCTAGCCTTGCATGATGCATTGACCGCTCTGCCGAATCGCCGCTTCTTCATCGAACGCCTGACCCATGCGACCGCGATCCTGGAGCAGGGCGAGCAAGCGCGGCTCGCCGTCATCTATCTGGACCTGGACGATTTCAAGCCCGTCAATGACGCCTATGGCCACGACATCGGCGATGAAATGCTCAAGGTGGTGGCCCGCCGGCTGGACCGCCGGGTGCGCAGCGAAGACATGGTGAGCCGGCTCGGCGGCGACGAGTTCGCCTGCCTGCGCTGCGGCCCGGTCAGCCCGCGCGAACTCGCCCGGCTGGCGCGCAAGCTCTACGAGACCATTGCCGCGCCGATGCAGATCGGCAGCCTGCGCCTGCGCGTGCGGCCCAGCATCGGGATCGCCGTCCATCCGGCCGACGGCCGCACCGCCGCCACCTTGATGCGCAGCGCCGACTCGGCGATGTATGCGGCCAAGCGCTTGAGAGTCGGCCATGTTTTCTTTGCCAAGGTCGGCGAGCAGCGAGAGGACGCCGGGCATGCCGTGGCGCCGCCCCCGAACCGCGATCCCGACGACCGCGCCGCCAGCGCGGCTTCGGCATGAGCGGATCAGCCCGGGGCCGCCGGCGGCAGCGGCTCGCCGGCCGGCGCCAGGCCGGGCAGCAGCCGCTCGTACCCCTGCTTGCTGGCCGCATAGCATCCGCAGGTCCGCGATTCCAGGCCGCCCCGGTCCAGCACCGTGATGTGCCCCCGCGTGTAGCGGATCACGCCGGCGGCCTGCAGCTTCAAGGCGATCTCGGTCACTCCCTCGCGGCGCACGCCCAGCATGCGGGCAATCCAGCTTTGCGTCACCAGCAGCTCGCGCCCCGACGCCCGGTCCAGGCTCATCAGCAGCCAGCGCGCCAGGCGAGGGGCCAGCAGATGGGAATGCTGGCATCCGACCGAGGTCGCGATATCGGCCATGCAGATGGCGATGTAGCGGTTCAGGCAGCGCCGCAGCGCTGCGCTGAGCAGCAGCTCGCGCTTCAAGGCCGGCGCGGCCAGGCGCCAGGCCTCGCCCGCGCCCTGCACCATGGCGCACAGCGAGGTCCGGCCCACGCCCAGCACCAGGGACATGCCCAGCATGCCCTCGCGTCCCACCATGCCGATCTGCAGGGCGGGATGCTCGTCCGCGCGGGTCAACAAGGAAATCAGGCCGCCGATCGGGAAATAGGCATGGCGGATGACTTGATCCGATCGGTACAGGACCTGCGGCGGCCGCAACTGAACCCGCTCGCAGCAGGCCAGCAGGCGCAGCCGGTCGGGGCGCGGCAACCGATCGATCAAGTGATTCTGGGCAGCGGGCACGCAGATCTCCGGAGGCTGACTGCAGTCTGCACCGCGCCGGGGCCGACCACCGTGCTCCAGCGCACCAAGCGATGCCGATCAGCCGGCGTTGGCGGGCAGCAGCCTGGCGTATTCCTGGCGCACCACGTCGTAGCATTCGCAGGCGCGCGCCTCCAGGCCGGCGCGGTCCAGCACGGTGATGTGGCCGCGGGCATAGCGGATCAGCCCGGCGGCCTGCAGCTTCAGCGCGCTTTCGGTCACGCCCTCGCGGCGCACGCCCAGCATATTGGCGATCAGCTCCTGGGTCATCACCAGCTCGCTGCCCTGCAGCCGGTCCAGGCTCAGCAGCAGCCAGCGGCACAGCTGCTGATCCAGCGAATGGTGGCGGTTGCACACCGCGGTCTGCGTCATCTGGGTGATCAGGGCCTGGGTGTAGCGCAGCAGCAGATGCATCACCGGGCCGGCGCGATTGAACTCGTCCTTCATGGCCTGGGCGCGCAGCCGGAAGCCTTGGCCGGCGCTCTGCACGACGGCCCGGCTGGGGGTGGTCTCGCCACCCATGAACAGCGCGATGCCGACCAGGCCCTCGTTGCCGACCACCGCGATCTCGGCCGAGGCGCCGTTCTCCAGCACATACAGCAGGGACACGATGGCGGTGGTGGGGAAATACACATGGCTTTGCGGCCGGCCGGACTCGTACAGCACCCGGCCCAGCGGCATTTCCAGCGCTTCCAGCTGCGGCAGCCAATGCACCCGCTCCGCGGGCGAGAGCTGGGCGAGCAGTTGATTGCTGCGCAGGTCCTCCGTCGACATCACAGCAGGCCCCGAGGGTTGCGACGGTCTGACTATAGACGAGGCTGGCATCGCTGCTGTGTTCGCCATCGAACAGATGGCCAGGCCCCGGGGCCGTTAGCTTAGGGCATGAACTGCTTCTCCATGGAACATGGCCGCTGGGCCTATCGGGCCGACATCGGGCTCTACGGCGCCGCGGTGCTGCTGCTCGGGCTGCACCTGCTGCGCGCGAGTTCGCGCGCCGATGCCCCGATCCTGCTCGCCCTGGTGCTGCTGGGCCTGCTCGGCTGGAGCCTGCTGGAGTATGTGCTGCACCGCTTCGTGCTGCATGGGTTGCAGCCCTTCGCCGCCTGGCATGCGGATCATCACCGGCGCCCGACGGCGCTGATCTGCGCTCCGACCCTGCTCGGCGGCAGCCTGATCGGCCTGCTGGTGTTCCTGCCGGCCCAGTTGCTGCTGGGTGCCCGGCCCGCCCAGGCCCTGACCCTGGGCGTGCTGGGCGGCTACCTGGTCTACACCCTGATCCATCACGCCACCCACCATGGGCGGGCCGATCGCAACGCCTGGCTGCTGGGGCGCAAGCGCTGGCATGCCCGGCACCACGGCCACGCCGCGTCGGGCTGCTATGGCGTCAGCAGCGGCGTCTGGGACCATGTGTTCGGCAGTGCGCCACGCCGGGGGATGGACTGAGCGCCCCGACCGAATGCCATCCTCAGCCGCCTCGCCCCGTTCCCCGCCCCCCGTTGTCCGCCAGCGCTGCATGCGATGGCGCTGGAGACCGCCATGCCAAGCCTGAATCCCTGGAGCACCGCCTGCCACACCCACGACGTCGCCTGCCTGGCGCGGGAGCGCTCGCTGCTTGGCGAGCAACTGGCGCGCTGCGGCTGCGGTCGACGCTGGTTCGGCCTCTGCTGCGCGGTCGAACTGCTGCATGGCTTCGTGCGCGCGCACCTGGTCAGCACCGGACTGCTGCTGGTGCTGCTGGGGGCCGCCTGGTCGGCGCTGTGAAGCATGGGTGCATCGAGCAGCCTGTCGAAGCTGCGGCGCCTGCTACCCGACGCGCCGCAGACGCTCTACCTGATGCTGGATGCGGCGGCCGGCCCCTTGCCGCCGCCGATCCGGGCCGAGATCTTCGGGGTGCGGCGTTTTGCCGAGCACGGCCGCAGCCTGGGCGAGACGCACCGCGCCGGCGCCGCGAGCTGGCATCGCACCCGCTTCTTTCCGCGCCTGCGCGCCAATGTGCGGATGCTGCATGCGGCCCAGCGCTACATGGTCGAACCGGCCGGCAGCGGCGATGCGGACAGTCCGGCGGCCGACTGGTTGCTGGGCAATTTCCATCTGATCGAGTCCCAGCTCCAGGACATCCGCGAAGCCCTGCCGCGCCCCTATTTCCGCCACTTGCCGGTGCTGCTGGAGGAGCCGCTGGCCGGCCTGCCGCGGATCTACGGCGTGGCCTGGGCCTTTGTCGCCCATACCGATGGGGCCTTTGATGAGGAACTGCTGCAGCGCTACCTGTGCGCCTATCAGCAAAGCCGCGAACTGAGCCTGGGCGAGATGTGGGCCCTGCCCACCAGCCTGCGCGTGGTGCTGGTCGAGAGCCTGAGCCGGCTCGCCGAACGACTGGCCGCCCACAAGGCCGCACGTGAAGCGGCCCGCCTTTGCTACCAGCGCGGCGAGGCCTGCGCCCCCGCGGCGCTGGACCAGCTGCTGGAGCTGTTGCGGCTGCGCGGCGTCGATGCGGTCTTCCTGGCCCAGCTCTGGCTCAGCCTGCAGGACGGGCAGGGCGCCGATCGCACCGGCCTGCGCGCCTGGCTGCGGCGCGTGCTGCCCGACCCGGCGCCGCTGCTTGCCCAGCAGGAGCGGGAGCAGACCGCGGACAACCTCAGCGTCAGCAATGCCGTGGGCTCGCTGCGCGGCATCGCCGGCGCCGACTGGTCCGAGCTGATCGCGCGCAGCAGCGCGCTGATCCGGCTCCTGCTGGGCGCACCGCTGTTCGCCGCCGAACATGCCGGCACGCGCGATCGCAGCCTGCACGCGATCGAGCAACTGGCGCGACGCAGCGGCTGCGGCGAGATGGTCGTGGCCAGGCTGCTGCTGGACCTGATGCGGCGCGCCGGCGCGCTGTCCGACGAACCGGCCGCGGCGCCCGGCTACTGGCTGCGGGAGGCCGGTCGGCCGGAGCTGCTGCGCGCGCTCGGCCTGCGCGGCCTGGCGCCGTACTGGCGCTCCTGCCTGCTGCCGCTCTACCTGGGGACGCTGGCGCTGCTGAGCCTCGCGCTCACGGGCTGGCTGCTGCGGGGGCAGGCCTTGCCGGCCTGGGCCTGGCCCGGCGCGGCGCTGCTGGTGCTGCTGCCGGCCTCCGAGGCCGTGGTGGCGCTGCTGCATCGCCTGATCAGCGAGTCGCTGCCGCCCGCGCCGCTGCCGCGGCTGGCGCTGGCCGACGGCATCCCGGCGGAGCACCGGGTGCTGGTGGTGATCCCGGCCCTGCTCGGCGACAGGGCCACGATCGACGCCCTGTGCCGGCGCCTGCTGCTGCACCGGCTGGCCAATCCGGAGCGCGAGGCCCAGTTCGCCCTGCTGGGCGACTGGACCGATGCCGACGCCGCGACGCTCGATGCCGATGCGCCGCTGCTGGCGCATGCGCTGGCCGCCCTGGCTGCGCTGAACGCGGGCGCTGAGGCGCCGCCAGGCCCGGCGCGGTTCATCCTGCTGCAGCGCGAGCGGCGCTACTGCCGCACCGAGCGGCGCTGGATCGGCTGGGAGCGCAAGCGCGGCAAGCTGGAGCAGCTGATCGCCCAGCTGGCCGGCGGGCCGGCGGGCGCCTTCCTGGACCTGGGCGCCGCCTCGACCCTGGCCCCCGGCATCCGCTATCTCGTCACGCTGGACAGCGACACCTGGCTGCCGCCCGGCACGCTGCGCGAGCTGGTGGGGGCGGCCGCCCATCCGGCCAACCGGCCGCGCCTGGCGGCCGACGGGCGGCGCGTCGACGGCGGCTTCACCATCCTGCAGCCGCGCCTGGTCATGCCGCTGCCGGCGCCGGCCGAGGCCACCGGCTATCACCGCCTGTTCGCCGGCCAGGCCGGCATCGACCCCTACAGTGCCGCCGGCTCCGAGATCTACCAGGACCTGTTCGGCGAGGGCAGCTACAGCGGCAAGGGCCTGCTGCAGGTGCAGGCCATGCACCGGATGCTGGGCGGCCGGCTGCCCGCCGATCGGGTGCTGAGCCACGATCTGCTGGAGGGCGCGCTGGTGCGTTGCGCGGTGCTCGGCGACGTGGCGCTGATCGAGGCGCCGCCGGCCCATCCCGATGTGGCTGCGGCGCGCCTGCATCGCTGGGTGCGCGGCGACTGGCAGTTGCTGCCCTTGCTGCTGCAGCCGGCCCGCTATCCGCTGGGAGCGCTGAACCGCTGGAAGCTGTTCGACAATCTGCGCCGCTCGCTGGTGGCGCCCGCCAGCCTGACCCTGCTGCTGCTGGCCCTGGCCGGTCAGCTGATGGCGCCCCGGGTGGCGCTGATCCTGGTGCTGGCGGCCTTCAGCGCCGGCCCGCTGCTGGGCGCGCTGGCCGGCCTGACCTCGGCGCGGGTCGACCTGGCCCGACGCCATTTCTACAAGCTGGCGCTGGCGGAGCTGGCGCGCGCCCTGGCCGGAGGGCTCTGGCAGCTGGCCATGCTGCCGGGCCTCGCGGGCGCGGCTCTGGACGCGGTGGCGCGCACGCTCTACCGGCTGCTCTTCAGCCGCCGCCATCTGCTGCAATGGACCACGGCCGCCGCGGTGCAGTCCGCCTTGTCCACGGATCCGATCGCCTTGCTGCGCCGCCATGGATGCGCGCCGCTGCCGGCCCTGCTCCTGCTGCTGGCGACCAGCGCGCCGGCGTACCTGGCGCCGGCGGCGGCGCTCGGGCTGCTGTGGGCCGGCGCACCGCTGTGGGTGGCCTGGGCCGGCCGGGGGCGGCGCCCGCCCAGGCCGCTGCGGGTCGCGGATCGCGAGCAGCTGCTGGGCATCGCGCGCGACACCTGGGCCTTCTTCGAGTATTGCGTCGGCCCCGCGGACCGCCATTTGCCGCCGGACAACCTGCAGCTGCTGCCGGTCGAGATGCTGGCGCATCGCACCTCGCCGACCAATATCGGCCTGTACCTGCTCGGCGCGGCCTGCGCCCAGGCCTTCGGCTGGATCACCGTGGCCGAGCTGCTGCAGCGGCTGGAGGCCACCCTGGCCAGCCTGGCCGGGCTGCAGCGGCACCGCGGCCATTTCCTCAACTGGTACGACACCCAGAGCGGCGCGGCCTTGCTGCCGCTGTATGTCTCCAGCGTGGACAGCGGCAATCTCTGCGCCCATCTGCTCGCCGTGGCCCAGGCCTGCCGCGCCCTGCCGCCGGAACAGGCCGAGCTGGGGCCGCGCCTGCTGGCCGTTGCGATGCACGCCGAGGCCCTGGCGCGCGAGGCCGATTTCGCCTTCCTCTATCACCCCAGGCGGCATCTGCTGCACATCGGCTACCGGGTCATGGAGCAGCAGCTCGACGCCGCCTGCTACGACCTGCTGGCGTCGGAGTCGCGCCTGGCCAGCCTGCTGGCGATCGCGCATGGCCAGCTGCCGGTGCGCCATTGGCTGGCCTTGGGCCGGCCACTGCACGCGGTGGGCACATGGGCCTGCCTGCGCTCCTGGTCGGGCTCGATGTTCGAATACCTGATGCCGGGCCTGGTGCTGGCGGAACCGCGGGGCAGCCTGCTGGAGGAGTCGAGCCGTGCCGCGCTGCGGGAGCAGATCGACTTTGCCCAGGCGCATGGGCTGCCCTGGGGCATCTCCGAGTCCGCCTATGCCGGGCGCGACCAGAGCCTGGCCTACCAGTACGCGCCGCAGGGCGTGCCGCGCCTGGCATTGCGCCGCAGCCCGCCGGATGAGCTGGTGATCGCGCCGTATGCGACCGCATTGGCGGCGCAGATCGCGCCGGACCGCGCCTGCCGCAACTTCTCGGCGCTGCAGGCGCTGGGCGCGCGCGGCCGCTTCGGCTTCATCGAGGCGCTGGACTTCACGCCCGAACGCCAGCAGATCGGCGAACCCTGCACCCCGGTGGCCACCTTCATGGCGCATCACCAGGGCATGAGCCTGGTGGCCCTGGCCAATGCGCTGCTGGACGGGGTGGCCCAGCGCTGGGCCATGGCGAATCCGCACCTGCAAGCGGTGGCGTCGCTGCTGCATGAGCGGGTGCCGCGCGAGATCGCCCATCTGCGCCTGCCCGTGCTTGCGGGAACACCGCTGGTGAAGCAGCGCCCCGCGCCGGGCCAGCGGCGCGAGCTGCGGCCGGGCGTGAGCGCGGTCGAACCCAGCCATCTGCTTTCCAATGGGCGCTACCGTGTCGCGCTGCGCTCCAACGGCGCAGGCTGGAGTCGCTGGGGCACGCAAGATCTGACCCGCTGGCGCGACGATGCGCTGCGGGACGCCTGGGGCCATTTCTTCTTCCTGCGCCCGCGGCCCGGCGCGGCCCTGGTGTCCCTGAGCCAGCATCCGGCGCCGGACGAGGCGGCGGACTACCGCTGCGTCTTCCATGCCGACCGGGTCAGCCTGAGCGCCGCCTGGCCTGGGCTGCAAAGCCAGCTGACGGTCTGGGTCAGCCCCGAGGACGATCTGGAGTTCCGCCAGGTGGAGCTGCGCAACCTGGGCGACGAGGTGCTGGAGCTGGAACTGGTCTCGGTGCTGGAGCCCACCCTGGCGGCGGCCGGCGCCGACGCGGCGCACCCGGCCTTCAGCAATCTGTTCCTGCGCGCCGAATGGCTGGCGGCCCAGCAGGCCCTGCTGTTCGAACGCCGGCCGCGCCGTGCCGCGGAGGTCGGCTTGCTGGCCGCGCATTTCGTCGCCGCCGCCGAACCGGCACCGCTGGCCGTCCGCCTGCAGACGCAGCGCCAGTGCTGGCTGGGCCGCAACCGCGCGCCGCACGAGCCGCTGGGTGATTTGCTGCTGCCGGCAGCCGGCGAGCAGGTCACCGGGCTGGACCCGGTCTGCGCGCTGGCGCTGACGCTGCGCATCGCGCCGCAGGCCAAGGCGGTGTTGACCTTCGCCACCGCGGCGGGGGACTCGGCCGGGCTGCTGCGCGCGGTGATCGACAAGTACCGCCAGCCCAGCCATATCGAACGCGCCTCGCTGATGTCGGCCACACTGGCCGGCATCCGGCTGCGGGCGCTGCGGATCGGGCCCGAGCATTTCGCCGCGGTGCAGAGCCTCAGTACGGCCCTGCTGCTGACCCTGGCGCGCCCGCAGCGCGAGGCGCCCGAGATGCGCAGCGATCGGCGCCTGCTGTGGCGCTTCGGGCTCTCGGGCGAGCGGCCCATCGTGCTGGTCAGTGCCGGTGCGATGCAGGGCCTGAGCCTGTTGCGAAGCCTGGCCCAGGCCCTGCGCCTGTGGGCCTGGGGTGGGGTGGCCTGCGATCTGGTGGTGCTGAATGCCGAGCCGGCCTCCTACCAGATGAGCCTGCAGCGCGAGCTGGCCGCGCTGCGGGAGCGGCATCAGGCCGATGCCCCCGAGGCCACCGCCTTCGTCGTGCTCGATGCGGGCAGCCTCGAGGCGGGCGAGCTGGACACCCTGCGCCGGCTGGCGCGCCTGCACTTCCATGCCGATGGCCGGCCCTTCCTGCAGCAGGTCCAGGCCTGGACCGACTGGCACGAGCGGGCGCTGCAGCGGCGCGAAGAGGGCGCGGCCGCGCTGGTCGGGCGGGCCAGGCCGGCGCCGGGGGGCAATCTGCCGCCGGTGGGGCGTTTCGACCTTGACAGCGGCGAGTTCCGCTTCAACGTCGGCCCCGGCATGAGAACGCAGCGGCCCTGGATCAATGTGCTGGCGAATCCCGGCTTCGGTGCCCATCTGTCCGAAAGCGGCGGGGGCGGCAGCTGGGCGCTGAACAGCCGGCTGCATGCGCTGACCGCCTGGTCCAACGACCCGGTCGCCGATCCGCCCTCCGAGCATTTCTGGGTGCAGGACCTGGAGACGCGCGAATGCTGGAGCGTCGCGCCCTCGGCCTGGGGGGACGGTGCCCTGCGCTATCGCATTGCCCATGGCCAGGGCTACAGCCGCATCACCCATGAGCGCGATGGGCTGGTGCTGAGCGCCACCTGGTGCGTCGATCCGGTGACGGCGCTCAAGCAGGTGCAGCTGCGGCTGCGCAACCATGGCGGGCGCCGGCGGCGGCTGCGCCTGGTGGGGCTGGCCGAATGGCAGCTGGGTGCCGGTCGCGGCGAGCGCGCCGAGCTGGCCTCGGCCCTGTACTGCCAGCGCCTGCCCGCGGGCCGCTTGCAGGCGCTGCTGGCGATGCGCTGCGAGCAGGCGGGCGGCTTCGGCGGCGCCACGGCCTTTCTCGCGCTGGCGCTGGCGCCCGACGCGGCGGACGAGGACGCCGACTGGAGCTGCGACCGGCGCGAGTGTTTTGATGCGCGTGGCCGCCTGCAGCTGCCCGACCATTTCGGGCAGCGGCGCGCGGCGGGCCTGGATCCCTGCGCCGCGCTGGCGACGCGCCTGACTCTGGCGCCGGGCGACTCCGCCGAGCGTGTGTTCCTGCTGGGCCACGCGGACAGTCCGGCCGCGGCGCGACAGCTGGCGGCCGAATCGGCATTGCGGCCGCCTGGCGAGCGCCTGGTGCTCGCGCGGGCGCAATGGGATGGGCTGCTGGGCGCCACGACGGTATCGACGCCCGACCCGCTGTTCGATGCGCTGGTCAATCGCTGGCTGCTCTACCAGACCGTGGCCTGCCGGCTCTGGGCCAGGGCGGGCTTTTACCAGGCCGGCGGCGCCACCGGCTTTCGCGACCAGCTGCAGGATTGCCTGGCCCTGAGCTGGGCCGCGCCGCGACTGCTGCGCGAGCAGATCCTGCTGAGCGCCTCGCGCCAGTATCCCGAGGGCGATGTCCAGCATTGGTGGCATGCCCCCGGCGGGGCCGGCGTGCGCAGCCATTGCTCCGACGACCGGCTGTGGCTGCCCTGGGCCTGCCTCCACTATCTGCGCGCCACCGGCGATGCCGGGCTGCTGGATGAGCCTTGCTCCTTTGTCGAGGGGGCGTCGGTGCCCGCAGGGGCGGAGGACCTGTACGAGACGCCCTGCACCAGCGCGGAGCAGTCCAGCGTCTACGAACATGCGGCGCGCGCCATCGATTGCAGCCTGGGCGTCGGTGTGCATGGCCTGCCATTGATCGGCGGCGGCGACTGGAACGATGGCATGAACCGGGTCGGCCACGAGGGCCGCGGCGAATCGGTCTGGCTCGCTTGGCTGCTGGGACGCCTGGTGGCCGACTTCACGCCGCTGGCCTTGGCGCGCGGCGAGGTGGTGCGGGCCCAGCGCTGGGCCAGGGCGGCCGAGGGCTGGCAGGCGGCGCTGGAGGGGCCGGCCTGGGATGGCCGCTGGTACCGGCGCGCCTTCTTCGACGACGGCAGCCCGCTAGGCGCGGCCGCCAACGCCGAGGCGCGCATCGATTTGATTGCCCAGGCCTGGGCCGTGCTGTCGGGCCTGGCGCCGCCGCAGCGCCAGCAGCAGGCCATGGCCGCGGTGGAGGCCGAGCTGGTCGATCCGGCGGCCGGGTTGATCCGGCTGCTGCATCCGCCCCTGGTCGCGGCGCGGCCCGAGGCAGGGTATATCCAGGCCTATCCGGGCGGCGTGCGCGAGAACGGCGGGCAGTACAGCCATGCCGGGATCTGGGCCTTGATGGCCCAGACGCGACTGGCCCGGCACCGCCCGATCGGCGGCGGCGACTGCGATCAGACCTACCGCTACTTCTGCCTGCTGAGCCCGGCGCATCGCAGCGCCGATCCGGCCCAGGGCGCGGTCTACGGGCTGGAGCCCTATGCGATGGCGGGCGACATCTGCAGCGCGCCGCCCTATGTGGGGCGGGGCGGTTGGAGCTGGTACACCGGCGCGGCGGCCTGGCTGCATCGGGCCGCCGTGGAGTCGATCTTCGGCCTGCGCCTGGAGGCCGAGTCGCTGAGCTTCACGCCCTGCCTGCCGACGCATTGGCCGCGCGCCGAGCTGAGCCTGCGGCGGGCGGGTCGGGAGCTGCGTTTCATCCTGCTGCGCGGCACGCCCGGCGAGGCGCTGGCGCTGATGGACAGCGAGAACGCGCAGCTGCTGCGCCCCGGCCAGGTGCTGGCCTGGCCGGCCTTGCGGGCGCCGCTGAGCTGCTTCGTGATGCCGCTGGGCGACTGAGGTCCGCGGCCCAGGCGCTCGCTCGCTAGCGGGGCGGGATCTGCCCCCTGTCATCGGACAGCAAGATCTCGACGCGGCGGTTCTGCCGGCGGCCATCCTGGCTGTCGTTGCCGGCCACGGGATGGGCCTCGCCGTAGCCCCGGGTGTCCAGCCGGTCCCGGCCGATGCCGCGGCCCACCAGGGCCATGCGCACCGCGTCGGCGCGGCGGTCCGACAGCGCATGGTTGGCACCGCTGCCGCCCTGGTCGTCGGTGAAGCCCTCGATCAGGGCGCGGCGTTGCGGGTACTGGGTCATGAAGTCGACCAGCTTGTCGATGCTGCGCAGGCCCTCGGGCCGGAGCTCCGAGCGGTTGCTGTCGAACAGCAGGTCGCCGATCGTGATCACCGGCCCGCGCTCGGTCGGCCTGGCGTTCATGTCGCGCAGCCAGCTTTCCAGCAGCCGGTTGTGCACCTGGGTGGCGTCGTTCTGCTGCAGGGCCGCCTGAGCCTGGTTCTGGGCCAGACCGGCCGTCATGCGGGCGGTGTCGGCCTCGCTGGTGCGGGCCGCCAGGCGCAGCCGGTCGCTTTCGGCTTGGGCGCTCAAGCTGGACCGCTCTGCGGCCCTGCGGCGGGCCGTCTCCTGCGCCAGCGCGGTCTGCTGCTTGGCCAGATGGGCCAGTTGGGTCACGGTGGCGGGGGGATCCTCGCGCTGCCAGGCGGCATCGGCCAGGGCCAGCGCGGTGCCGGCCTGACGCAGTTCGGGCGCGGCGAGTTCGCGGGTCTGTGGGTCGCTCATGGTCTGCCGGTAGTTGCCGCGGGCTTCGACCAGCAGGGCATTGTCGGCAGGCATGGAACTGCAGGCGCCGAGCGCCGCGCAAAGGGACAGGACGGCCGCGGCGAGCGGGCTCGGGGTGAAGGGGCTAGGGGACGGCTTCATCAGGGATCTCCTGGAGTGGTTGCCGGAGCAGCCTGGGCGCAGGGCGCGCTGTGGTCGGTGCGTTGACGCACCGACCGTCCTCGGCAGCGAGTTCAGGATCTCGACCGAGCCCGTCAAGGACATGCAATGAACGACCCGCTGATGAACAGCAGCATGCCGACGAGTTGAAGGGCTGGCTGGCCGATGGAGGCCGCCGGAGCACCGCACGATTCACCCCAGGAGTATCGCCATGAACGTCACCCGTCAGATCCTCATCGCCGCGCTGAGCGCCGCCGCCCTCTTGAGCACCGTCGGCTGCGCCGTCACGCGCGGCCAGGAAACCGTGGGTGCCTATCTCGACGACAGCGCCATCACCACCGCGGTGAAGAGCCGCTTCGTCGACGACCGCGGCGTCGACGCCTCGGCCATCAGCGTCGAAACGCTCAATGGCACGGTGATGCTGTCGGGCTTCGCCAAGAGCCAGAACGAAAGAACCATGGCCGAGGGCCTGACCTGGAAGGTGGCCGGCGTGAAGCAGGTGAAGAACCAGATCATCGTGCGGCCGTGATGCGAGACCGTCGGCCCGCGCCCCAGGTGCCGGGCCGCGAAGACCATCGGCGGCCGGCAGCTTCAAGACCGGCTTGAACCGAGGATGCCGCACATGGCTGCGCTGATCTTGATCGGAACGCTGGGCGCGCTCGGCCTGTTGGCCGCCCTCGGGGCGGTCGTACGGGACGGCGTACGCCAGGGGGATGCGGAGCGCCGCGCCAGCGGCCTGCTTGCCGAGGCCACCTGGCGCTGCCAGACCCTGACGAATCGCTCGCTGCGCGAGGCCTGCCTGCAGCGCTACCTGCTGGAGAGGCCGGGCAGCAGCGCCGGCGTGCGGGCCTTGATGCTCGCCTCGGCGGCCTCCATGCCTCGCTGAGCCGGCCGCGCACCTCAGCCGGCGCCGGGCGGGCGCTTGCCGACGATCGGTTCATGGGGTGGGGGCGCGACCTTCTTCTCGAGCGGCCTGGGTTGCTTGGGCTTCTTGGCTTCCTTGTTGCCGCGTTGACCTTTGGACATCATGGGCTCCTGGTGAGGGGTTGAGCGGCCTTGTTGACCAGCAGGGCCGCACAGGCGTTGGCCACGGCGGTGAGGTATGGCGGCTTGCCGGTCGAACCGGTGGCCCAGCCGCCCTTTTCCACGAAGTCGCCTTGCGACCAGACTTCGGTCTTCAGCAGCGCGACGCGCTGGATCTCCACATCGCTGGCTCGCTCGAATCTCTCCGTGCAGACCGGCGCGAGTGCGGTCACGACCGCATCGTTGGCACGCGCCTGAGCCAGGGCTTCGGAGCGGCTGCCGGTTGTCCAGCCGCCCCAGGTAAAGCCGATGACGGCCAGCGTGACGGCGCCGGCGGCCGCACCCCATAGCGCGGGCTTGGTTTCGATCGGGATGTTCATGGCAGTCCTTGTGTATGGCGCGGGCACCGAATCCCGTGCGCCTGTCCGAGGCCAGAGTCCTGCCGATCGCCAGCCCCTGTCGGTGCGCTGACGCACGGAACCGGCCCCGCTGCGGCGGGCCGATCCGGTGCGACCCGGATCGCTCTGGCGGCCGCTCGGCCCGCAATGTGGGGCAGCGCACCGACCGAGCCCTCCCGTTGCTGCAGCATGGTGCTGCCGCTGGTTCCACGAACCCGGCTCGCGTGACCGCGCCGCCGGCCGCAGTCTGTATCTGCGGCCGGCGGCGCCAATTTGTTCTCAACGAGAAACCACCATGAACCGTTCAGACCTGCAAGACCCTTCGACACCCGCGACGCAGATCGTCGATGGTGAACTGAATCCGGCTGCCGCGCGAGGCGGCGAGGCGGTGCGCAAGTTCGTGGCCAAGGCCGGGGATGCGACGCAGCGCGGCGTTGAGCATATGCGCGAGCTGGCCGAAACCTGGCGAGACGATGCGTCTGAGCATGTCCGCACTCATCCGGTGCGCTCGGTGCTGATTGCGACGGGCGCCGGCATGCTGCTGGCGCTGCTGGTGCGCGCGCTGCGGCGCTGATACGAACGAGCCGCCTGCCATGACGGTGCCCACCCCTGTCCGGGCAATCGATGGCTTGGCCTCGATGGCGGGCCGAGCCTGTCTTGCCGTGCGCCCGGCGGGGCGCGCCCGCCGCTGTCGATCCAGGCATCGAGGCCCGGGATGATGGGGCACGGAAACGGGGCCTCTTGCAGCCAGCCGCTTCAACACCCGGGCTGCACGGCTCAGCCTCGCCCCCATGGTGTGGAGCCGCTGCTGCTGGCCTGCACCCGCGTGGCCACCTTCATCGGCCCTCAGGCCCTGACGGCGGCCAGCGGCTTCTTCTTCCGCCACGACATGCGCCTGTTCCTGATCACCAGTCGCCATGTGCTGCTGGACCTGGCCTCGGACCACAAGCCTCAGCGCATCGAGTTCGCCTTGCATGCTGCCGGCGCGGACCTGACCCGGCAATACGGCGTCTCATTGCCGCTCTACGACAACGGCATCCCGCTGTGGCGCCAGGCCATCGACGGCGGCGGCGATGTGGACGTGGCCGCGCTGGAGATCCCATCGATGCTCATGCCGCGGCATCCGCAGTTCTTTGCCTTCACGCCCAGCCATGTCCGGGTGCAGATGGAGGCCGTGCGCCTGGGCCAGCCGCTGCTGGTGGTGGGTTTTCCGCTGGGTTTCCACGACACCCTGCACCACCTGCCGGTCGCGCGCGGCGCGGTGGTGGCTTCGGCCTTTGGCGTGCGTTTCCAAGGACAGGGTTGCTTTGTTACCGACGCGCCCATGCATCGCGGCAGCAGTGGCGCACCGGTGGTGCGCCATGATCCTTACGGCGATGCCGGCCTGCCGTGGCAGTTGCTGGGTGTGCATGCCTCCCGCATGGACATGGCCTCGCGCGATACGCTGCGCGATGCCTCGCTGGGGCTCAACCTGGCTTGGTATTCGGACGTGCTGCTGGTGTTGACCCGGTCGTAGGTTTCTGTCGGGGCGCTCGCGCTGCTCACCGTGAGGCGAGCGCTGTGGGGCGTGTTGCGGCGGCGGCTCGGAAACATCCACGGCTACGCACATTGCAAGGGGCAGCTCCGTCGTGATTGGCGAGCGCGATGGTCAAGATGCACTCCACCAGGTCCTGATCAGGCGCTTGAGTGCAGAGGGCGCGCGCCGCCTCCGCGAGACGCTGGACGCGCTTGAGACCGAGGAGCGAAGACTGCTCAGCGAGCGACGTGAGAGGCGCCAGCAGGAACTCGAGCAGCTCAAACGCCTGGCGCTGGGCGCAGGCCTGACCTTTGGCGTCTTTATCCTGTGGGCCATCGGCTACTCGTCCAAACTCGTGCGCACCGGAGAGGCCGCCTTTGATGAGCTGCGGGTGAGGGCGCTGCGGGATCCCTTGACGGACCTGCTGAACCGCCGCGGCTTGTCCAAGAGGATCGAGACCCTGGCCGGCGCTGCGTTGACCGTCATGGCCTTCGACCTGGACAGGTTCAAGCCCGTCAACGACCGCTTCGGTCACGCCGCCGGCGACGAAGTCCTGCGGGTGGTGGCAATGCGGCTGAAGCAGGAATGCCGGGATGACGATCTTCTGGCTCGCGTGGGCGGTGACGAGTTCCTGGTGGCATTGCCGAACATCGATAGTTACGACCGTGCTTCCCGTATTGCCGATCGCATCGCGGTCTCACTAAGCCGGCCGATTCAACTGGGGGCGGCCGAAGTCAGCATCGGTGCGTCCATAGGCATTGCGATACTCGGCCGGGACGGGGCAAACTTTGATGCGCTCGCGAAGGTGGCGGACATGCGGTCCTACGAGGCAAAGACGGCAGGTCGTCGCGCGGCCGAAGTCGACTTTGCGAACGTTCGTGAAATGGGGTGATTCACGGGTCGCAGTGATTCGCCGCGCTCGCCCGCCATCACGCTGCTAGGCGCGCCGGAGTGCCGGATCGGCTTCGAAGAGGGCCGCTACCCAATCGATGAAAACCCGGACCTTGGCGCTGAGGAAGCGGTTGGGCGGGTAGATGATGCTGATCGGGGTGGGCGCCGTCTGGCCGTTCGTCAGGATGGCCACCAGCTCCCCGGCTTTCAGGGCTTCCCGGACCGAGTACACGGGCGCCTGGATGATGCCCAGGCCGCTTTTCCCGCCCGCCAGATAGGCATTGCTGTCGTTGACCAGCAGCCGGTGCTGCAGGGTCAACTCGATGTCCGGGCCATGCTGGGCTCCGGCAAAGCGAAAGGGCAGCGCCTTGCCCCCGCTGCCGACGAGACCGATGGTGCGGTGCCTGCCCGGGATATCGGCCGCCGATGTTGGCGTGCCATGCAAGGCCAGGTAGCGGGGGCTCGCGCAGGTGATGAACGGGGATGCCCCGACGACCCGCGCGGCCACGGCCTGGTCCGTCACGACACCGGCCCTGATGGCGCAGTCGATATTGTCCGACACCAGGTCGACGGTCCGGTTGCCCAGGCCCAGTTCCACCTCGATATGGGGGTAGCGCTCGTAGAAGGTGGGCAGGGCGGGGACCAGCACCAGGGTTCCGATCGCCGCCGCGGTTTCGACGCGCACGCGACCCGCCGGGCTGGACAGGGACTGCCGGGTGCTCGCCTCGATGTCGTTCAATTCGGCCAGCAGGCGCACGACACGCTCGTAGTAGACGGCGCCCTCGGTGGTCACCGAGATGGAGCGCGTGGTCCGCTGCAGCAGGCGGACCTTGAGCTCGTCTTCCAGCCCCTGGATCAGCCGGCTCACCGTGGCCTTGGGCAGGTCCAGCGAGTCCGCCGCCCTGGTGAAACTGCCGGCCTCGACGACACGGACAAAGGTCCTCATTGCACTGATGCGGTCCATGGGGCGCGGCCGAGTTGCAGATGGCCGATGGTATGGCCTCGGCATGGAAAAGGGGCGGGCCTCGCGCGCGGCTTCAGGCGCGGCGCGCCAGCATCAGCTTGGCCGTCATGGTCTGCACGACCTCGCCGCGCTGGTTCAGGGTCTTGGACGCCAGCACCAGGATGCCGCGATCGGGTCGCGAACGCGAGGGGATCAGTTCCCGGACCTCGCTCTCGACATGCAGGACGTCCCCGGGGCGGGCCGGAGCGGTCCAGCCGATCTCGACGCCCGCGCCGACGATGCCGTTGGCCAGCGCCGGGCCGCTGGTGACGAGCAGCCGCATGGTGATGGCCGCGGTGTGCCAGCCGCTGGCGGCCAGCCCGCCGAAGAAGGAGCGCTCGGCGGCGGCCTCGTCGAGGTGGAAGGGCTGGGGGTCGAACTCGTTCGCGAAGCCCTTGATCTGGGTGCCGCTGATCGCGTAGCTGTCGGTCGTGAAGCGATCGCCCGGCTGGAGGTCGTCGAAATACAGTGGTGTACGGCTGGTGCTCATGCGGTGCTCCTGTTTGAGGTCGGGTTGCTGGCTCATTCTTCCCATCCGCCGCCCAGGGCCAGGAACAGGCCGACCTGGTCGGCGGCCAGCTTGCTGTCGGCGGCCGCGACGGTCTGCTCGACGGCGATCAGGGTTCGGTTCGCATCCAGCACGGGCAGGTAGCCCGAGCGTCCCGCGGCAAACAGGCGTTCGGTGTCCGTGGCCGCCTGTCGCGCCTTGTCTCTGGCCTTCTCCAGGCTGGCCCGGCGTTCCAGGTCGCGTGCGTAGACTTCCAGCGCGCTCTCCGTCTCCTTCAGGGCGTTCAGGATCGCGCCATCGAAGCGGGCCAGGGCGGCCTGCTGCTCGGCCTCGACGGCGCGGATCTGGGCCCGAACGCGGGTTCTGTCCGGGAACTGCCAGGAGATCAGCGGCCCCAGGGAGAACTTGAAAGTGTCCGCATTCCCGAAGTTCTTGGCCAGGCCGACCGAGGCCAGCGATGCGCCGAGCGAGACCTTGGGGTACAGCTCCGCGGTCGCCACGCCGATCCGGGCCGTCGTCGAGCGCAGCTCGAATTCGGCGCGGCGCAGATCGGGGCGCCGATTCAGCAGCGCCGCCCCGTCGCCCACGGGAAGGGCCTGGGAGATCTGCGGCTCCTGCAGGCAGCTCTGCACCTCCTGGGGGAACTCGGCCGGCGTGCGGCCCGTCAGCACGGCCAGCCGGTACAGGGCCAGCCGCTTCTGGGCTCGCAGCGTGGGCAGGGTGGCGCGTACCTGTTCCTCCTGGGCGGCGGAGCGGGTGACGTCGATGGCGTTGCCGCGGCCGGCCTGGGCCAGCTGCCGCACGAGCGCGGTGCTCTTGGATTGCAGCGCCACCGATTGCTCGGCGACACCGATCTCGCGGCCCAGCGCGCAGGCCTCGAGGAAGGCCCGGGTGGTTTCGGCCACGACGGTGACGCGCACGGCATCGCGCGCCGCGGTGGCCGCGCCCAGGTCGGCCTGGGCCGCCTCGATGGCGCGCCGGATCTGTCCGAACAGATCGGCCTGGTAGGAGACCGACAGGCCGGCGCCGTAGACCCAGTTGTTGGGCAGCGCCTTGCCGGGCCTGAGTTCTTCCTCGGCCGAGCGGCGCGCATAGGAGGGCGCGGCCGACAGGCTCGTCGCCGGCCGCGTTGCCGCGTCCGCGTGGTCGACGCCGGCACGGGCGCGACCGATATTGGCCGCGGCGATGCGCAGGTCCGTGTTGGCGGAGAGCGCCTCCTGGATCAGGCGGTCGAGGGGCGGGCTTTGATAGAGGCGCCACCAATGGCGCGGCAGCTCTTCCCTCAGGTAGGCCGGGTCGGCGCTGCCGAGAAAGTCGGCCTGTGCGGACGGCTGGTTGGCCAGCGCTGCGGCGGGGCGGCCGTAGTCGGGGCCGACGGTCGAGCAGGCGGCCAGGAAGGCCGCCGCGGCGATGGCGAGCAGGCCGCGCATCAAAGCTCTCCTTGGGCCGGGGTGGCGCCGGCGGGCGAGGCCCGGCTCAGCTCGACCGTGGCCGTGCGGCCCATGATCAGCTGCGCGTTGGCGGGGGCGGCGTCCAGCCGGACCCGCACCGGAATGCGCTGCGCCAGGCGGACCCAGTTGAAGGTCGGGTTCACATTGGCCAGCAGGTTCGAGCTGCTCTGGCGCTCGCGGTCCTCGATGCCCGCGGCGATGCTCTCGACATGGCCCCTGAGCTTGCCGGACTCGCCGACCAGCTGGATGGCCACGGCGTCGCCGACATGCACGCGCGGGATCTTGGTCTCCTCGAAGTAGCCGACCACATGCAGGGACTGCTGGTCGACCAGGGCCAGCAGCGGGCGTCCCGCCGTCGCATAGGTGCCGGGGCGCAGATCCAGGTTCGTGACCCAGCCATCGACGGAGGCCTTCACCTCGGTCCGGCTCAGGTTCAGGCGTGCGGTCTCGAGCGCCGCGCCGGCATGGGCCAGCGAGGCGTTCAGCTGGTCGAGCCGGGCGGCGCTCTGCTCCCGCAGTTCGGCAGGGACCAGCTCGGCGAGCGCGACATTTCGGCGATCCTCGCGCGCGGCCTGGGAAATCTGGGCCCGCAACCCGCGCAAGCTGGCGTCGGCCTGGGCCAGCGCCAGCTGGTAGCGCGCGCGGTCGATGGAAAAGAGCGGCTCGCCGGCCTTGACGAACTGGTTGTCGCGAACATGCACCCGCTCCACCAGCCCGGCGACATCCGGCGCGATCTGCACCACGTCGGCGCGCACCTTGGCGTCCCGGGTCCAGGGGGCCTCGCGGTAATGCCCCCACAGATAATGGCCGGCCGCCGCGGAGGCCGCGACGATCAGGGCGGTGGCCGTCAGCCGGCCCATGAGTTTGAAGACAGGCTTCATGCGCTTATCCCAGGATGGAAGTCAAATGGCTGGCGAAGACGGCGGATCCCCAGGTGAGGCCGGCCCAGACGAGCACGAAGAGCGCGAGGTCCACCAGGGCGGGATGCCAGACGAAGCGGTAGACATCCAGCCTGGCCAGCGCCTTGCGCAGCGGCAGCAGCAGCAGGATGGACAGCACCACGCCGACCAGGCCGACATTGATCAGCAGGCCGAAGGCATTGAGATCGGAGGTCATGCCGCGTGCTCCTTGCCGCCATGGGGCGGTGCCGAGGGGAAGAGGCTTCTGCGCAGACCGGCCAGCAGGGCCAGGCCCTGGTGGCGCTGCCGGCCCGGGGGCTCCCCCGCGACCGCGCCGATGGCCCGGTCGACGGCCTCAAGGACGCCGGGCTCCGGCGCATGCGCCCCCTGCGCGAGGCGCGCCCTGAAATGCGCCGCCACCGCGGCCAGAACCTGGCCGACGGCGGGCTTCGCGCCCTCGAGCTGCAGCGCACGCAGCTCGAGAACATTGACGCCCACGCGCAAGTCGTCCAGCGCGTTCACCCCCGCCAGCCGCGCATCCGCGGCGGCGCGGGGCAATCTGGGCGCGAGCAGCGCCAGACGGTCGAGCATCCGGCTGACCCAGTCCGCGCGCGTCTGCCCCCGACCCTCGGCCAGCGCCGCCAGATGGCGCCAGGCCGCCCGGGCAATGCGCCAGGAGCTGGCCTCGGCCCCGACCACCCGGAACAGCGTGGTCGTCGTCAGCGCGATCATGCTGCCCGCGGCGCCGCCGATCGCGATCGCGACGAAGCTCGAAAAGTCTGCCCGGTTCGCGGGCTGCAGGGCGATGAGCGTCTGCGAGACCAGCGCGAAGCCCAGCGCCTTCAGCCAATGGGCCGGCGAGACCAGGTAGAGCGCGGTGACGAAGTACAGCGGCGCGAAGGCGATGGTGAGGCCGGCGAAATCATCGACGAGCGGCAGTACCGCGAAGACATAGCCGGCCGCCACCGGAATGGCGATCAGTGTCCACACGACAAACAGCCGCTGCGGCGGCCGCGGGTCGTCGAGGAAGGCAAAGACCGAGGCTCCGGTCGCGGCGATCCCGACGGCGATGGCACCCTGCTGCCATCCCAGCAGGAGCACCATCAGGCCGGCCAGGGCCGCGGACACGCCGACCGCCAGCCCCGAGAACGCGGCCATGCCATGGTCCAGATGCAGCTTGCGCGGCAGCTGCCGGGCCACGAGCTCGCGCAGCCGCGCCGTGAGGGGGCGCTCGCCGTCCCGCAGTGAGAGCGTCAGCAGCGCCGCGTCCTGCCACATCTGCATCAGCTCCTCGAGCCGCTCCAGCAGGCTCATCGCCACGGCCTCCTGCCACACATCGTGCCACGCCGCCCGGCCGGCGAGCTCGCGCGCCTCGGCCATCGCGCGCTGCATCTCGGCGGGGTCGGGGGCGCCGGCCCGCGCGAACCAGGCGCGGACGCCTTCGAGCCGGGCCAGGAGCTCCTGCGGCGGATCCTGCGTGCGCCGCAGCTCCCCCAGGCGGTCCTCGACGGCCGTGACCAGGGGCAGCAGGGCGGCCAGGCGCTCCTCGATGGCCCAGACCTTGCGCATCTCGACGGACGGTTTGGCGAGATCGAACTTCAGGTGGGCGGCGAGCAGATGCAGCTCGGTGAGATCCTGGGCGAGGCGGCGTCGCGCGCGCTGCTCGTCCGCCGGCACCGGGTCCGTCGCGAGGGCGTTCACTATCCAGGCGCGCGCATCCTGCAGCGACGCCAGGACCTTGGCGTCGGTCATGGTCTTGATGCTGCGCGGCAGCAGCAGGCTGTGGAATACGGCGGCACTGAGCGCACCGAGCGCCACCTGCTCCAGGCGCAGCACCAGGGTATCGAACAGATTGCCCGGGTCCGAGGCGAGCGGCAGCGCCACCAGCGCCACGGTGTAGCCGGCCAGCATGAAGGCATAGCCTCGGGGCGTGCGGTTCAGCAGCGACAGATAGACGCAGACGGCGGCCCAGATCGAGACCGCCGCGAGCAGCAGCTCGGGCGAGCTGGCGAAGCTCGGAATGATCACCAGCGCGGCCGCGCCGCCGACGAAGGTCCCGAGCACCCGATAGAACGAGCGTGCGGTCACCGCGCCGGAGACGGCGCCCATCGGCTGGCTGACGATGAAGACGGTGAGCGCGGACCAGCCGGGGTTGGGCATGCCGAACGAACAGGCGATCAGCAGGGCGGCGAGCGCTGCCAAGGTCGTGTTCGCGGCGAATATCAGTCCTCGGGTATTGAATACGTTCATGGCCCTTCTGCCCTTAGCCCATGAACCTCACTCTAGGCAGAGGCCCCGGTCCGTCCAAGATGGCCGGGTCCAACGGGTTGTTCCAGATTCGCCAACAATGCGCCCGCAAGAACCGCCCTGGGAGGTCGGCGGCACCAAGACCGGTGACCGGCAGTTGGCCGGCTGGCTGGCGGCCGCGACCGCTTCCGACGCTACCCCTCGGCGGCCTCGACGGCGGCGCGCAGGCGCTCCATGTTCGCGTCGCGTATTCCCAGGCTGCACAACTTGTCCAGCATGGCATTGAAATAGGCACGGCAACTGCCCAGGGAGCCGACTCCGTTGCGAATCATCCGGGCGGCCTCGGCGGCCGGGAGCCGGGCGACATAGCGCTCGTTCGCCGGGTTGATGACGAAGGTCAGTGCGCGAACCCGCTTCGAACCGACATGGGCGTCGACCCAGCGTGCCCGGTATGCATGGGTCGACATCTCCCGCTGCCAGAGGCGCGGAAGCTCGGTCCGTATGGCCGCGGCGGGTATCTCCAGCAGCACACCGCGGCATGAGCCTCCCGGCTCCAGCGCCAGCATCAGGCCCGGACGTTCGACCGAGCCGCGCCCGAACAGCATCCGCAGGCAGTAGCTCCTGTGCCAGCCGAAGACCGCGGCCCGCATCTCGCGCGCATGCGCAAGGGCCGGATTCCACATCAGCGAGCCGTATGCGAAGACGAAGAGGCTCCGCCGAGCCGGATGACCGGCCAGCGCCGCAGCCAGGGAGTCCGCGAGCTCGGCGTCGCTGCGGAACGCGACCGAGGGCGGAGCCTCCGCGCGCAATGCGGCGAAGATCTGTCGCTGCTGCCGGCGCAGGTCCGGCAGGGCGTGAGCCGGCCGGCCGGCAGGCTCTGCCTGTCTACATTGGGGCTCGTCAACCATTTCGTGCGCCCTTGGGTGCTGCTGCTGCTCGATCGTGGTGTAGCGCGTGAGCCGCACCATAGTTCCAGACCGGACCGGCGCACAGTGGGCGTCCTGGAACAGGCTGTTGTCGGATCTGCAAATGATTGGCGACGCCAGGCCCGTGGTCGGGCCGCCCAGGGCAGGGGAGCGCGGCCGCGACCGGTCCGGTCGCGCAGATGGGCTCAGTCCAGGCTGATGTTGCCGCGCGCGACCAGGGTCTCGTAGAGCGCGGATCGCAATTCCACCTGGCGACGGATCTCCTGGGGGGACCAGTCCAGCGCCTCGAAGGCGAAGGTGTCGAAGCGCGCCCTGATGTCCGCCTCCGCGATCGCCTGGGCGATGTCCTCCTTGAGCTTCTGCGCGGCAGGCGAGGGTAGGCCCTTGGGCCCGACCAGCACCACGAAGCCGTTGACGTCCAGGCGCGCGGGGCCGCCGGCCTCGGCGACGGTGGGCACGTCGGGCATCTGCGGTACACGCTTGGGTGCGGCCACCGCCACATAGCGCAGCTTGCCGCTCTTGTAGACGCCCTGGCTGGACGGCAGGGTTGCGAACGCCCAGCCGACGTCGCCGGAGCCCACGCTGGTGTAGAGCTGCGACACCTCGCGGAATGGGACATGCTGCATCTGCGCGCCGGTGAGCATCTCCAGCTGCTGCGCGCCCAGGTGCGCAGGGCTCCCGACGCCCCAGGACCCGTAGCTCAGCGCCCCGGGACGCGCCTTGGCGGTGGTGATGAGGTCGGCCATGCTCTGCCACTTGGAATCGCTGGGCACGGCCACGAAGAAGGGCGTGCGAAAGAAGGGCGCAATCGGGTCGAAGTGTTGAAGCGGCACGAAGTTCTTCGACCGGTACAGGTGCGGCAGCGCGGCCATGTGCTCGCTGTCGAGCTGCAGCAAGGTGTAGCCGTCGGGGGCGGCGCGCCTGGCGGCATCGATCGCGATGAAGCCGGCGCCGCCCGGGCGGTTCTCGACCAGCACGCGCTGGTTCCAGCGCTTGGAGAGCTTCTCGCCCACCAGGCGCAGCACCGCATCGGGGCCGCTGCCGGGCGCGAAGGGCGTGATGATGGTGACCGGCCGTGCGGGGTAGTCGACCCCTTGCGCGGATGCGCCGCAGGCTGCCGCCATGCCGACGAAGTACGGAATCGCGCGGGCCACCAGGTGCGTCCACAGCTGCTTGGTTCTCATGTTGTTGTCTCCACCGGTCTCTCGGGTTGTGAAAGGGGGCTGGCTGCATCGAGGCAGGTCTCCGGCCTCCAGGCATACATCCATTCCAGCGCGTCGTAGAAGCGCTCCGGGCTGCGGCCGGCCCACAGGCTGTTGCGCACCAGGCGCTCGACGCCCTTGGCATGGCACAGTCGCCCGAACTCGCGCACCGACAGAACCACGCGTGCGGTGCGCGCGACGCGCGCCATCTCGTAGCGCCGGAACGCGGCGGGCCAATCGACCTGGCCCGAACTCGCACGGTCGGCTGCGGCCGCGGCGCCGAGCGCGACGGCATCCTCGAGCGCCATGCAGGCACCCTGGGCCAGGTACTGCATCATCGGATGCGCCGCATCGCCCAGCAGCGTGGCGCAGCCCTCGCTCCAGCGCTCGACCGGGTCGCGGTCGGCGGTGGCCCAGCGGCGCCAGCTCTGCGGCAGGTCGAGCAGGCGATGCGGCCCGGCGTCGATGTGCTCGAAGTAGGACAGCACCTCCTCCTTGCTGCCCTCGGTCACACCCCACTGCTCCCGGGCGCGGCTGTGGAAGGTGACGACGAGGTTGTACTGCTGGCCGCCGCGCAGCGGATAGTGCACCAGGTGGCAGTCCGGGCCCGCCCACACCACCGGGGCGTTCCACTGCATGTCCTTGGGCATGGAGGCGACCGGCACCACGGCGCGGTAGACCACGTGGCCGGAGACGCGTGGCGCGTCGCCCACGATGCGGTCGCGCACCACCGATTTGACGCCGTCGCAGCCCACCAGCGCGGCGCCGGTGAAGCGGCGGCCGTCGGCCGTGGTGACGGCGGCACCGTCCTCGATGCGGTCGACCGAGACGATGCGCGTAGCGACATGAATGCGCACCAGAGGATGGCCGGCAGCGGCGCGGTACAGCGCCGCATGCAGGTCGGCGCGATGGCTCACCGCGTAGGGGTTGCCGAAGCGCGCCCGAAAGTCCGTCCCCACGGGAATGCTGGCGATCACGCCGGCATCGACCGCATCCATCATCACCATGCGCTCGACGAAGACGGCGCCGCGGCGCGCCTCGTCGCCCACGCCGAGTGCCTCCAGCGCGGCGAAGGCATTGGGGCCCAGCTGCAGGCCGGCGCCGATCTCGCCGATCTCGGCGCTTTGCTCGAGCAGTTCGACGGCGATGCCCACCCGCGCGAGCGCCAGCGCGCACGCCATGCCGCCGATGCCGCCGCCCACGACGATGACCGGCGCGTGCCGATCGGGGAGTGGCATGGTCTTCATCATTCCGCGTCCACCTGCGCGCCCGGCGCCGCGCGCTTGACGGCATCGAGCCGATTCATGTGGACATCGATGCGCGCGATGTTCGGAAAGTCCTCCACCACGACCCCGAAGCGCCGGGCGTTGAAGACCTGCGGCACCAGGCAGCAGTCCGCCAGGGTCGGTTCGTCGCCGTAGCAGCACAGGCCGCTGCGGCCGTCGCGCGCCAGACGCTGCTCGATCGCGGCGAAGCCGGCCTCGATCCAATGCGCGACCCAGGCCTGCTTCTGCTCCTGCGAGATGCCCAGCGCGCCCTCCAGGTGCTGGAGCACGCGCAGGTTGTTGACGGGATGGATCTCGCAGGCGATGTAGGCCGCCAGCGCGCGCACCCAGGCGCGATCGGTGGGCATGTCCGGCAGCAGGGCCTGGCCCGGGTAGCATTCCTCGAGATACTCGAGGATGGCCAGCGACTGGGTCATCAGCGCGCCGGCATCGTGCAGCACGGGGACCAGTTTCTCGGGATTGATCGCCACGTAGTCCGGCTCATGCTGGGCCCCGCCGTCGCGCCGTAGATGGACAGGAATCGTCTCGTACTTGAGGCCCTTGAGCTCCATGGCGATGCGCACGCGAAAGGAGGCCGAGCTTCGGTAGTAGCTGTAGAGTCGCATTCGTTTCTCCCCGTTCAGACGATCCGCACCGACAGGGGCGTGACGCCGTCGATGCGTACTTCCAGTGCCTGGCCCGGCAGCACTGCGCCTATACCGTCGGGCGTGCCGGTGAAGATCAGATCTCCGGGCTGAAGCTCGAACAGCGTGGAGAGCCGCGCAATGATTTCCTCGATCGACCAGATCATGTGCGCGATCGAGCTCTGCTGGCGGACCTGGCCGTCGACCTCGAGCACGAGGCCGGCCCGTTCGATCGCGCCGGCCTGCCCGCGCGGACACAGCGGCCCGATCGGGGCCGAATGGTCGAAGGCCTTGCCGACCTCCCAGGGGCGGCCGCGCTCGCGTGCTGCGACCTGCAGGTCGCGCCGGGTCATGTCCAGTCCGGCCGCGTAGCCGAAGACATGGTCGGCCGCGGCCGAGGGGGCGATATTGCGCCCGCCCTTGCCGATCGCGACCACCAGTTCGGCCTCGTAATGGTAGTTGCTGGTCTGCGGCGGATAGGGCAGCTCGGCGCTGCCCCCCGGCGGCACCGGCACGACACTCGCATCGTCACCGGGCTTGCAGAAGAAGAAAGGCAGCTCGCGGTCCGGGTCGAAGCCCATCTCGCGGATATGCGCGGCGTAGTTGCGGCCCACGCAATAGACGCGGCGCACGGGAAAGAGCTGCTCGCTGCCGGCAATGGGCAGGCCGACCGTGGGGCCCGGTTCGAAGAGGAAGGACATGGAATGTTTGCTCCGTACTCAGGATTCCAGCCACTGTTCGCGATGCAGCGACAAGGCGTCCTGCACGGGCCGGTCGTTGTAGCTGAACAGCACCGACTCGTCTTGCGCCTGCAGCCGCAGCACAGCCCAGGGCGGAACCACAAAGGTGTCCTTGGCGGAAAAAGCAAAGGGCTGGCCGGCGATCTCGGCGATGCCGCGGCCCTCCACCACGCTGTAGATCGTGCCGGCGGTGCTGCGGTAGCCGCGGCCGCGGAAGCCTTCCGGCAGCTGCTGCATGAAGGTTTGGATCGTGGGCATGGGGGCGCCCCCGGTCAGCGGATTGATGTAGCGCAGCTGCCATCCCGACCAGGCATCGGCCGGCTCACGCCGGCTCAGCCGTTCCAGGGCCTCGCGGGTGCGTGCATAGGGGTAGCTGAAGATCGGCGAGCTGGGGGATCGGTGCGTGTGGCGGACCGGCACCATGTTGTGGCCGTAGCGTGCGAGGCTCGTGCCTTCCTCGCGCGTCACCCGGTGGGTCAGCTCCGGGCCGTCCTCGGCGAAGCCGGCGTCGAGGAAGCGAACCAGTGGAACGTCCAGCCCGTCGAGCCAGACCACGGGCTCTGCCGCGCCGTCGATCCCCTCGTTGCCGTGGTCATGCCAGGTCCAGGACGGCGTGATGATGAAGTCGCCCGGCTGCATGGTGGTGCGTTCGCCATCCACGGCCGTGTAGGCGCCGCGCCCGTCGACGATGAAGCGCAGGGCCGACTGCACATGGCGGTGGGCCGGCGCGATCTCGCCCGGCATGATGAGCTGGAGCCCGGCGTACAGCGACTGGGTGATCGACGCGCTGCCCCGCAGGCCTGGGTTCTCCAGCACCAGCACGCGCCGCACCGCCTCCTGCGCGGTGATGAGCCCGGCGGCCTCCATCAGGAAGGGCCTGACGTCTGAGTAGCGCCAGAGGGCGGGCCGGCAGGGCGAGGCGGGTTCGCGCGGCACCAGGTTGTGGAGTTGCTCCCACAGCGGGAAGAGGTTGAGCTGGCCGATGCGCTCGTAGTAGGCGCGCCGCTCGTCGTTGCCGGACTGCATGTTCGGAATCCTCGTCGTCGGAAGAAGTGACCGGATTCTTGGTGTCGCAGACTATTTCCTCAACAGATTTACAAGATACAAAGTATCCTGATTTCAGATAGTCTCATGAGGAGGAAGGTATCGATGGCTTCGCTCGATCTCGAATGGGTGGCGGTCTTCGACGAGGTCTACAAGACCTCCAGCGTGTCGCGCACCGCGGAGCGTCTGGACATGACGCAAGGGGCCGCGAGCACGGCGCTCAACCGGCTGCGCGCCTACTTCGGCGACCAGCTGTTCTGCCGCACCGCGCGCGGCATGATGCCCACCCCGCGCGCGCAGGAGCTGTACCCGCTGCTGCGTGATGTGAGGGCGAGCCTGGACCAGGCCCGCGCCGGGCGCGGCCAGTTCGTGCCCGCGCAGGCTCAGCGGCGCTTCCGGGTCTGCATGACCGACATCAGCGAGATCGTGCTGCTGCCCGTACTCATCAACCACCTGCAGCAGCACGCCCCGGGCATCGACATCGAGGCCGAGAAGATCTCGGCAGACAGCCTGCGCCGCCTGGAGGACGGCGAGGTGGACCTGGCCGTGGGCTTCATGCCGCAGCTCGAGGCAGGCTTTTACCAGCAGGTGCTGTTCGAGCAGAACTTCGTCTGCATCGCCAGCGCCTCGCACCCCCGCATCGGCAGGAGCCTGGGCAAGGCGGCTTATGCGCGCGAGCGCCACGTGACGGTGAGCACCTCCGGCACGGGGCACGCCATCGTCGAGAAGGTGCTGGCCGAGGCCGGCGTGCAAAGGCGTATCGCCCTGCGGGTGTCCAGCTTCCTGGGCGTGGCCCGCATCGTCGCCGACACCGAGCTGCTGGCCACCGTGCCCAGCCACTTCGCCGGCGTGATGTGCGCACGCGAGCAGATCCGGCTGCTGGTATCGCCGCATGTGCTGCCCAGCTACGAGGTCAAGCAGCACTGGCATGCGCGCTACCACGACGATCCCGGCAACGCCTGGCTGCGCCGCACGATCGCCGAGCTGATGACCCTCTCGGTGCGCCGCGCCGGGCCGCCCTGATCCCCGCGCTCGAATCCCGACGCCCTTTCGTAGATTCACAAGATGCCACCGCCGCGCATACAGCGCTGCGGCGGCAGCGCGCAGGTGTCGCCGGGCATCAAGCGTTTTCGTTGCCGTCCCGATCGTGGTCTTGATGAAGCCGATGGCATTGCAGGGACATTGACAAGCGTCTTGCGCACTTTAACGCCGACACATAGACTCGTAGTAAAGGCATGCAAGGCCATCCTGCATGCCGGCAAATGCCGCTGCGCAAAGCTTGCGTCCGGCCCGTTATGAAACGAGGATTGATTCAGGAGTACTCAGCATGACCAAACGCATTCTTGTCATTGGCGCCGGCTTTGCCGGCATGTGGAGCGCGCTGGCTTCGGCCCGTTTGCTGGATGAAGTGGGGCGCACCGATGTGGAGATCGCCCTGGTGGCGCCGGAGCCCGAGCTGCACGTTCGCCCCCGTCTGTACGAGCAGAACCCGGCAAGCATGAAGGCGCCGCTGCAGGACATCTTCAAGGCCGTGGGCGTGAAGTTCATCCAGGGCGTGGTGGAGCGCATCGACGTGGCAAGCCAGGAGGTCGAAGTGCTGGGCACCGGTGCCGATACGTCGCGCCGTACGCTGGGCTATGACCGCCTGGTTCTCGCCACCGGCAGCCGCCTGTTCCGTCCGCAGATTCCGGGGCTGGACCAGCATGCGTTCAATGTGGACCAGGTCGCCGATGCGGCCGAGCTCGAGGCGCATATGGCCGGCCTGGCCGGTCGTCCCGAAAGCGCCGCACGCAACACGGTGGTGGTGGCCGGTGGCGGCTTCACCGGCATCGAGACGGCAGCGGAACTGCCGGCCCGTCTGCGAGGCGTGCTCGGCGAGGCGACAGACGTGAACGTGATCGTGGTCGAGCGCAACAGCGAGATCGGGCCCGACCTGGGTGCCGGCCCGCGACCTGTCATCACGCAGGCGCTGACCGAACTCGGTGTGACGTGGAGGCTGGGCTCGGGGGTGGCGGCGGTGGACGCGAACGGCGTCACGCTTGAGAACGGCGATCGCATCGACGCCAGCACCGTCATTTGGACCGCCGGCGCCCGAGCCAGCGCGCTGACGGCGCAGATCCCGGCGGAGCGCGACGACTTCGGCCGCCTTCATGTCGACCGCAACCTGAAGGTCAAGGGACAGGAGACGGTCTACGCCACCGGCGACGTCGCCTACGCGGCCACCGACGATGAAGGCAATTACGCGATGATGTCCTGCCAGCACGCGCAGAACATGGGCCGCTCGGCGGGCCACAACGTGGCGGCCGACCTCTTGGGCGAGGCCGCGATCCCCTACAGCCAACCGAAGTACGTGACCTGCCTGGACCTGGGGCCGTGGGGCGCGGTCTACACCGAAGGCTGGGATCGCCAGGTGACGCTGGAGGGAGCCGAGGCCAAGGCGCTGAAGACGCGGATCAACACCGAATGGATTTATCCGCCGAGCGCTGACCGTGCCGAGGCCCTGGCTTCGGCCGATCCGCGCCGGATCGTGGTGGCCTGAGCGGGCCAAGGACAGCAAAAAGGGCGATCCGCTGGATCGCCCTTTTGCTTGCCGTGGCGGTGCTGAGAGGGACGTCGGACCGGCGCCGGTGTCAGGCGCGCTTGCGCGTCTTGGCAGGCGCGACTTCCTCCTTGTCGCCGCGTCGGTTGGCGGCGCGGTCGGTCAGCCATTGAACCACATGCACGCCATAGCTGGCCGGTGCCTTGTCGATGGTGCGCTGCTCCAGGTCGGCCAGCGTGTGCTGCTTGAGTTCGGTGCGCAGGGCCTTTTCGGCCAGCTGCATGACCGCATGGATTGAGCACACGCCACGCGTGGACCACGCCGGCGGGGCATCTCCGAACACGGCGCAGCGGCCACGGATCTCGCGGCAGTCGAACAGCGGCTTGTCACCATCGATGGCGACCACCACATCGTGCACGGTGATCCGCTCGGCAGGGCGGGCCAGCCGGAAACCGCCGCGGATGCCCTCGGTTGCGACCACCAGATCCGCCTTGGCCAGCTTGGTGAACAGCTTGGCCAGGTACTCGGTAGGGATGC
Source organism: Roseateles sp. GW821-FHT09B06 (assembly GCF_059418245.1). NCBI lineage: Bacteria > Pseudomonadati > Pseudomonadota > Betaproteobacteria > Burkholderiales > Sphaerotilaceae > Roseateles > Roseateles sp. GW821-FHT09B06. The sequence continues at coordinate 205,286 of NZ_JBWKPM010000001.1, read as the reverse complement.
CCTGCAGTTCGGACAGGTCGCGGACGCTGGCTTCTTCGACGGCCGCGCGCGAGCCGGCCAGGTACAGCAGGCAGTGCAGGCCGTACTCCACCCCGGTGCTGATGAATGACATGATTAACTTGGATAAGGGTAATCGTAGTTTAAAGCATACACAAGGCCGGCGTGGACCGCAAGGCGGTGGCTCCAATGGCATGGCCAGGACTGCGTGATCTTTAACTAAGACTTGTATAGTCGTAGTATTTGCCTATACTCAGATCGGACCTTCAATCACTCCCGTGGAGCAACCAAAGGAGCCCCTCCATGAACCTTCGAACCGCTGTCGGCGCTGTCTGCGCCGCCATCACCCTCGCCACCGCAATGCCAGCCGCCGCACATGGCCACAGCGAGGTGGTCACGCCACACTTCGAGCAGGCGATATCCAATATTCCGGGCAAGTCGCTGATCGCCGTGGTTGTCGACTATCCGCCAGGTGGCGAATCGCAGCCGCACACGCATGCAAAGTCGGCTTTCATCTTCGGCTACGTCGTCTCGGGCGCCATCGAGTCCCAGGTCAATGATGAGCCCAAGAAGATCGTTCGCGCCGGCGAGAGCTTCTACGAGCCACCGGGCTCGCGCCATCCTGTCAGCCGCAATGCAAGCGCAACGGTGCCCGCAAAGCTGCTCGCCGTGTTCGTCATCGACACGAAGGATCGCGCGCTGACCACGCCCGACCAGTAAAACCCGACACACCAGGAGTCAATCGAATGAGCAAGCGTCTTGATTACGCGCAAATCGCACCGGCAGGGGTCAAGGCCCTTGGCGGCGTCTATGGCTATGTCACGCAGAGCAGCCTTTCCCCTGTCCTGATCGAGCTGGTCTATCTGCGCATCTCACAGATCAACAACTGTGCCTACTGTCTCGACATGCACACGCGCGAGTTGCTGAAGAAGGGGCAGAAAGTGGAGAAGCTGGCCCTGCTCCAGGCATGGGCCGAAGGCGGGGATCTCTTTGACGACCGTGAGCGTGCCGCCCTCGCCTGGGCCGAAACGGTGACGCGCGTTGCGGAGACGGGAGTGCCCGATGAGGCGTACGAAGCCGCCAGTGCTGTGTTCGACGAACGGGAACTCGTGGATCTCACGATTGCGATCGGCCTGATGAACACCTACAACCGCATGGCGATCAGCTTCAGAAATACGCCTCAGGCGGCACTCCCGCAGCAGGCTCGGGCTTAACCCAGCCCGCGGCGCGGTGAAACGGCGCGATGCCTGAGCCTGCATCGCGCCCCTCTTGCCGCACGATTGCCCCGAGACGTTGCCTGTCGCCGGTTGGATGGTGAGTGATGCTGAGTTCTCCCGTGAATTCGTCAACGAGGAGAACTCATGAGGCAGCGATTCGCCGACCAGCGGTCCATCGCGAGTGCTCCGGCACCAATGACATCACCCGGAGGCCCACCGCTTGATGGGCTGCAGGTCCCGATCGCGGGCCGCGATCTCCTGGCCGCCGGCGCCGATGGCGCCGGCGGTTGCCGTATCAGACCCTCTCAGATCACGCGGATAACGACGTCGATATTGCCGCGGGTGGCTTTCGAATACGGGCAGGTCTGGTGCGCGGTGTCCACCAGGGTTTGGGCGACTTCCCGATCCAGGCCCGGCAGGCTGACGTTGAGTCGGGCTTGGAGGGCGTAGCCATTGTCGGCCGTGCCCAGGTCCACTTCGGCGTCGACGGCGAGGTCCGCCGGAAGCGCAACTTTCAGCTTGCCGGCCGCAAACCCGATCGCACCGATGAAGCAGGCCGACCAACCGACCGCAAACAACTGCTCGGGGTTGGTGCCGGACTTGCCGGAGCCGGGCGGGCTGAGCTTGACGTCGAGTGCGCCGTCACTGGATTTCCCGGCGCCGTCGCGGCCACCGGATGTGTGGGTGCTTGCGGTGTAAAGGACTTTGTCGAGTTTCGTGGCCATGAAAGTTTGCAGGTAGGTTGACTGCCTCGATGCCGTCGCCAGGGGGCCGAATCTGTTGCATCAAGGCAAGGGTTCAAGCAGATCGGACAGGTCGGTTGGCGATGTCGCAATTTCAGCGGATGCCTGTATCGACGGTGTGTCGACCTACCCGAAATTTGCAATCCCATGTGTTGGCCACGCTGCGTGACACAGAGAAATACAAAAGGCTTCCCCGCAGTCCGTACCGGGGCAATGGAACGGAGTCCGCGCATCATCGAATCGGATCGAGTCGGTGTCCTGTGTGGCGCGCGGCACATCCTCAAGCAACCCGGCCTGCCGACGTATCAGGTCGGCATCGAGATGCTTGCCACGGGCTCGGGCGGAGATCGCGGCCGGCGGGACGACCGCAACGCGGTGAACTCGCACAGCAGTTGCGGCCGTTTCCCGCCGGCGCGCGATACGCGGCCATGCACCGGCAGCAGGCGCCCGGCAAGCATCAATCGCAACAGATCAAGGAGTGAGCTCCTTCAACCCAGCGGATTGCTTCCCAGCGGCCGGCCCCCGGGTAGGGACCGATCGCCAGCGCCGGCGCATTTCGCGTTCGCGACCGCTCAGGTCCGATCTTGGCTGCCGGACTGCTCCGCGAAGAGGTGCTCGGCGTACCAGTCGGGCCAGTTCGCATCTTGCGGGCCAGCTGCGCGCTTCTCATGCTCTCCATGCGCGGCGGCTGCCCGCCGGAGTGCGGCGGACAATTCTGCTTGGGAGGTGAAGGTCACGACCTTGGTGTCGACACGGCCCGGCAGGCGCGACGTGACCTCCTGCAGCAGCCATCCATTGCCGTCCGGATCGCTGAACGCGGCATAGGACGAGTAGGTGCGCCGGGTCGGGTGTGGCCCGGTCCCGGGCTCCTCCCCCGGCACACGATGGAAGATGTCGCTGACCGCGATACCTCGCCGGACCAGATCGGCCCGTGCCACTTCGATATCCGACACCGCGAGGAAGAGCCCTTGCGCAGAGCCTGGGGCTGCCGACGAGACCCCCTTGCCGACATGCACCGAGCATGAAGATCCCGGCGGCGTGAACTGCATGGCGCGGAACGCTTCGCCCTTCGCAATATCGGCGTCGAGTCGCCAGCCGAGGTTTTCATAGAAGCGCTTGGCGCGCTCGGCGTCGGCCACCGGGACGGTGACGACTTCGAGTTTCAGGTGGACCGGTTGCAGGTCGGGCGTGTTCGCCGCGCCCTGGCCAGACTTATGGATGGTGCTCATGAGTAGCTCCTTGGCTAGATGTGCTTGGGATGAGTGAAGTTCCTGCGGTGCCCCTCACAACAAGGGCCCGCATGGTCGCAGCTGCGCGATCGCAGCAATCAGTGCTTGTGGGCGGTAGATCCCGGCTGCGCCGGGACGGTCACGGTGACGGTTTCGCTGGCAAGGATCTTGTGAACCGGATCGGAGAGTTCGATCAGCACCTTGTGCACACCGGGCAGCAATCCCATCACGATGATGGGATCTCCGTTCGTGTGGGCCCAGGTACCGGGCCGATCGTCGACGGTCACGTGGAGGTGCCCCACACGCGGCGACACCTCAAGGGCGCCCTTGCCGAAGACCGGGATGATCCGCGCGTTCTCGGTCCGGTACTGGACGATGACGACGCCGCGCGCCAGGGGCTCGGCCAGCGGCGGGTACACGACGAGCTTCGGCGGTGCTTCGGCGGCGATCGGAATGATGGGCGCGGGACGGCCGATCTCGGTGCTGGTCTGCGCTGCGCCCGCGAGGCAGAAAAGAGCGCCAACGGCGGCGATGGCAAGTTGCTTGAAGGGTGATCGCATGGTGTCTCCATTGCGTTGCGCGTGCCGGCAGCGTGCTCCACGAGCCTGCTTCTCCGCGGCCGGCAGCCGGGTGGCTGAATCAGGGTTGCTGCCCCGTGCTTACTTGATCACCACGAGCGGCTTCCCCTTGTCGACGAGATAGGTGGCGAGCTCGGATGCCTTGCCGCTGCCGACGTTCCTCGCCGCGTGAGCCACTCCGGCCGGGATGAACAAGGAGTCGCCGGCTTTGAGCGTGATCGGCGCCTTGCCCTCGAACTGGTATTCCAGCGTGCCCTCCAGCACATAGGCGATCTCCTCGCCCGGGTGGGTGTGCATGCCGAACGCCGCCCCCGGGGCGAAGTCGACGCGCACCTGAACGGCCTCGCGTCCCGGCGTGCCGAGATCGTGCCGCACGACCTCGGTGCGCCCGATGGCCGGCTGCTGCGCTTGCGCCGCCTGCCATGCCAAACCGCTTCCGGCGAGCAGCAGCGCTGCCGCGATGATTCGAGTCGCTTTCATATGACTTCCTTCGTCGGTGCAATAAGAAGAACTGGTGATCGATGCGCCGAACGACGCGGCGATGCTTGTATTGAATATGGCGCGCGTATCGGCGATGTGTCAGGCGACCGCCGATTTGCATTCCACTGTGTCGCATGCCCGCGAGACACAGTGACGTACAAACGGGCCGACTTCGATGCCGAGGCGGCGCGCCGGCAGCCCAGCGGAGCTTGCGCCTGTGATACTGCCGACTCGTGCGCCGCAGTATTCACCGCGCCATCGCCATCGTCTCAGGCCTGAATCCGTTTCAGAACCTGGATTGGCGATGGCCAGAACTATTGGCCTTCGCTGCTTCCAGTTCAAGCAGAGAATGGCCCGCCACGAATACAGAGGCCGCGAGCAATCCCAGATCCTTGAGGAGGAATTGGCCCGGAGCAACGCTGATGCCTGGGAAACCGAGGCCGGCCTCGATCACGCCCGGGGTCGAGAACATAAGGCTCAGGGTCGTGAAAAATAATCCGGCGGATAGAGCGCCCCCGACCAACGATAGCTTGGCTGACAGCGCGCGGCCCGCAATCAGTATGCCGATCGAAACCTCCAGGATCCCGAGCAATCTGGAAAAGACGTCCACGCTGAAAATCTCATAGGTCCATCCCAACAAGGGGCTGTTGCCTACCAGGGGCACCAGTCCCTGCGCCTCGTATTGCGTGAATTTCATGCCGCCGAACCAAAAATATATGACGGCGAGGGCAAGATAAAGGCTGTAGGTCCCAATTGCCATTGTCTGGGTCCCGAGCGTCACTTGTTTTGACAGGTGGCTGCTACTGCGATTTTCAAATTTCAAGGTTTTCATAATTGGGTCCTCTGATGGTGGGATGGGTTTGTTGGCTGGATTGACTGATCTTCGCGATATACCGCTCCAGCCATCAGATGGCGACAGCGGAGCTTCGGAATGCAATTGCTGGCTGGCCGGCGCTTTCATCGACCGCCGGTCAGACCGTTTCGTTCTTCGGCATGTGGTGCCGCAGGACATCGAGCACCTGCTCGGGCTCCTCGGCATTCACGCTGGTCTCGTTGTCGAGTTGCGTTCATGCGCTTCTCGTCCAGGTCGCCGGCGCACATGCCATGGGCCATGGTTGCAAGGCCGTTGCCAACGAGATGGCCGGCACAGGCGCCCGCGCCGTGAAGCGATCGATGCCGGGGGCTGTCGCGTACCCGGCCACCGGCATGCCGCCGACCGCGCGGCTGAAAAAGCGGTGGAGCCGACGCGCGCCGGAGGCGCGCGCCCTCCACCGCAGGAGCTTCACGAATCGACTGCCTTGCCGGCGCGAGACGGCAGCTTCCAGTTCGGCCGGATGAAATGGCAGGAGTAGCCACCGGGCCTTCGCTCGAGGTAGTCCTGGTGCTCGGGCTCGGCCTCCCAGAAGTCGCTTGCCGGTACCACCTGGGTCATCACCTTGCCGGGCCACAGACCCGAAGCATCCACGTCGGCGATGGTGTCCCCGGCGATGCGCTTCTGCGCGTCGCTGGTGTAGAAGATCGCCGAGCGATAGCTGCTCCCGATATCGTTGCCCTGGCGATTGCGCGTACTCGGATCGTGAATCTGGAAGAAGAACTCAAGCATCTCTCGATAGCCGATGCGGGCGGGATCGAAGATGATCTCGATGGCTTCCGCGTGTCCGGGGTGGTTTCGATAGGTCGCATGGGCATTGGTGCCACCGGTATATCCGACCCGGGTCGACAGAACTCCGTCGTAGCGGCGAATGAGGTCCTGCATGCCCCAGAAGCAGCCTCCTGCCAGAACTGCGCGCTCCGTAGTCATCGAACGTCCTCCAGCTGGTTCAGGTAGGCCGCATAACCCTCGGCCTCCATGTCCTCGCGATGAATGAACCGTAGCGCCGCCGAATTGATGCAGTAGCGCAATCCGCCGCGGTCCCGTGGCCCGTCGGGAAACACATGCCCGAGATGGCTGTCGCCATGCGTCGAGCGCACTTCGATGCGCACCATGCCGTGCGTCGTGTCGCGGACTTCGTTGACATTGGCCGGGTCGATCGGCCGGGTGAAGCTCGGCCAGCCGGAGCCCGAGTCGAACTTGCTCGACGAAGCGAACAGCGGTTCGCCCGATACGACATCGACGTAGATGCCCGGCTCATCGTTGTGCAGGTAGGCCCCGGTTCCCGGGTATTCGGTGGCGCTTTGCTGCGTGACGCGATACTGCTCGGGCGACAACTTGCGGATCGCCTCTTCGTCCCGGCCGAACTTCACGGGCATTTCGGCCGCCAGCCCGGCGGCCTTCGAGGTATTGACAGACATGGGGAACTCCAGTTTGGTTGGGGCAGCCGATTCGCTCGGCAGAGTTCACTTTAGGCGGCCGCAGCGAGATACTGAATGCTCTTGATCCGCGTCCTTTTGCTCATTCGTCTCATGACGAACTCTCATGGACCTTCTAAGCCGCCTGCTCTCACTGATGCCCGTCAGCGGTCGCCTCGATGAGCGCTGCCGCTTCGGAGCGCCATGGCGCATCGAACAGGATCGAGCGTCGAGGCGCGAGGTCGCGTATCACGTCCTGCTTGCCGGGGAGGCGACCGTCGAGGACGGGCAGGGACCTTCGGCGGTCCTGCGGGCGGGCGATATCGTGATGTTTCCGTCTGGCGTGGCGCATACCTTGCACGACGGCAGTGGCCGCAGGGCGGCGCGAGTGCGTGAATACGATGCCGACGGCATCTTGGTGTCGGAGAACATGGGCAAGGGCCAGAAGGCCGACATTCTGTGCGGCAACTTCCGACTGGGTGCGGTGCCGGATCGCCTGTTGCGGGAGTTCCTGCCGGGCCGCCTGATCGTCAGCACGGACCGCCCTGCGTCCGGCGCAGGCGGCGCCGCAGTCGAGCGCCTGCACCGACTCGTGCAATGGATGCGTGATGAGGCCGATGAGCGGCGGCCCGGGAGCACCGCGGTCGTGAGTCATCTGAGCGGCGTCCTCTTCGCGCTGGCGATGCGCGCAGCGGCAGAACAGGAGCAGCCCATGAAAGGCCTGCTGGCGTTGGCCGGCAAACCCAGGCTCCAGCCCGCCGTGGCGGCGATGTTCGACACGCCCGAGCGGCCGTGGAGCCTGCCGGACCTCGCTGCGCTTTGCCATATGTCGCGCGCGACCTTCGCCCGCCATTTCGACGAGGCGCTCGGCCGAAGCGCCTCGGACGTCTTGACCGAGATTCGCATGACCAAGGCGGGCCGGATACTGGCCGGCACCGATCTGCCGGTGGGTGCCGTGGGCGAGGCCGTCGGTTATCGGTCCGAGGCCGCGTTCCAGCGCGTGTTCAAGCGCCATGTCGGGGTCACGCCGTCACGCTGGCGCGCGAGCGCCTCGGCGGACGAGATGTCCTAACGCTCGAGACGATCGCGCAGGAAATCAAGCCGGATCGGCATGGTCCGCCGCCGTGCGGTGGCCTAGAGTTCCAGGCATCCGAAAACCTCACCATGCCCGCCCATTCTTCATCCAGTTCTCACGGCCGCCCGTCCCGGCATGCCGAGGTCGTGATTGGCCCGGAGCCGGCGCCGGGCGGCGGCCTGGTCCGGCAGATGCCGGGCGGTCGCTTGAGCCCCCCGGCCATCGGGGCAGGACCGCGAACCGCCGCGCGTCGCGTGCCAGGCGTGCAGCGGCCGACGCCGCTCATGGCATGTGCTCGGTCCGTTGGCATCGATCTTCCGCCCAAGGCAGCATCATGATTCGCGCCCAGCAAGAACTCCTGGACGCACTGGCCGCCGAACTGGCGAGCCTCGCGTCCGGGCTGGCCCCGGTGGCCGCCTTCGAGCTGCCCAAGCAGGCCGCGCACGGCGACCTCGCCTGCACCGCGGCCATGCAGCTGGCCAAGCCGCTGAAGCGGAACCCGCGCGAGCTGGCGCGGACCCTGATCGATGCCCTCGGCCGCCGCGTTGCCTTCCAGCGCTGGGTCGACGCGATGGAGATCGCCGGCCCCGGCTTCATCAATATCCGCCTGAAGGCCGCGGCCAAGCAGCAGATCGTCGTCGAGGTGCTGGCGGCCGGCGATGGCTTCGGGCGGCTGGCGTCCAACGGGCAGCGCGTGATGGTGGAGTTCGTCTCTGCCAACCCGACCGGGCCGCTGCATGTCGGACATGGTCGCCAGGCCGCGCTCGGCGATGCGATCTGCAAGCTGTTCGAGACGCGGGGCTACGAGGCCACGCGCGAGTTCTACTACAACGACGCGGGCGCGCAGATCGGCACGCTGGCGCTGTCGACGCAGTGCCGCATCCGCGGCCTCAAGCCCGGCGATGCGGCCTGGCCGCAGGCGGCCTACAACGGCGAGTACATCGCCGACATCGCGCGCGACTTCCTTGCCGGCAAGACCGTCCGGGCCGATGACCGCGTCTTCACCGCGTCAGGCCGCGCCGAGGATCTCGAAGGCATCCGCCAGTTCGCGGTGGCCTACCTGCGCCACGAGCAGGACCTCGACCTGCAGGCCTTCGGCGTCAGGTTCGACAACTATTTCCTCGAATCGAGCCTGTACACGAGCGGCCGTGTCGAGCGGACCGTCGCCCGCCTGGTCGAGGCCGGCAAGACCTACGAGCGCGAAGATGCGTTGTGGCTGCGAACCACGGACTATGGCGACGACAAGGATCGCGTCATGAGGAAGTCCGACGGCACCTACACCTACTTCGTGCCCGACGTGGCCTACCACCTCGGCAAGTGGGAGCGCGGCTTCACCCGGGTCGTCAACATCCAGGGCGGCGACCACCATGGCACGATCGCGCGGGTGCGCGCCGGGCTGCAGGCCGCGGGCGCGGGCATTCCCGAGGGCTATCCCGACTACCTGCTGCACAAGCTGGTCACGGTCATGAAGGGCGGCGAGGAGCTCAAGCTCTCCAAGCGCGCCGGCTCCTACGTGACGCTGCGCGAGCTGATCGAATGGACCAGCAAGGATGCGGTGCGCTTCTTCCTGATCACTCGCAAGGCCGATACCGAGTTCACCTTCGATGTCGACCTGGCCCTGAGGCAGAACGAGGAGAACCCGGTGTACTACGTGCAGTACGCGCATGCGCGCATCTGCTCGGTGTTGCGCCAGTGGCGGGAGCAGTGCGGCGGCGATCCCGCGCGCCTGGCGCAGGCCGAACTGCAGCGCCTGGTAGCGCCCAGCGAGGCCGCGCTGATGCGCAAGCTCGCCGAGTACCCGGGCATGCTGGCCGGCGCGGCGCGCGACCTGGCGCCGCACGACGTGGCCTTCTACCTGCGCGGACTGGCCGGTGCCTTCCACACCTACTACGCGGCCGAGCGCTTCCTGGTCGACGATGCCGAACTCGCGCGCGCGCGCCTGGCCCTGCTCGGGGCCGCCGCCCAGGTGCTGCGCAACGGCCTGGGCGTGCTGGGCGTGAGCGCGCCCGAGAGGATGTGATGCCCCGGTCAGAAATGAAGCAGGCGGCCATCGTCTGCCGTTGGCCGCCTGCCTGCATCGCCGCAGCGACAAGCCGTCAGCGCAGGAGGAACTCCCGCAGGGCCGTCATCGTGAACTCGGGCGCCTCGTCCATCAGCCAGTGGCCGGCGCCCTGCACCAGACGTCCGTCGACCTGCCTGGCCACCGCGCGGCCCTGGGCGATCAGCATCGGCCCCGAGGCCCGCTCGCCGGCCAGCACCAGCATGGGCATCTCCAGCGGGGTCTTGGCGAACTCGGCGAAGTCACGGGCATCCTGCTCGAAGGCCTGGAAATAGGCGAAGCCGGCCCGCATGCCACCCGGCTGGGCATACGCGGCGGCGTAGGCCTGGCGGTCTTCCTCGGGCACGGAGCGGGTCCCGTCGGCGGCGAAGTCGTTCCAGAAATGCTCGAAGTAGATGCGCTCGCGGCCGGCCACCAGGGCTTCGGGCACCGGGCCATGGAAATGGAAGTGCCACAGGTCGCGCAGCAGCCAGACCTTGGTCCAGTCGCCCACGCCGGGCAGGAAGGCATCCATCAGCACGATGCGCTCCACCTCGTCCGGGTACTGGGCCGCATAGGCATAGGCCACCATCAGGCCGATGTCATGGCCGACGATGCGCACCTTCCTGTGGCCCAGCGCACGCACCAGGGCATGGATCTCCTGCGCCAGCGTCTTCTTGTCATAGACGCCTTCGGGCTTGTCCGAAGCGCCGGCGCCGCGCAGGTCCGGAGCGATGACGACGCGGTCCTGCGCCAGGTGCGGCATCAGCTTGCGCCACATGCGGCTGGTCTGGGCATAACCGTGCAGCAGCACGATGGGCGTGCCATCGCCCTGGCCGGCCTGCAGATAGTGCAGCTTGAGGTCCTTGCGGATCAGGGCGTCGCGCTCGACGATCGGGCTGGCGGCGCCTTGAGCCTGGGCCGGGGCGTGGGCGACCAGACCGGCAAAACCGGCCAGGGCCGTCCAGGCACTCAGCAGCAAAGCGGCCATGCCGCGGCGGGTGACGGAGTTATGCATGCGGGGCTCCCGGCTCAGAGCTGGCTCATGCCGCCATCGACGATCACTTCCGTGCCGACGATGAAGGCGGATTCCGCGGCCGACAGGTGCAGCACCGTGCTGGCCACCTCCTCGGGCGTGCCGAAGCGGCCCAGCGGGATCTGGCTCAGGATGCCGGCAGCGGTGGCTTCCAAGGTGGCGGCATCCAGACCCAGCTTGCCGTACAGCGGCGTGCTCACCGGGCCGGGGCTGACCACATTGACGCGGATGCCGCGCGGCAGCAGCTCGCCGGACAGGGTCTTGGCCAGCGAGATCAGCGCGGCCTTGCTGGCCGCATAGACCGAGGAGCTGGGCATGCCCAGGCGCGCATTGATGGAACCGTTGATCACGATGGCCGCGCCGGTCTTCAGCTGCGGCAGCAGTGCCTGGATCTGGAAATAGGGGCCCTTGACGTTGGTGTCGAAGCTGAGGTCCCAGAGCGACTCGGTCACCTCGGCGAAGGGGGCGAACTTGGCGGTGCCGGCATTGATGAAGACGGCGTCCAGCCGGATGTCCTGGCCGGACAGGGTGGCGGCCAGGGCCTTGGCGTCGGCCAGGCTGCCGGCGTCGTTGCGCAGCGCCAGGGCGCTTTGGCCCAGTTCGGCGCGGGCCTGTTGCAGGGCCTGCTCGTCGCGGCCGGTGATGATGACGCGGGCGCCCTCGGCGGCGTAGGCCTTGGCGGCGGCCAGGCCGATGCCGCTGCTACCTCCGGTCACCAGCACGGTCTTGTTGGCAAAGCGGTTCATGGTGTTTCCTTTCGACTCGTTCGGAGCCAGTCGGTTGCGGCGACATGCCGTGATTGAATGATGCTGGGGCTGGATCCGCAAGACGTATCACAATGGCGATGTATTCGTTCGAAAGGATCGAACATGTTGAGCGAGGAGGAACTCGCCCTGCTGCAGGCCATCAGCGCCGCCGGCAGCCTGTCGCGCGCGGCGGCCCGGCTGGGCAAGGCGCCGTCCACCATTTCGCATGCGGCGCGCCAGCTGGAGGCGCGCTATGACGCGCTGCTGTTCGACCGCCGCCGCTACCGGCTGCAGCTGACGCCGGCCGGCCAGTTGCTGGCGCAGGAGGCGGCACGCCTGATGCAGGACGTGGCGCGGCTGAACACCCGGGTGAGACAGGTGGCCAGCGGCTGGGAAGACCGGCTGACCATCGTCACCGACGAGCTGCTGGAGTTCCAGACCCTGCTGCCGGTGATCGATGACTTCGATCGCCTGCAGTCCGGCGTCGGCCTGCGCATCACCCACGAGGTGCTGGGCGGCACCTGGGAGGCGCTGCGTGAGGGGCGGGCGGATCTGGTGATCGGCGCGACCAATGAGCCCCCGTCGATTCCGAAGCTGCGCTGGTTCGAGCTGGGGGTGATGGACTGGGTGTTCGCGGTGTCGCCCCGCCACGCGCTGGCCAAGGCCGCGCAGCCGCTGCAGCGCGAGCTGGTGCAGGCGCAGCGCGCGGTGGTGGTGGCCGATACCTCGCGCAGCGGCCAGGGCGCGCGCAGCTATGGCGTGCAGGGCGGCCAGGCCCAGCTGGCGGTGCCCAGCATGCAGGCCAAGATCCAGGCGCAGCGCGCCGGCCTGGGCGTGGGCTGGCTGCCGCGCCATCGCGTGGCCGGTCTGCTGACGCGCGGCGAACTGCTGGAGCTGCAGATGGCCGACCCGCGCGAGCCGAACACCCTGTATGTGGCATGGCACGGCGACCAGGAGGGCCGCGCCCTGCAATGGTGGCTGGAGCGTTTGCGCCAGCCCAGGCTGGGCAAGCGGCTGGTGCAGGGGCTGGAGGTCACCGCTCCCTGATCTGCCGCGGGCGCTGGTCCAAGCTATTCATGCTTTCTGTGGATAACACTGTGAGTCGACTTTAGATGAGTTCTGCAACTCATTGATTCATATGGCGGCGGGTCGCTCTGCCTCTTTTTTGGGCGCAGCGCCGCCGCGCCAGAACACCACCACATTGCCGGCCAGCACCAGGGCCAGGCCCAGCAGGGCCGGCAGGGTCCAGCGGTAGCCCTCCGCCCAGGCCGAGATGTTCAGCGCCACCACCGGGAACAGCACGGTGCAGTAGGCGGCGCGATCCGCCCCGAGCCGGCCCACCAGGGTCAGATAGGCGGTGAAGCCGATCACCGAACCGGGCAGGGCCAGGTACAGCCAGGCGCCGACATAGCTGGGCGAGGGGTCGAAGCGCGGCGGCTGGCCGCTCAGCAGCGCCAGGCCCGCCACCGCGCAGGCGCCGATGCCCATCGCCCAGGCATTGGTCTGCAGCGGCGTCTGGCCCTGGCGCTGCATCGCGCCGGACAGCAGATTGCCCAGCGAGAAGCAGTAGGTGCCGGCCAGCGCCAAGCCCAGCCCCCACAGGGTCTCGCTGTGCGCCAGGTCCTTCAGCATTTCTGTGCCGAACAGCAGCAGCAGGCCCGCGAGGCCCAGCGCGCCGCCCAGCATCACCCGGGGGGCCAGCGGCTTGCCCTGCAGCAGGCGGCCGTTCAGCGCATTCCACAGCGGCGCGGTCGAGAAGCACACGGCCACCAGGCCGCTGGCGATCCAGCGGCTGGCATGGAAGAAACAGATGAAGTTCAGGCAGAACAGCAGCAGGCCCTGGCACAGCAGCAGGGGCCACAGGCCGCGCGGCGGCAGGCGCCACTGGCGCCGCCAGGCCAGCCAGGCCATCAGCACGGCCGCGGCCAGCCAGAAGCGATAGGCGATCGACCAGGTGATGGGGACCGGGCCGATCTGCAGCTTCAATGCGATCCAGGTCGTGCCCCAGATCAGCACGGTCGTCAGGTAGAGCAGGGCGGTGGTGTTGAGCATGGGCCCAGTCTGCGGCCGGCCGGGGCGCGGGCGTGGCAGGAAATTGCGCTTATCGCGCCGGCCTGCCGTGTCGCCCGGCTCGGCGCGGCGCCGGCCCGCTAAGCTGGCGCCATGGCAAGCACACCGGTGGGTTTCCAGGTCTTCGACGAACTGCTGCGCTCGCGCGCGACCGCGCTGCGCGCCCTGCCGGTGGGCATGGACGGGGCCTGGCTGGTGCAGTGGCGCAATGCGGACACCGAGGCCGAGTACCTGAGCCCCGAGCACCACACCCTGTCGCTCTACCTGGAGGGCGGGGAGGAGGTGCGCTGCCGCGATGCGCTGGGCGCGCGCGGCGGGCCGGGCAGCCTGTGCTGCATGCCGGCCGGCCATCGCTCGCGCTGGGATGTGCGCGGCCGGCTGCAGCTGCTGCACCTCTACCTGCCGCGGCTGCCGCTGGCCGAGGCGGCCGAGCGCTGGTTCGATCTCGATCCGCGCCTGGCCACCCTGCAGGACCGCATCTACTTCGACGATCCGCTGCTGGCCGCGCAGGGGCGTGCGCTGGCCGGCATCGACTGGCAGGCGGGCGACGCCGGGCTGCGCGTGCAGCAGCTGGTGCTGCAGATGCAGAGCCGGCTGCTGCTGAGGTACAGCGGCGCGCGCCGGGCGCCGCCCGACCTGCGCGGCGGCCTGTCGCCCGCGGCGCGGCGCCGCGTGCTGGAGCGCATCGAGGCTGCCCCGGGCAGGGCGCCGGCGCTGCAGGAGCTGGCCGAGGCGGCCTGCCTGTCGGAGTTCCACTTCCTGCGCATGTTCAAGGCGAGCTTCGGACTCAGCCCGCACGCCTGGGTGATGCGCCGACGGCTGGCCCTGGCCCGCGAGCTGCTGGCCCGCGGTCGCCTGAGCCTGCAGCAAGTGGCCGAGCGGGCCGGCTATGCCCATCTGAGCCATCTGAACGCGGCGCTGCGCGGCGCCGGCCTGGCCTCGGCGGCGCGCTATCGCCGGGCGGCCGCGGCGCCGGGCTAGGCCGGGCTCAGAAATGCAGCCAGGCGGCCAGCCCCAGGGCGATGCCGATGCCGCCGGCCGCCAGGGTGGCCCCCTCCATCCAGCGCTTCTTGGTCAGCAGCGCGATCGCGGCCAGCGCGATCGAGATCTGCAGCGCGGTGGTGGCCTGGGCCCAGCGGTGGTGCAGATGCAGCTGCTCCTCGCTGCGCTGGTCCCAGTCGGCCGAATCCTTCTCCAGCGCCTCGGCCTTGTCCTTGATCTCGGTCTTCTCCTTCTTGTAGCGCTCGATCTCGTCCTGGTAACGCGGCTTCTTGTCCTCCGCGACGAGCACCACGGCCAGCTCCGCCAGGTTCTGCTTGCTGCTCTTGGCCTGGTAGTAGTTCCACTGGTTGGCGGCCTCGGTCTTCTTGATGGCCGCGTTGTTCTTGTACAGGCCCGCATTGGCCTGCGTGGCGCCGCCCATATAGGCGAAGAAGGCGCCGACCGTGGCCAGCACCGCGGTGATCACCGCCAGCTGGCCGGCCAGGCCCTTGGGTTCGTGCTGCGCCGCATGCTCCAGCTCGTGGTCATGCGGCCCGTGGACATGGAAACCACCACCGGACATCGTCTTGTTCCTCTATTGATCGGGGGCCTGCATTGTGCCTGCGTCGGCGCGCTCCCCGTCGTCGCGGCCGGCCTCGCCGCGCTTGCGGAACAGCGCCGCGCGCGCCAGCAGGGTGGTGGTCACCGGGGCGGTGACGGCCAGCAGCAGGATGATCAGCCAGCTCTGCAGCTCCAGCCGGCCGTGGCGCAGCGAGAAGTACAGGATCGAGGCCAGGGCCACGGCCCACACGCCCAGCGCCGCGGTGATGGCCGGCGCATGCATGCGCAGGAAGAAGCTGGGCAGGCGCTGCAGCCCCAGCGCGCTGATCAGGGCCAGCAGGCCGCTGGCCAGCAGCAGCAGCGCTATCAGGGCCTCGGCCCACAGCGGCAGCGGCGCGTCGCTCATTCGATCACCTCGCCGCGCAGCAGGAACTTGGCCAGCGCCGCCGAGCCGAGGAAGCCGAACAGCCCGACCAGCAGCGCGGCCTCGAAATACATCTGGCTGCCGTAGCGGATGCCCAGCACCAGCACCAAGAGCATGCCGAGGATGTAGAGGAAGTCCAGCGCCAGCACGCGGTCCTGGGCCGAGGGGCCGCGCAGCAGGCGCAGCGCGGTCAGCACCATCGCCAGCGTGTAGCAGGCCAGGGTCGCGATGATCGCGCCGGACAGCAGCGGGCTCATTCGAAGATCTCCATCAGCGGTCGCTCGTAACGCTGCTTGTACTGGGCGATGAAGCCGGCCGTGTCGCCGTTCTCCAGGTCGAACACATGCAGCAGCAGCGAGCTGCGGTCGGCCGCCAGCTCGCTCCACACGGTGCCGGGCACCGCGGTCGTGATCACGGCCAGCGCGGCCAGTCCATGGCCGTCGCGCAGGTCCAGCGGCACGCGCACGAAGCGGCTGTCGGGCGGGCGCCGGCGCCCGGCCAGCACGCCGCGCGCCACCTGCAGGGCCGAGCCCACCACGTCCCGGCCCACCGCCATGATCAGGCGCACAAGCACCCAGGGACGGCGCACCGCGCCGCGCTGCGGGCGCAGCGGCGCGCTCATGATCGGCAGGGCCAGCGCCAGCACGATGGCGATCAGCAGATGGCCCGGGGTCGGCCGGTTCAGCAGCAGCCACAGGGCCGCCAGCGCCGCCGACAGCAAGGGCGTCGAGAACAGTCGTTTCATGGGGGCGGTCCTTGCCGCGTGGGCGGTACGGGCGGCGGCACGGGTCGGGCCGACAGCACCGCCTCGATATAGGCCGCCGGGCGGTGCAGCGCGGCCGCGGCGGCGTCGGCATAGCGCAGCACCGGGCCGGCCCGCCAGGTCAGCAGCGCGCAGGCCGACAGCAGCAGCAGGATCGGCAGGCATTCGATCACGCGCAGGCGCGGCGCCGCGCGCTGCTGCGGCGCCCAGAAATAGCGGATGCCGATGCGCGACAGCGCGATCGTCGAGGCCAGGCCCGAGCCGATCAGCAGGGCCAGCAGGGCCCAGCCGGCCAGGCCCGGCGCAGCCGCGGCCGACGCGCCCAGGCCGGCCGGGTTCAGCAGCGCCGACAGCAGGGCGAACTTGGCGACGAAGCCGGACAGCGGCGGCAGCCCCGCCACCAGCAGGGTGCAGACGATGAAGGACAGGCCCAGGAAGGCCATCGCGGCCGGGATGGCGCGGCCGATCAGGGGCATTTCCTCGTCGTCGAGGTTGACGCCGGCCGGCACCGCGCCGGGCAGGTCCGGCCGATGGTCGTCCTCGGGCGCGGCGCGCATGGCCTCGTCCTCCACCTCGCGCGAGCGCTCGATCAATTCGACCAGCAGGAACAGCGCGCCGGCCGCCAGGGTGGAGCTGAGCAGGTAGAACAACGCGCCGCCGGTGACCACGCTCTGGCGCATGCCCACGGCCGCCAGCAGGGTGCCGGCCGAGACGATGATGGCATGGCCGGCCAGCCGGCCCGGATGCTGGCTGGCCAGCGCGCCGAGCGCGCCGAAGGCCAAGGTCGCCAGCCCGCCCCAGACCAGCACCTGGCCGCCGAAGGGCATCGGGCCGCTGCCGTCCGGGGCCATATCGGCCGGGAAGAACAGGGTCCACAGCCGCAGCACCGCATAGAGCCCGACCTTGGTCATGATCGCGAACAGCGCGGCCACCGGCGCGCTGGCGGCCGAATAGGCCGGCACCAGCCAGAAGCTCAGCGGCCACATCGCCGCCTTGATCAGGAAGGCCAGGCCCAGCAGGGCCGCGCCGGCATGCATCAGACCGCGGTCGGCGGCCGGGATCTGGGCCAGCTTGTGGGCCATGTCGGCCATGTTGAGCGTGCCGGTGATGCCGTACAGCAGGGCCGCGCCGAGCAGGAACAGCGAGGAGGCCAGCAGGTTGATCGCGATGTAGTGCAGGCCGGCGCCGACGCGCGCGCGGCCCGAGCCGTGCAGCAGCAGGCCATAGGACGCGACCAGCATCACCTCGAAGAACACGAACAGATTGAACAGGTCGCCGGTCAGGAAGGCGCCGTTGAGGCCCATCAGCTGGATCTGGAACAGCGGATGGAAATGCACGCCGGCGCGTTGCCAGCGCGCCAGCGCGAACAGCGCCGCGGCCAGGCCGATCGCGCCGGCCAGCAGCAGCAGCAGGGCCGAGAGCCGGTCGGCCACCAGCACGATGCCATAGGGCACCGGCCAGTTGGACGGCAGGTAGACGCCATAGGCCAGCGGCCCGGGCTGCGCATCCACCCAGGCCAGCAGGGCCGCCGCGACGAGCAGGCCCAGCGCACAGGACAGCAGGTTCAGCGCCGCCTTGGCATTGCGGCGTTTCTCGCCGAGCAGCAGCATCAGCGCCGCCGTCAGCATAGGCAGCAGGATGGGCGCGATCACCAGATGCGGCATCGCCGCGGCTATCCAGGACTGGATCACCGCGCGTCCTCCTGGCCGTCCACATGGTCGGTGCCGGCCAGGCCGCGCGCGGCCAGCAGCACGACCAGGAACAGCGCGGTGGTGGCGAAGCCGATCACGATCGCGGTCAGCACCAGGGCCTGCGGCATCGGGTCGGTGTAATGCTCCAAGGTGGCCGGCAGGCCGGCGCGCACGATGGGCTCGGCGCCGATCGACAGGCTGCCGGTGGCGAAGATGAACAGGTTCACCGCATAGGACAGCAGGGATAGGCCCATCAGCACCTGGAAGGTGCGCGGGCGCAGCAGCAGCCAGACGCCGGCGCCGCCGAGCACGCCGATGGCCAGGGCCAGCACGATCTCCATCAGTCCGCCCCGCCTTCCTGGCCGGCCGCGGCCGACCTGGGCCGGCGCAGCGACTGATGGGCCAGCGCGGTGAGGATCAGCAGGGTGGCGCCGACCACGGCGGCGAACACGCCGAGGTCGAAGAAGGTGGCGCTGGCGAGGTGTAGTTCGCCGATCAGGGGCAGGCTCAGATGGGCCGTGTGGGTGGTCAGGAAGGGGTAACCGAACAACAGGGCCGCCAGTCCCGTGCCGGCGGCGGCCAGCAGGCCCAGCGCGATCCAGCGCACCGGGCGGACGCGCAGCCGCGTCTCCACCCAATGCGTGCCGGCCACCATGTACTGGGCGATGAAGGCGATCGCCACCACCAGGCCGGCGACGAAGCCGCCGCCCGGCTGGTTGTGGCCGCGCAGGAGCAGATGCACCGCCACCACCCAGGCCACCGGCAGCAGCAGGCGCACCAGCACGGCGGGCACCAGCAGATAGCCGAAGGCGGTGTCGCGCGCGGTGCGCGGATGGGCCAGGTCGCTGGCGCCGCCCCGCTGCTCGACCCTTTGCACGGCCTGCTGCTGGCGTGGCGCCCCGATGCTCTCGCGCGGCGGCCGGAAGCAGCGCAGCAGCGCATAGATGGTCAGGCCCACGGCGCCCAGCACGGTGATCTCGCCCAGCGTGTCAAGGCCGCGGAAGTCCACCAGCATCACGTTGACGATATTGCTGCCGCCGCCCTCGGGCAGGGCCCTCTCGATGAAGAAGGGCGAGATGCTCAGCGGGGCCGGGCGGGTCATCATCGCGTAGGCCAGCGCGGCCAGGCCGGTGCCGCTGAGCAGGGCCAGGGCCAGGTCGCGCGTGCGCCGGCCGAGGTTGTGCGGGCTGTCGTCGCCCTCGTCCTCGCCATAGCGCTCGATGCGCTTGGGCAGCCAGCGCAGCCCCAGCAGGAACAGCACCGTGGTGACGAACTCCACGGCCAGCTGGGTCAGCGCGAGATCGGGCGCCGAGAACCAGACGAAGGTCAGGCAGGTCACGAGGCCGGCCACGCCCATCATCATCAGGGCCGCCAGGCGGTGGTACTTGGCCTGCACGGCCGCGCCGATGGCGCAGGCGCCGCCCACCAGCCACAGCACCGCGAACACCGGCGAGAGCGGCACGCGCGGGCGATCTCCCCAAGTCAGGCCCCAGGTGGGGCCGGCGCCGTCCGGCCCGCGCGGCGCCTGCAGCGCCAGCAGAGTTATCGCGGCGGCGGCCAACAGCACGCAGAACAGCTGGGATTGCAGGCGGCGCGTGCCGAGCCGGCGCGTCAGGCGGCGCGCTCCGCCGCTCAGCAGGGCCAGCAGGCGCTCGAACTGGCGCTTGCCATCCAGGCGATGGATCAGCGGCGTCTGCTGAAAATAGCCCTGCTCGAGCCGGCGGCGCAGCAGCAGGTACAGGCCGATGCCGCCGGCCAGCGCCACCAGGCTCATCGCCAGCGGCAGCTTGAAGCCGTGCCAGAGGGCCAGGCTGTACTCGGGCAATGCCGTGCCCACGACGGGCAGCGCCGCGGCCGCGAGCAGCGGGCCGACCGAGTGGTTGGGCATCACGCCGACCACCAGACAGGCCAGCACCAGCAGGGCCACCGGCAGCATCATCCAGCGGTGCGGGTCATGCGGCCGGCGCGGCAGCGCGGCGGCGTCGGTGGGGCCGAAGAAGATGTCGTAGCCGAAGCGCAGCGAATAGACCACCGCGAACACGCCGGCCAGCGTGGCCGCCAGCGGCAGGCCGTACTCCACCCAGGGCAGCGAGCTGATGTAGACCGTCTCGGCGAAGAACATCTCCTTCGACAGGAAACCGTTGAGCAGGGGCACGCCGGCCATCGCGGCGCTGGCCACCATGGCCAGGGTGCCGGTGATCGGCATCAGGCGGAACAGGCCGTCCAGGCGGCGGATGTCGCGCGTGCCGGTCTCGTGGTCGACGATGCCGGCGGCCATGAATAGCGAGGCCTTGAAGGTCGCGTGGTTCATGATGTGGAACACCGCCGCGACCGCGGCCAGCGGGCTGTTCAGCCCCAGCAGCAGGGTGATCAGGCCCAGGTGGCTGATCGTCGAATAGGCCAGCACGCCCTTCAGGTCATTCTGGAACATCGCCGCATAGGCGCCCAGCAGCAGGGTCGTCAGGCCCGCGCCGCCGACGATCCAGAACCATTGTTCGCTGCCCGCCAGCGCCGGCCACAGCCGCGCCAGCAGGAACACGCCGGCCTTCACCAGCGTGGCCGAATGCAGATAGGCCGAGACCGGCGTGGGCGCCGCCATCGCGTGCGGCAGCCAGAAGTGGAAGGGAAACTGCGCACTCTTGCTGAGTGCGCCCAGCAGCACCAGCAGCAGGGCCGGCGTGTAGAGCCGGTGGGCTCGGATCGTCTCTCCGGCGGCCAGCACCGCGTCGAGCTCGTAGCTGCCGACGATATGGCCCAGCAGCAGCACGCCGGCCAGCAGGGCGAGGCCGCCGCTGCCGGTGACCGTCAGCGCCATGCGGGCGCCGCGGCGCGCGTCGCGCCGGTGGTGCCAGTAGCCGATCAGCAGGAAGGAGAACAGGCTGGTCAGCTCCCAGAAGAACACCAGCTGGATCAGGTTGCCCGATAGCACCACGCCCAGCATCGCGCCCATGAAGGCGAGGAAGGCGGCATAGAAGCGCGCCATCGGATCGCTTGGCGACATGTAGTAGCGCGCATAGATCACGACCAGCAGGCCGATGCCCAGCACCAGCATCGCGAACATCCAGGCGAAGCCGTCGACCCGGGCCACCCAGTTGATGCCCAGCGAGGGCAGCCACAGGACCTCCTCGCGGATCACCTCGCCCGCTCGCACCGCCGGCCACAGCAGGGCCATGCGCACGAGGCCGGCCAGCGCCACCAGGCCGGCCAGGGTCGACTCGGCGTTGCGGGCCTTGGTAGGCAGGACGACGGCCAGGGCGGCGCCGAGCAGCGGCAGTGCGATGGTCAGGAACAGCATGGTGCCCGAGTTTAAGGGCCGCTTTTTGTGCCCCCGGCGGGACGCCGGGCCGGCATGCTGGCGCCGCGCTCGAGAGACCCTGGCCGCGCCCCGGGGTTCCGACTCGGGCTCGGGTTCAGGCCTTGCGGCGCTGGTAGTCCACGAAGGCGTAGTCCCAGCCATGGCCGCGCTCGGCCGGGCTGTGGCGGGACTCGCGCGCGAGCTCGGCGAAGTCCGCGCGCGACCAGGGCGGGAAGAAGGCGTCGGCGGCGTCGAAAACGGTGTCCAGCTCGGTCAGCAGCAGGCGGTCGGCGCGCGGCAGGGCCAGGGCATAGATCTCCGCGCCGCCGATCACGAAGACCTCGGCAGCGTCGGCGCATGCCGTCAGCGCGGCGTCCAGCGTGCCGAAGGTCTCGGCGCCCTCCAGCGCCAGGCCGGGCTGGCGACTCAGCACGAGGTTGCGGCGGCCAGGCAGCGGGCGGAACCTGGCCGGGATCGAGTCCCAGGTCTTGCGGCCCATGATCACGGCATGTCCCAGGGTCAGCGCCTTGAAGCGCGCCATGTCCTCGGGGAGGCGGGCCAGCAGCTCGTTGCCGCGGCCGATGCCGCCATCGCGGGCGACGGCGGCGATCAGTGAAATTCGGCTCATACGTGGCTCAGGCGCGGCTCATACCGCCACCGCCGCCTTGATGGCCGGATGGTGCTGGTAGTCCTTCAGCTCGAAGTCCTCGTACGCGTAGTCGAAGATCGAGGCCGGGCGGCGCTTGATCAGCATTTGCGGATAGGCGAAGGGCTGGCGCGCCAGCTGGGTCTGCACCTGCTCGAAATGGTTGCTGTAGATATGGCAGTCGCCGCCGGTCCAGACGAAGTCGCCCAGTTGCAGATCGCATTGCTGGGCCAGCATCTGGGTCAGCAGCGCATAGCTGGCGATGTTGAAGGGCACACCCAGGAAGATGTCGGCGCTGCGCTGGTAGAGTTGGCAGGACAGCTTGCCGTCGGCCACATAGAACTGGAAGAAGGCATGGCAGGGCATCAGGGCCATCTGGCCGAGTTCGGCCACGTTCCAGGCGCTGACGATGATGCGGCGCGAATCGGGGTTGCTCTTCAGCTGCTTGACGACCTCGGCGATCTGGTCGATATGGCCGCTGGGATTGTCCGGGGTGGGCGCCGGCCAGCTGCGCCACTGCACGCCGTAGACCGGGCCCAGGTCGCCGTCCTCGCGCGCCCATTCGTCCCAGATCGTGCAGCCGCGCTCCTGCAGCCATTTCACGTTGGACTCGCCGCGCAGAAACCACAGCAGTTCCAGGATGATGGACTTCAGGTGCACCTTCTTGGTGGTCACCAGCGGGAAGCCCCGGCTCAGGTCGAAACGCATCTGGTGGCCGAACACGCTGCGCGTGCCGGTGCCGGTGCGGTCGGTCTTGGCGACGCCATGCTCGAACACATGGCGCATGAAATCTTCGTACTGGGAGGGGGCGCTCATGCCGGCATTCTAGGCTGAATCGACATTCAATCCGGTAGCCAAGCCAGGCAGGCGGCGAGGCAAAGGAAGGCCATGAAGTGGGCGGCCTTGCGGTCATAGCGGGTGGCAATGCGGCGGAACTGCTTGAGTCGCCCGAAGCAGCGCTCAATGGCATTGCGCGCTCGGTACAGCGTGGCATCGAAGGGGCGCGCCTGCTGGCAACTGCGTGGCGGTATCACAGCTTGCGCGCCAGCCGCCTCGATCTGCGCCACGAGCGCGCGGCTGTCATAGCCCTTGTCTGCCAGCACATGCGTCGGCTTGAAGTCTTTGATCAGCTCTGGAGCCTGGGGGATGTCATTGACTTGCCCCGGCGTGAGGATCAGCCTCAACGGCCTACCCTGGCCATCGCTGGCCATGTGAATCTTCGTGCTCAGACCGCCTCGGGAACGCCCCAGAGCCGGATTCTTGGCCCCCCTTTTCCGGTCGCGGCCTGCTGGTGCGCGCGGACGATGGTGCTGTCTATCAACAAGTACTGATTGCCCCGGTCTTTGACCAGCACCGCAAACACCTGCTCCCAGACCCCGGCCGCCGCCCAGCGCGTGAAGCGCTTGTGCACGGTCTTGTACTTGCCGTAGCGCTCCGGTAGATCGCTCCAGCGAGCCCCTGAGCGCAGCACCCAAAGCACGCCATTGACGAATGCGCGGTTGTCTGCACCACTGCGTCCAGGGTCCGAGGCCTTGCCGGGCAGCAAGCCCTCAAGACGTTCCCATTGGTGATCTGTCAGTTCGTAGCGGCTTGGGCGAGACATTCGGGCCTTGTTCCTCCTGCCCGAATCGTCTCATCTCTTAACACCTCCGCTCTGAATGTCGATTCAGCCTAGGGGCGCTCGCCACGCGCCAGCCGCGCCTCGATGTCGTCCAGCACCGGCAGCAGCTGCGCGACGCTGTCCACCACGTAATGCGCGCCGTCGGCCCGCAGCTGGGCCGTGGCGCGCTCGCGCAGCGCCTGCTGCTCGGCGGCCGGCAGGGCCTGCCATTCGGCCAGGCTCAGGCCCACCGCATTGCCGCTGACCGCGACGCCGACGGTCCAGCAGCCCGCGTTCAGGCCTTCGGCGATGCCGACCCCGGTGTCGTCCACCTTCAGCACGCGGTCCGCCGGCCAGACGCCGAGATCGGCAAAGCAGCGGTACATCATCAGCGGCGAGGGCCGCCCCGCGGCCAGGTCGCCGGCGCAGACCAGGTTGTCCGGCACATAGCCGCCGGCCGCGGCGAGCGGGCTCACGACCTCCATGATGGGGCGGTTGTAGCCGGTGGTGGAGCCGATCTTCAGGCCGCGCGCGCGCAGCGCGGCCACGGTGTCCAGCGCGCCGGGAATGAAGTCGGCGAAGTCGGGCACCACGGCCGCGTTCATCGGCGTGAAGACCTCGTAGAGATGGTCGACATCGGCGTCCGCGAAGGGGCGGCCATGCCGCACCTGCCATTGGGCGGCGATGCGCGGCAGGCCGCCCAGGGCCTTGATATGGTCCCATTTGGCCATGCCCATCGGGCCGCGGGCCTCGGCGATGCTGATCTCGATGCCGAAGCGCTCGAACAGGCGCACGAAGGCGCCCATCGGCGCGCGCGAGCCGAAGTCGACGATGGTGCCGGCCCAGTCGAACACGACGGCCTGCAGACGGATTTGTTCGTTCTTCATTCGGTATGCTCCTTCAGCGGCCCAGGCCCATCGCGTGCAGGCTGCGCGCCACCGCGTCCACCGCCTGCTGCATCTCCTTGGGGCCGATCGCGCCGATGCAGCCGACGCGGAAGGTCTCGAGCTCGGTCAGCTTGCCCGGGTAGAGCATGAAGCCCTGGGCCTTGGCGCTGGCATAGAAGGTCTTGAAGTCGTAGCGCGGATCCTCGGGCGCCAGGAAGGTGACGATGATCGGCGACAGCAGCGCCGGCCGCAGGAAGGGTTTCAGCCCCAGCGCCGCGAGGCCCTCGACCAGCACGCGCTGGTTGGCCTGGTAGCGCGCCAGCCGGGCGGGCTGCCCGCCTTCCTCCTGGAACTGCTTGAGCGCCTCGGCCAGCGCCGCGACCACATGGGTGGGCGGGGTGAAGCGCCATTGGCCGCTGCGTTCCATGTAGGTGTATTGATCGTGCAGGTCCATCGCCAGCGAATGGCTGCTGCCGGCGCAGCCGTCCAGGATGTCCTTGCGGATGAAGACGAAGCCCATGCCGGGCACGCCCTCCAGGCATTTGCCGCTGGCGGCGATCAGCGCGTCGAAGCGCAGCTCGCGCGCGTCGATGGGCAGGGCGCCGAAGCTGCTCATCGCGTCGACGATCAGGCCACGGCCCAGGCGTTCGCACACCGCGCCGACCTCATCCAGCGGGTTGATGATGCCGGTGCCGGTCTCGCAATGGATCAGGCCCACATGGGTGATGCTGGGGTCGTCCTCCAGCAGGCGCTCGAGCTCGGCGGCCGAGACCGGCTGATCCTCGGGGCGGGTCGCGATGGTGGTCCTGCGGCCCATCAGGGTGGCGAGACGGCCCATGCGCTTGCAGTAGGCGCCGTTGTCCAGCACCAGCAGATGGCCGTCGCGCGGCACGACGGTCGCGACCGCGGCCTCGACGCTGAAGGTGCCGCTGCCCTGCAGGGGCACGACGACATGGCTGTCCCTGCCGTGGATCACGTCCAGCAGGCCGGCGCGCAGGGTGGCGGTCAGCGCGTTGAAGTCGGCGTCCCAGGAGCCCCAGTCCTTCAGCATCGCGAGCTTGGTGCGCAGGGTCGTGGTCAGGGGGCCGGGGGTGAGGAGGATGTTGTCGCGGTCCATGATGGGTTCGGAAAGGGCGGCTCAGCGCTGGCGCCAGGCCTGGGTGCGGTGCTGAGCCCAGCGGCCCAGCAGCAGGTAGAGGAAGTTCACGGCGGTGGAGACGCCGACGATCAGCACGGCCATCGCGGTGGCCGCGCCGATCTCGCCGGCCTCGTCCAGGTTCAGGATGGCCACCGAGGCCAGGCGCGTGTCGGGCGAGTAGAGGAAGACCACGGCCGAGATCGTGGTCATCGCGTTGACGAAGAAATAGCGCGAGACATCGATCAGGGTCGGCAGGCAGATCGGCAGGGTGACGCGCCACAGGGTTTTGTAGAAGGGCACCTTCAAGGAGGCCGAGACCGCCTCGAACTCGGCATCCAGGGCCTTCAGCGCCGTCACCATGGTCAGGTGGCCGGTGGTGTAGAAGTGCACGATGGTGCACAGCACCAGCAGCGCGCCGCTCTGGTACATGAAGTGCAGCGGATTGGCGGGCGCGTTGAAGAAGAAGATGTAGCCCAGGCCCAGGACAAGACCCGGCACCGCCATCGGCAGGCTGGCAAGCAGGCGCAGCAGGGCGCGCAGGGCGTCGAGGCCACGGGTCTTCTCCAGCAGGTAGGCGCCGGCGAAGACGATCACCGGACCGATCAGCGCGGTGCCGGCGGCCAGCTTCAGGCTGTTGACGACCGCGTCGCCCAGCTCGGCGTCGATGATGCCGCTGACATAGTGGTTCAGGCTCGGGCTCAGGTTGTAGGGCCACAAGGTCACGAAGGAGGCATAGACCGCCATCAGGAACATGGCCAGCATCAGCGCGGCGATCAGGCCGCAGTAGGCCAGCATCAGCAGGTCGAAGCCGCGCGCTGGCCGCGGGCAGAGGGCGACGGCACGCGCGCTGAGCATCGCGGTCTGGCGGCGCTGCAAGAGCTGGTCGATCGCGAAGCTGAGGACCGCCGGCGTCAGCAGCAGCAGGGCGACCACGGCGCCGCGCTGGAAGTCCTGCTGACCGATCACCAGCTTGAACACATCGGTGGCCAGCACATTGAAGTCGCCGCCGACCACCTTGGGCACGCCGAAATCCGTGATCACCAGGGTGAAGGTCACCAGGGCCGCCGAGATCAGACCGTATTTGGCGCCGGGCAGGGTGATCGTGAAGAACTTGCGCAGCCGCGAGGTGCCCAGCGCGTCGGCGCTCTCGTAAAGCCTGGCGTCGGCCATCGACAGGGCCGTGACCAGGATCATCAGGGTGTGCGGGAACACCGCGAAACACTCGGCCAGCACCAGGCCGGAGGCGCCATAGATGCTCTCGAAACCCAGCAGGTTCCAGAAGCCCTTGGCCACGCCCTGGTTGCCGAACCAGTAGATCAGCGAGATGGCCGACAGCAGCGAGGGCGCCAGCAGCGGCAGCAGGCTGATGCTGCGCAGCAGGCTCTTGGCGGGCATGCAACTGCGCGTCAGACCGTAGGCGAAGGTGAAGGCCAGCGGCAGCACGATGGCCGTCACCAGCAGCGCCACCCAGAGGCTGTTCCACAGGCTGCTGAGCAGCGCCGGCGAAGCGAGATAGGCGATGAAATGGGCCAGCGCCCCCTCCTTGCCGCCCTGCGCGAAGGCCTGGGAGAGCAGGGCCAGCAGCGGCCCGCCCAGGCCGATCAGCAGCAAGGCCGTCACGGCGAGCAGGCCCAGATGCGCCAGCCGCTCCGAGGCCGGCACGCGCAGGCGCATGCCGGCGGTGGCGGGGCGGGCACGAGGGACGGAGGGCATGGGTGGCAGCGCTTTGGCGGCGGTATTCACGAGGCGCTCGCCGGAAATGCGCGCAGTCGGTCGGTGCGCAGGGCAAAGCGCAGACGCCGGCCGGCGGCGACGCCGAATTCATCCATCTGGTTCAGCGAGAACTGCAGGTCCACCGGCTGGTCTTCCATGCCTTCGATCGCGATGCGGGCCAGGCAGTTGCCGCCCAGGAATTCGACCCGCTCGACCCGGCCCTCGCACAGGCCCGGGTGATCATCGGCCAGGCCCTCGATGACGCGGTCCTCGGGGCGCAGATACAGGGCCGCCGCGGCGCCGGGGCCGAACTCCGCGCCCTGACCGGGCGGGCATTGCCAGCGCTTGGCGCCGCAGCGGAACCAGCGCTCGCCCTCGGAGACGGCATCGAGCCGGTTCACCTTGCCGACGAAATCGGCCACGAAGGCCGAAGCGGGCTGACGGTAGATCTGCATCGGCGTGCCGATCTGCTCGATGCGCCCCTGGTTCATCACGACGATGCGGTCGGCCACCGACAGCGCCTCCTCCTGGTCGTGCGTGACCATGATGGTGGTGACCCCGAGCTTCTTCTGCAGCGCGCGGATCTCGTTGCGCAGATGCACGCGCACGATCGCGTCCAGCGCCGACAGCGGTTCGTCCAGCAGCAGCAGGCCCGGCGCGGTGGCCAGCGCACGCGCCAACGCGACGCGTTGCTGCTGGCCGCCCGACATCTGGGCCGGATACTTGCCGCCGCTGCCCGGCAGCCCGACCAGGGCCAGCAGCTCCTCCACCCGGGCGGCGCGCTGGCCGCGGGGCTGGCCGCGGTTCACCAGGCCGTAGGCCACGTTCTGCGCGATCGTCAGATTGGGGAACAGCGCGTAGGACTGGAACACGATGCCGTAGTCGCGGCCGGCCGGAGGCGCGCTGGAGATATCGCGGCCGTCCTGGATCAGGCGGCCGTGGGTCTGTACCTCCAGACCGGCGATGATGCGCAGCAGGGTCGTCTTGCCGCAGCCCGAAGGGCCGAGGAAGCAGACGAACTCGCCGCGCTGGATGGCGAGCTGGATGTCCTGCAGGGCCGTGAAAGCGCCGAAGCGCTTGTTCAGGTCCCGCAGTTCCAGATAGGGCTGGGTGCTGGTCATCGCCGGCTTTCTCGGGCTTACTTCTTCTTCTCGCTCTTGACGTCGTAGCGCTTGGTCCATTCGGCCAGCACGCGCTCGCGGGCGTTGGCGGACTCGGTGAAGTCCAGCTTCACCAGGCGCGCCTCGTAGTCGCCCGGAATGTTGGCCAGCTTGGGCGCCACGCCGGGCTGGGCCGTGATCGCGAAGTTCTTGCCGTACAGCTGCATCGCGTCCTTGCTGGAGGCCCAGTCGGCCAGCTTCTTGGCGGCCTCGAGCTTCTTCGTGCCCTTGTGGATCGCGAAGGCCTCCAGGTCCCAGCCCAGGCCTTCCTTGGGGAACACCAGCTCGATCGGCGCGCCCTTGCTCTTGTTGCTGTGGCCGCGGTACTCGAAGGAGATGCCGGCCACGTATTCACCGGCGGCGGCCATGTTGCAGGGCTTGGAGCCGGAGTGGGTGTACTGGGCGATGTTCTCGTGCAGCGCGTCCATGTACTTCCAGCCGCCGCCCTTGCCGTTGTCGTCGCCCCAGAGCTTGAGCCAGGCCACGACGTCGAAGTAGCCGGTGCCCGAGGAGGCCGGGTTGGGCATCACGACCTGGCCCTTGAATTCGGGCTTCAGCAGGTCCTTCCAGGTCGTCGGCAGCGGGATGTTGCGCTTCTTGGCCTCGACGGTGTTGAAGCAGACGGTGGCGCCGAACACGTCCATGCCCCACCAGGCCGGCACGGCCTTCTTGTCGCGGTACTGCGGCATGATGGCGTCCAGGTTCAGCGGCGCATAGGGCTCCAGCATGCCGTTGCTCTGCAGCAGGGCGAGGCTGGAGGCGGCCACGCCCCACACCACGTCGGCCTGCGGGTTGGCCTTCTCGGCCAGCAGCTTGGCGGTGATCACGCCGGTCGAGTCGCGCACCCATTTGATCTCCACGTCGGGCACCACCTGGTTGAAGGCGGTCTGGTAGGCCTTCAGCTGGTCGGTCTCCAGCGCCGTGTAGACGGTCAACTGCACCTTGTCGGCAGCCAGCGCGCCGCCGGCGAGCGCCGCGCCCATCAGGCCGGCAAGCATCTTCCTCATCAAGAACGTCATCGTTAGCTCCTTGGCAATGAACAGCCGCGTTTATGGCTTTTGCAAATGACAAACCCGTGTCACATGAGCAATGCAAGATCGAGACCAAGGGTTTTTGTAGGGTGGATGTTGTCGATTGTCGACAATCTTCAATGTTCTCGAATCAGGTCGATACACTGGAATCCATTATGAGTACCGCCAGCCCGCTTCAGCCAACCATCGCACAACTGCAGCGCAATTCGCTCGCCGACCTGGTGCAGACGCATATCGAGGCGCAGATCCTCTCCGGCGCGCTGCAAGGCGGCGACAAGCTGACCGAGCAACTGCTGGCCGAGCAGCTGGGCGTCTCGCGCGCCCCGGTGCGCGAGGCCTTCCGCATGCTGGAGGAGGCGGGTCTGGTGCGCACCGAGAAGAACCGCGGCGTGTTCGTGCGCGCTGTGCCGGTGGAGGAGGCGCTGGAGATCTTCGAGGTCCGCGCGATGATGGACCAGTATGTCGGCCGCAAGCTGGCCGAGACCCTCAGCACCCTGCAGGTGCGCGAGCTGCGCCGCCTGGTCGAGACGATGGAGCAGGCCGCCAAGACCGACGACGCGGCACTGTTCCACGAGACCAATCTGGCCTTCCACGACCGCCTGCTGGAGCTGGCCGGCAATGCCAAGCTGACCGCGGTCTACCGCAAGCTGACCAAGGAACTGACCCTGTTCCGGCGCCAGAACCTCAGTCATGACTCGATGGCCGTCTATGCGCGCGAGCATCGCCAGATCGTCAAGGCCATCGCCTCGGGCGATGTCGAGGCGGCCGGTGCGGCGATGTTCGAGCATGTGATGAACAGCCGCGAACGCACGCGGCAGAAGCACCGGCCGCAGGCGGACTGACGACGGTCGGCCGACCCAAAAACGACCCAATACCGATCGAAACCCGATCGAAGCACGAGGAGCCGCCGCCATGGCCCTGACCCTGGAAGACATCGAAATCCTGCTGTGCCGCCACGGCCATGCCCAGTACAGCGGCGAGCCCGTGACCCAGCTGGAGCATGCGCTGCAGTCGGCCCTGCTGGCCGAGGCCTCGGGTGCGGACGACGAGCTGGTCGTCGCCGCGTTGCTGCACGACCTGGGGCATCTGCTCGATGCGCCCGGCGCACCGGGCCGGCATGACGATACGCCGACCCTGCAGGGCATCGACGATCTGCATCAGTACAAGGTCATTCCCTTCCTGCGCGGCCTGTTCTCCGAGCGCGTGCTGCAGGCCATCGCCGGCCATGTGGACGCCAAGCGCTGGCTCTGCGCCGAGCGGCCGCACTATCACGCCAGCCTCTCGGAGGACTCGCGCCGCAGCCTCGAACTGCAGGGCGGCATCTTCACGCCCGCGCAGGCCGCCGCCTTCATCGCCCGGCCCCATGCCCAGGATGCGGTGCGCCTGCGCCTGTGGGACGACCTGGCCAAGCAGCCGGACCTGGAGACGCCGCCGCTGGCGCATTACCTGGCGCTGGCGCGCCGCTGCGCGCTGGCGCCGGCGCCGGCCTGATGGGAGCGATGGGGGACATCACCGCGCCGGTGCTGCTGGCCGTGCTGCTGGGGGCTCTGTTGCACGCCGGCTGGAACGCGCTGATCAAGTCCGCGCCCGACAAGGCGCTGAACACCGCGCTGATCCACGGCATCGGCACCTTGCTGGCGCTGCCGCTGCTGCTGCTGGTCGGCCTGCCGAAGGCGGTGGCCTGGCCCTATGTGATCGCCTCGACCCTGATCCATATCGGCTACTACAGCGCCCTGGCCGGCGCCTACAAGCATGGCGACCTGGGCCTGACCTACCCGCTGATGCGCGGCAGCGCACCGCTGCTGGTGGCGCTGGGCAGCGGTGCGCTGCTGGACGAGCGCCTGTCGCCGCTGGCCTGGGCCGGCGTCGTGACGATCTGCGCCGGCGTGCTGGCGTTGGGCTTCTCGAATGCCGGCGGCGCTGCGGCGGACGACGAGCAGCGCCGCCGCAAGGCGATCCGCTACGCGCTGTTCAATGCGGTCTGCATCGCGGCCTACACCGTGGTGGACGGCCTGGGCGTGCGCGCCAACGGCGCGGCGCCCTCCTATGTGGCGGCGCTGTTCCTGCTGGACGGCCTGCCTTATCTGAGCATCGTGCTGTGGCAGCGGCGCCGGCGCCTGGCCGAGGTGCGCGCCTATGTGGGCGAGCGCTGGGTGGCGGCCGCCGGCGGCACCGCGGCCTCGCTGGGCAGCTACGGCATCGCCCTCTGGGCCATGATGCATGCGCCGGTGGCCACGGTGGCGGCGCTGCGCGAGACCTCGGTGCTGTTCGCCGCGCTGATCGGCACCCTGCTGCTGCGCGAGCGCTTCGGCTGGCAGCGTGCGGCCGGCACGCTGGTCATCGTGGCCGGCATCATGGCGCTGCGCGCGGGCTGAGACCTTGTCGATCGCGGTGGCGCGCCGGCACGCGATTCGCTAGGCTCGCGCCATGGCATACCGACAAACTCTCGGCGGCGTGAATTGGCAGTTCGCCGATCTGCGCGCGCTGCTGGCCAAGGCCAGCCCGGCGCGCTCCGGCGACGCATTGGCCGGCCTGGCGGCCGACAGCGCCACCGAGCGCATGGCGGCGCGCCTGGCGCTGGCCGAGCTGCCGCTGAAGACCTTTCTCGCCGAGGCGCTGATCCCCTACGAGGCCGACGAGGTGACGCGGCTGATCGTCGACAGCCACGCGGCCGCGGCCTTCGCGCCGGTCGCGCACCTGACGGTCGGCGACTTCCGCGACTGGCTGCTGTCCGAGGCGGCCGACGCCGCGGCGCTGGCGGCGCTGGCGCCGGGCCTGACGCCCGAGATGGCGGCCGCGGTCAGCAAGCTGATGCGCAACCAGGACCTGATCGCGGTGGCGCGCAAATGCGTGGTCGTCACGCGCTTTCGCAACACCATCGGCCTGCCCGGCCATCTGGCCGTGCGCCTGCAGCCCAACCATCCGACCGACGATCTGCGCGGCATCGCGGCTTCCATCGTCGACGGCCTGCTCTATGGCGCCGGCGATGCGGTGATCGGGGTCAACCCGGTGAGCGACAGCCTGGTCCAGCTGGAGGAGCTGCTGCGCCTGCTGGACCGCGTGATCCGGCAGCTGGCGATTCCGACCCAGGCCTGCGTGCTGACCCATGTCAGCAACAGCCTGGCGCTGATGGAGCGCGGCGTGCCGGTGGACCTGGTGTTCCAGTCGGTGGCCGGCACCGAGCAGGCCAACAGGAGCTTCGGCATCGACCTGGCCCTGTTGCGCGAGGCGCGCGCGGCGGCGCTGGCGCAAGGTCGCGGCACGCTGGGCGACAACGTGATGTATTTCGAGACCGGGCAGGGCAGCGCGCTGTCGGCTCAGGCCCACCATGGCGTGGACCAGCAGACCTGCGAGGCGCGCGCCTACGCGGTGGCACGCGAGTTCAGGCCGCTGCTGACCAATACCGTGGTCGGCTTCATCGGCCCCGAGTATCTGTACGACGGCAAGCAGATCCTGCGCGCCGGCCTGGAGGATCATTTCTGCGGCAAGCTGCTGGGCCTGCCGCTGGGCTGCGACGTCTGCTACACCAACCATGCCGAGGCCGACCAGGACGATATGGACAATCTGCTGACCCTGCTGGGCGTGGCCGGCGTCAGCTTCGTGATGGGCGTGCCGGGCGCCGACGACATCATGCTGAACTACCAGAGCACCTCCTTCCACGACGCGCTGTATCTGCGCCAGACCCTGGGCCTGCGGCGCGCGCCGGAGTTCCAGGCCTGGCTGGAGGCGCAGGGGCTGGTCGACGCGACGGGTCGCTTGCTGCCGGTCGGCCCGCAGCATCCGGCGCTGGCGCGGCTGCGCGCCCCATTGCTGTCCGCCGCATGAGCAAGCAAGACCTGCAGCACAGCGACGCCGCCTGGGCCGACCTGCGCGCGCTGACCCGCGCGCGCATCGCGCTGGGCCGCAGCGGCGCCGCCCAGCGCACGCGCGACATGCTGGCCTTCGGCGTCGACCATGCGCTGGCGCGCGATGCCGTGCATCTGCCGCTGGATGTGGGCGCGCTGCGATCGCAGCTGCGCCGGGACGGCTTTGCCGAGCCGCTGCTGCTGCGCAGCGCCGCGCCCGACCGTGGCACCTACCTGATGCGGCCCGACCTGGGCCGGCGCCTCGATGCGGCCAGTGCCGCGGCGCTGGCGCCGCAAGCCGGCATCGAGCTGCTGCCGGTGCTGGCCGACGGCCTGTCGGCCCTGGCGGTGCAGCGCTATGGCCCGGCCCTGCTGCGCGCGCTGCGCGAGCGCGCCGGCGAGCTGCGGCTCGGCCCGCCGGTGATCGCCACCCAGGCGCGCGTGGCGCTGGGCGACGAAATCGGCCAGCGCCTGGGCGCACGCATGGTGCTGATGCTGATCGGCGAGCGTCCCGGGCTGAGCGCGGCCGACAGCCTGGGCCTCTATCTCACTCACGGGCCGCGGGTCGGCCGGGTCGACGCCGAACGCAACTGCATTTCCAATGTGCGCGCGCATGGCATGCCACCCGAGGAGGCGGCGCGCCGCCTGCTGTGGCTGGCGCGCGCGGCGCTGCGCCTGGGCGGCAGCGGCGTCGCGCTGAAGGACCTGAGCGATCTGCCGGTGCTGCCGGCCGCGGCGGGGCCGGCGCCCAAGGCGTCATAGTGCGGTCAGCGGCCGTCGATGGCCGCCAGGCGCTGCGCCAGGCGCCACAGCGCCAGCCGATGGGCGGCCACCAACTGGTCCGGCGCCGGGCCCTCGGCGGGCACGCTGATGCGGGCCTGGCCCGGCAGCAGCGGCGCCTGGCCCTGGGGATCGCTGAGCGTCCAGCGGGCGTTCAGCAGCACGCTGCGCCGGTCGGCGGCAGCCTCCAGGCTCAGCACCTCCAGGCGCAGCTGGCGCGTCGCCTGCACGCCGGCCGGCAGCCCGCCGCTCCAGACCCGGCCGGGGCCGCGCAGCAGGCCCAGGTCGTTGCCGACGATGCGCGGCACCGCCTCGCTCAACGGCTCGGCCCAGCGATGGCCCTCGATCTGCTGCAGGCCGCTGCTGCCCGTGGGCAGCCACAGCACGTTGCGCTCCAGGTATTCCGGCATGCGCACCGGCAGCACCAGCTGCCAGAGCCCTTCCGCAGCGGCGCCTGCGGCGGGCGGCACTTCGGGCGGCGCCTCGGGCGGCTCGACGCGCAGCTGGTAATAGCGCGGCGGTATGTCGGGGCCGCCGGCGCAGGCCGCCAGCCATAAGGCGGCAAGGGCGGCGAGGGCGGGCAGCAGCAGCCGGCACAGGGCCGGGCGGGCAGGGCTCATGGCGCCTTCTCCTTGGCAGGGGCGGGGGTGCGCGGCGCCTGCGGTGCGGCCTCGGGCGGCGCCGTCTGGCGGCCGCGCAGCAGTGCGTCGGGGCGGCGGTCCAGCAGCTCGGCCAGCTCGCGCAGCGCGCGGGCCGCGCGCGAGACATCGCGCAGGGTGTTGTCGAGCTGCAGCACCAGCGGCGACTCCGCATCGGTCTGCTGGCGCAGCGACAAGGCCAGCTGCGAGAGCTGCTCGGCCGTCTGCTGCAGGCCGCGCACCAGCGGGGAGTCGGGCGCCAGCAGGGCGTCGGCGCGCTGCGCCGTGCCGGAGAAGCGCTGGGCGGTGGCGCTGACGCTGTCGGCCGCCTGGCCGACCTTGTCGGAGGCGCGCGCGGCCGACTCGGCCAGCGGTCCGAAGCGGCGGTCCAGCTGTTCGCTGAACTTGCGCAGATTGGCCACGCTGGCGGCCAGGTCGCCCAGGGCCACGCGCAGCTGGTCGTCGGTGACGATGCCGCGTGCCGAGGCGGCGATGGCCGACACGTCGTCCACCAGGCGCCGGATGTCCAGGCCGTCGATTTGGTTCTTGATCTCCTGGATCGTCGTGGCCACCGTGGGAATCTCCAGCGGCCCGGCCGCGCCGCCGCCGCGGCGCTGCGTCTGCTTGTCGGGGCGCAGATCCAGGTCGACATAGAGCTGGCCGGTCAGCAGGCTCTGCATCGACAGCTGGGCGCGCAGCCCGCGTTCCACCAGGCCCGGCAGGATGGGCATGCCGGCCTTGCCGTTGGCCAGGCCGCGGATCGCCTCGGTCTCGATATCGGCCATCACGGGAATCGAGAACTCGTCGCGCTGCTTGTCGTAGGCCACGGCGATCGAGCTGACATTGCCCAGGCGCACGCCGCGGAACACCACCGGCGCGCCGACCTGCAGCCCGTAGATGGAGCCGCTGAAATACATCACGACGCGCTCGCGGCGCGCGAACAGCTCGCCGCCGCCCACCACGATCACCGCCGCGGTGGCCAGGATCAGGCCCAGCACGACGAAGGCGCCGATCAGGGTGGCATTGCCGCGGCGGCTCATCGGGAAACCTCCGCGCCGCGCGCTTCGGCACTCGCCTTGGGAACGGCCCGGCGGCTCATGCGGGCCTCCCGCGGCGCAGGAACTCGCGCACCGGCTCCGGCCCCCGCTCCAGCAGGCGCTGCGGGGCGTCGAGCGCGGTCATGGTCTTGCTTTGCGCGTCCAGGAAGAGGGCGCGGTCGGCCACCGCGAAGATGCTGACCAGCTCGTGCGAGACCATCACGACGGTGCGCCCCAGGTCGTCGCGCAGATGCATGATCAGCTCGTCCAGGCGCGCCGAGGTCAGCGGATCCAGGCCGGCCGAGGGCTCGTCCAGGTAGATCAGCTCGGGGTCCAGCGCCAGCGCGCGCGCGATCGCCGCGCGCTTCCTCATGCCTCCGCTCAGCGCGGCGGGCTCGGCGTCGAACTGCTCGCCCAGGCCCACCAGCTCCAGCTTGGCACGGGCCAGCCGCGCGCGCTCGGCGGCGTCGCCCGCACCGAACAATTCCATCGGCAGCATCACGTTTTCCCCCACGCTCATCGAACTCCACAGGGCGCCGGCCTGGAACATCACGCCGAAGCGGCGCCGCAGCCGGGCCTGCACGGCCGCATCCTCGCTGTGAATGTCTTCCCCCTGATAGCGCACCGAGCCGGCGGCCGGCGCCTGCAGGCCGATCAGATGGCGCAGCAGGGTGCTCTTGCCGCAGCCGCTGCCGCCCATGATGGCCAGCACCTCGCCGCGGCGGATCTCGAAGCTGAGATCGCGCTGCACCAGTTTGCGGCCGTAGGCCATGGTCAGGCCCTCGACCCGCACCGGGGCCTCGTCGTCGTCCCTTCCCATGCCCGGATGCCCGGCGTGTCGCGGCATCACCAGCCCAGCCTCTGGAAGGCCACCGTCATCGCCGAGGCGGCCACGACGATCCAGACGATGGCCTGCACCACCGCGGTCGTCACCGCCTGGCCCACCGCCTGGGCGCTGCGCCCGGCATGCAGGCCCTGGCGGCAGCCGGCCAGCGCCACCAGCAGGCAGTAGACCGTGCCCTTGGCCAGGCCGATCAGCGCATGGTTCAGGGTCAGCGACTGGTAGGCGCGGGTCATGAATTCGGTCGGCGTCACGCCGAAGATGCTCACCGCCACCAGCGCGCCGGCCAGCAGCGCGACCAGGGCCGCATAGAGGGTCAGGAAGGGCGCGGCCAGCAGCAGAGCCAGCAGGCGCGGCAGCACCAGATGCTCGACCGGATCGCCCCCCAGCGCGCGCAGCGCGTCGATCTCCTCGTTGGCCTGCATGCTGCCCAGCTGGGCCGCATAGGCGGCGCCGATGCGGCCGGCCAGGATGATGCCGGCCATCAGCGCGGCCACCTCGCGCACCACGCTGATCGTCACCAGATCGGCGATGAAGGTCTGGGCGCCGAAGCGCTCCAGCTGCACAGCGCCCATATAGGCCAGGATCACGCCGACCAGGCCGCTGACCACCGAGACGATCAGCACGCTGCGCGGACCGGCCTGGTCGAACTGCCAGACCAGGTCGGAGCGCCGCATCAATGCCCGGCCGCCGAGCAGGCGGCCGCAGGCCTGCAGCACCTCGCCGACGAACTGCCAGGTCAGCCGGGCGTCTTCCCACCAGGCCGCCACGCGGTTGCCGATGCGCATCAGGCGCTGGGAGCGCCTGATGCGGACGAGCAGGGGCGGCGGGGCGCCCGACCTGGGTGGCGTTGAGGACAAACTCATGCGGCGCCATGCTGCCTGAGTCCGGGGCCAGCGGCAACAGGCTTTTGTTTCGAGGCAGCGCCAACGCGGCGGCCGCCGGGCTGGCCCGGATTGGCACCGGATCGAAGCCCGAAGGAGGGAGTTTCGACCCTCGGCCCGCGACGGCGGGCGAGCGGGCGGGGGCCGGGAGCACTACGGACGCCTTACCAAGGCAGCTCCACCCCCAGTGCCTGCGCCGTCCGTCGCAGGGCGTCGGCGTTGGCGGCGCGCAGGGTGATGCCCTCGCGCGCGCTGGCCCGCGCTTGCCGGAAACCCCGCTCGCCGGGCATCAGAAGCTCCTGCCCTGGCTGGGCCGGCAACGTCCTGACCGCCTCGACCAGGGCCTCGGCCTGCATGAAGTAGCGGCCCGGCTCGGTGATCTGGGCCAGGTCCAGCGCGATGACGAAACCGTTCTGGTAATGGCGTCGGCGCGCCGGCGGCAGGCCCAGCGCCGGGGCCAGGATCGGGTTGTCGCTCAGCAGGCTGGCCAGCGCCTCCAGCATCAGGGCCAGGCCGGAGCCCTTGGCTCCGCCCAGGGGCAGCGGCGTCGTGGCCGCGGCCGGATCGGTGGTCGGCCGCCCCTGCGCGTCCAGCGCCCAGCCGGACGGCAGCGGCCGGCCCTCGGCCCTGGCCTGCTGCAGCTTGCCCAGCGCCACCGCGCCGGAGGCCATGTCGAACAGCAGCGGGTCGTGCCCCGGACCGCGCGGCACGGCGATCGACAGCGGCGCGGTCGACACCCCCGCGGCGGCGGCCTGGTGGTAGGCCATGTTCGGGCCGGATGCGGCCGCGGCGATGCCGGCCAGGCCGGCCTCGGCGATCAGCGCGGTGTAGTGGCCCAATGCGCCGGTGTGGGTGGTGTCGCGCAACAGGCACAGGCCGACGCCCGAGCGGCGCGCCAGCGCGACGGCCTCGAGCGCGGCGGCCTTCATGCCGGCGCCGCCGGCGCAGCGATCGCCCTCCAGCACGCTGAGGGCCGGCAGGCGCAGCAGCGGCTGGATCTGCGCCGCGCCGTTCATCTGGCCGCTGGCCAGCAGCTCGACATAGAAGGGCAGGCGGGACACGCCGTGCGAATCGGTGCCGCGCGCGTCGGCCCAGACCAGCATCTCGGCCACGTCCGCCGCATGGGCCGGCTGCAGGCCGGCGGCCTGCAGGATGCGCTCGGCCAGCCGGCGCAGGGCGGGTTCGGCCACCCGGATCGGTTCGCTGCTCATGGCATGGGGGCTTCCAGCGGCAGATGCTTGGCCAGCCAGTCGCGCACCAGGTTCAGCACCAGCTCGTTGTCGTCGGAGAAGATGAAGTGGTCGATATTGGACACCAGGTGCAGATCGGTCGGCATGCCGGCATGACGGAACATCTCGATCGACTGTTCGGTCGGCGTGACCGAGTCCACCGCGGGATGCAGCAGCAGCAGCGGGCGCGGCGCGATGCGGCCGATGACCTCGTTGGGCCGGAAGCCGACCATGCTGTCCACCACCTCGAAGGGAAACTCCATGAAGGAGCCGCTCGGCAGATTGGCGCGCATTTCGAGCGGGATCGGCACGATATCGAAGCGCGAGACCTTCAGCGAGCGTCCCGCGGCCAGCTCCTGCCGCCCATGCCGCAGCAGCTGCTGGAAGCGCTCCCAGGCCTCGGGCGCGGCATGCTGCTGGCGGAACTTGCTGGCGCCGTCGCCCCAGCCGCCGCTGGAGATGCAGGCCGCGATGCGCGCGTCGAGGCCGGCCGTGTAGACCGCGACCGCCGCGCCGAAGCTGTGCCCCATCACCGCGATGGCCTCGGCGTCCACCTCGGGCCGGGCGCGCAGCCAGCTCACCGCATTCGAGGTGTCGGCCACCTGCTCCAGGCAGATCACGCGGGCGCGCTCGCCCTGGCTCGCGCCGCAGCCGCGCATGTCGAAGCGCAGCGTGATATAGCCCAGCGAGCCGAACAGCCGGCTCGCCAGCCGCACCATGCCATCGTCCTTGTTGCTGCCGAAGCCATGCAGCAGCAGGATGGCGGGCCGCCGCTCGCCGGGGCGCAGCCCCTCGGGCAGTTGCAGCACGCCGGCCAGTTCGAGCCCGTCGGACGGGAAGGAGATCGATCGTTCCATCATCATCGTCATTCCCGCTCAGAGGCCTTGCGACAGGAAGCGCTCGACGCTCGTGGCCAGGGCCACCGGCGTCTCGTCCATCGGGTAGTGGCCGGCGTTGGCCAGGATTTCCAGCTCGGCGTTGGGATAGCTGCTCAGGTAGGTGGCGCGCATCGCCGCCTCGTTCAGGCCGGCGTCATGCTGGCCGATGATGACCTGGATGGGCACCGCCCGGCCGGCGATCTCGGCCGAGAAGTCGCCGCGCGCCCAGGCCTGCAGATAGGCGCCGAAGGCCGCGGGCGTGGACCGGGTCAGCGAATGCTCGACCTTGCTCGCGATCCAGGCCTTGGACAGGCGTTGGCCGGTGCTGGCATCGATGATGGCGGCGCGCGCCTCGCGGCTGGCCGCGGCGCTGGCGAACAGCTCCCAGCTCGGGCCGTCGAAGGGCACGGCGCTGGCCGGCACCGGCGTGACGGCAACCAGGCGCTCGACCCGCTGCGGCGCATCGGCCAGCACGCGCTGGATCGCCTTGCCGCCCATCGAATGGCCGATCAGGCTGAAACGCGCCCAGCCCAGTTCATCGGCAAGCGCCAGCGTGTCCGCGGCGATCTCCTCCATCGTGTAGGCGCCGGCCTCGCCCATGCGCGCGCCGTAGCCGCGATGGTCGGGGAAGGCATAGGTGAAGCGCGCGCGATCGAGCACGTCGGCGAAGGGCCGCCAGGCGCCGGCGCTGCCGAACCAGCCGTGAAGGGCGATGACATGGATGGGGCCCTGCCCAACAAGCATCGGAAACGCCATGCAATAACTCCTTGATGTGCGGAAGAGGATGACGGTCCGCGGGCCGTTGCCGCAATGTAGGAGAGGCCCGGGCGAAGCGCAGGCTTGCGGGCTCCGCCGGCTTACCGGATCGTCTGCTTTTTCGCAGCCGCGCTCGCCCGAGCGCGGCACGGCCGGGCGCACAATGGCGCGAACATCATCAAAGACAAGCGCCGCCCCCGGGCCGGCGAGGAGACAAGCAGGATGAAAGACGCGCAGCCCTCGACGGCGGTGCAGGGCCGCTTCGGCCGCGTGGCGACCCATGCGACGCAGCGCGCCCTGGTCGAGCATGCCCATTTCGAGTTCAACTTCATCTTCTGGGTCGGCGGCGCGCCGACCGGCTTCAGGGTCGGCAAGTCGGAGCACCGGCTCGAGGAAGCGAACGCGATCCTGGTCAATCCCTGGCTGCCGCATGCCAAGCTGCTCAGCGCCGGCGGCCCGACCCTGGTGCTGACCGTGCTGCCCGATCCGCAATGGCTGGCGCAGACGCTGGACCTGCAGGACATGCCCATCGTCAAGCTGTTCTCCAAGGGCTGCGTCGCGGTGACGCCGCGCGTGCGCGCCCAGGTCGACCGACTGGCCGCGACCATGAATGCGGGCGCGGCCTTCGGCGACAACGCCTACGAGCCGATGGTGCGCGAGCTGGTCGTCATGCTGGCCGACGAATACGCGGACCCCGAGCTGCGCAAGACCTTCTACCGGCGCGACCGACCGATGGACGCGCGCATCTCGCGCTCGCTGGGCCTGATCCGCGAGGCCGCGCTGACGAACCCCAACCTGGACGAGATCGCCAGCCGCGTGGGCCTGTCGCGCTCGCGCTTCTTCGAGCAGTTCAAGGCCTGCGTCGGCGCCTCGCCGCAGCAGTACCTTGACTGGGCGCGCATGGCGGTCGCCACCAAGCTGCTGGCCAGCACCGAGAAGACGGTGGCCGACGTGTCCTTCGAGCTGGGCTTCTCGGCGCCCAGCCATTTCGCGCGCTTCTTCGCCCAGCATATGGGCGTGCCGCCCAGCGACTTCAAGCGCGGCGTGATCACCGAGGGCGAGGAGCCCGACAGAAGCCCGAGCCGGGCGCAGGGCTGAGCGCGGCTCCGATGCGGTTCCTCCCGGCCGCCGGGGCCCGGCTCAGGCGCCTACATAGGCCGCGAGATGTTCACCGGTCAGGGTGGAGCGGGCCTCGATGAGCTCGGCGGGCGTGCCCTCGAAGACGATCCGGCCGCCGTCATGGCCGGCGCCGGGGCCGAGATCGATGATCCAGTCGGCATGCGCCATGACCGCCTGGTGGTGCTCGATGACAATGACCGATTTGCCGGCGTCGACGAGCCGGTCGAGCAGGACCAGCAGTTGCTCGACGTCGGCGAGATGCAGGCCGGCGCTCGGCTCGTCGAGGACATAGATGCCGCCCTTCTCGGCCATCTGCGTGGCCAGCTTGAGCCGCTGCCGCTCGCCGCCGGACAGCGTGGTGAGCGGCTGGCCGAGGCCGAGGTAGCCCAGGCCCACGTCGGTCAGGCGTTCGAGGATGGCGTGCGCGGCCGGTATGCGCGCCGCACCGGCACCGAAGAATTCCTTGGCCTCGGCCACCGACATCGCGAGCACCTCGCTGATGTCGCGCCCCGCCAGGCGGTAGTCCAGCACCGCGGCCTGGAAGCGTTTGCCCTCGCATTCCTCGCAGATGCTGGCGACGCCGGCCATCATGGCCAGATCGGTGTAGACGACGCCGGCGCCGTTGCAGCCGGGGCAGGCGCCCTCGGAGTTGGCGCTGAACAGCGCCGGCTTGACGCCGTTGGCCTTCGCGAACGCCGTGC
The DNA here is from genome assembly GCF_059418245.1 of Roseateles sp. GW821-FHT09B06. NCBI lineage: Bacteria > Pseudomonadati > Pseudomonadota > Betaproteobacteria > Burkholderiales > Sphaerotilaceae > Roseateles > Roseateles sp. GW821-FHT09B06. The sequence goes on along the minus strand of NZ_JBWKPM010000001.1, from coordinate 163,190 downwards.
GGATCGGGTCGAGCAGCCCGCTGTAGGTCGCCGGGTAGCTCCGGCGCGAGCCGTTGATCGCGCCCTGGTCGATGGTCACCACGCCCGCGCCGGCGGGGATGGCCCCGTGCACCAGCGAGCTCTTGCCCGAGCCGGCAACGCCGGTGACGACGACCAGCACCCCGAGCGGGATGTCGACGTCGACATTGCGCAGGTTGTGCGTCGCCGCGCCGCGGATCGCCAGCCGGCCGGTGGGCCGGCGCAGCGCCTTCTTCGGGGCGGCCCGGTCGTCGAAATGGCGGCCGGTGAGCGTGCCGCTGGCCCGCAAGCCTTCGACGCTGCCCTCGAAGCAGACGCTGCCGCCCGCCGCACCGGCGCCGGGGCCGAGGTCGACGACATGGTCGGCGATCGCAATCGTCTCCGGCTTGTGCTCCACGACCAGCACCGTGTTGCCCTTGTCGCGCAGCCGCAGCAGCAGCTCGTTCATGCGCTGGATGTCGTGCGGATGCAGCCCGATGGTGGGTTCGTCGAAGACGTAGGTGACGTCGGTCAGCGAGGAGCCGAGGTGGCGGATCATCTTGACGCGCTGGGCCTCGCCGCCCGACAGCGTGCCCGACGGCCGGTCCAGCGAGAGGTAGCCCAGCCCGATCTCCACGAAGGAGGCCAGCGTATGCGTCAGCGCGGCGAGCAGCGGCGCCACCGACGGCTCGTTCAGGCCGCGGACCCAGGCGGCCAGCTCGCTGATCTGCAGCGCGCAGGCGTCGGCGATATTGAGCTTCTTGATCCGGGAGGAGCGGGCGGCCTCGCCGAGCCTCGTGCCGGCGCATTCGGGGCAGGTGGAGAAGGTCACGGCCCGCTCCACGAAGGCGCGGACATGGGGCTGCAGCGTGTCGACGTCCTTGGACAGCATCGATTTCTGGATCTTCGGGATCAGCCCCTCGTAGGTCAGATTGATCCCGTCGACCTTGATCTTGGTCGGCTCCTTGTGGAGCAGGTCGTGCAGTTCCCTCTTGCTGAACTTGCCGATCGGCTTGTCCGGGTCGAAGAAGCCGCAGCCCTTGAAGATGCGGCCGAACCAGCCGTCCATGCTGTAGCCGGGGATCGTCAGCGCGCCCTCGTTGAGCGACTTGCCGGCATCAAACAGCTGGGCCAGATCCATGTCGGTCACGCTGCCCATGCCCTCGCAGCGCGGGCACATGCCGCCGCTGCGGTTGAAGCTCTGCTTGACGGTCTTGGTCTTGCCCTCGCCGCGTTCCACCGTGATCGCCCCGACCGCCCGCACCGAGGGGACGTTGAAGGCGAACGCGTTGGGCGGGCCGATATGCGGCCTGCCGATCCGGCTGAAGAGGATGCGCAGCATCGCGTTGGCGTCGGTGGCGGTGCCGACCGTCGAGCGTGCGTTGGCCCCCATCCGTTCCTGATCGACGATGATCGCGGTCGTCAGCCCTTCCAGCACGTCGACCTCGGGCCGCGCCAGGGTCGGCATGAAGCCCTGCACGAAGGCGCTGTAGGTCTCGTTGATCATGCGCTGCGACTCCGCGGCGATCGTGCCGAACACCAGCGAGCTCTTGCCCGATCCGGAGACGCCGGTGAACACCGTCAGCCGGCGCTTCGGCAGCTCGATGCTGAGGTCCTTGAGGTTGTTCGCGCGCGCGCCCCGTACGCGGATCAGGTCGTGGCGGTCGGCCTCGTGTCGCGCCGGCGCCGGCGACTGCGCCGACGACTGCGTCTTCTTGCGCATGCTCATGCTTGCTGTGCCCCCTTCTGAGAGATTTGAGAGATTCGAGCGATGGACGGACCGGTTCAGCGCGCTTGCTGGATGCGCAGCATATTGCCCGCGGGATCGCGGACGCCGCAGTCGCGCACCCCGTAGGGCTGCTCGGTCGGTTCCTGGACGATGTCGGCGTCGCCGGCCTGCAGGCGCTCGAAGGTGGCGTCGAGATCCTTGCTGGCCAGCAGCAGCGTGGCGAAGGTGCCCTTGGCCATCATCTCGGCGATGGTGCGGCGCTCGTCCTCGGTGATGCCGGGGGTGGCGGCCGGTGGGTACAGGACGATGGAGGTGCCGGGCTGGCCGGCGGGGCCGACCGTGATCCAGCGCATCCCCTGGTAGCCGACATCGTTGCGAAGCTCGAAGCCGAGGATGTCGCGATAGAAGGCCAGCGATGCTTCCGGGTCGCTATGGGGCAGGAAGGTCGAGTGAATGGTGAGGTCCATGGCTGAGTCTCCATCAGGGCTGAGGTCCGTGACGCTCAGTCTAGTTGGGGCTCGGCGTCCGGCGCTTCTCGATTCCTGATCGGTCGGGTCACCTGTTTGGCCACGCAGGACGGCAGCCCCGCCATCGCCTGCGCCGCCTGCGCCGCCTGACGCCGATAGACGCCGGGCGGCACCCCGACCAGCTCGGCGAAGCGCGTGCTGAAGGTGCCCAGCGACGCGCAGCCGACCGTGAAACAGACCTCGGTGACGCTGAGGTCGCCGCGGCGCAGCAGGGCCATCGCGCGCTCGATGCGCCGCGTCATCAGGTAGGCATAGACCGACTCGCCATAGGCGAGCCGGAACTGGCGGCTCAGGTGCCCGGCCGACATATGCACGCCGCGGGCGAGCGCCTCGACGTCCAGGGGCTGCGCATACTCCCGGTCGATCCGGTCACGCACGCGGCGCAGCCGCGTGAGGTCGCGCAGCTGCTGCGCTGCGGCGGGTCTGATGGTCATCGGCATGATCCTGCCATGTCGCACCGGAGCGCTCAAGCCCCTCACCGCGACGGCGCTGCCGAGCAATCGCCGGCCCGGTCGGCGGCGGCCGTTCGCGGGCCGAGATCAAGCGGCCGGCAGCGCGGGGCAGGCCGGGCACCAGGCGGTCGGCGCCAGCAGCCGGCTTTCCTGCTGCGTCACCATGCCCTGTACCTTCTCGAGATAGGCGGCCCAGCGCGGGTCGCGCTGCAGCCTGGCGCGCCGCGCCGCGCGGTCGGCATGGTCCTCGAAGGCCCAGAGATGGACGACCTGGTTCAGCAGGCCGCTCTCGCTGGTGTAGTAGCCGACCAGGCGCTGGTAGATCTCGCGGTGCAGCGGCAGGCCGAACCGCTCGTAGGCGGCCAGGAAGGCCGGCAAGCGGCCCGGCACCAGGCTGTAGATGCGCTGTTCGACGATCATGCCGGGCGCCGCGTCGCGCGCGCGATCGCGGCCGCCTTGGCCGGCTCGAACACGCTCTTGGGGACCAGGGTGTGCACGCCCTTGGCCGGCACATTGGCATAGACCGTGCCGGTCTGGTGCGAGTACTGGGTGATGCGCACGCTGCCGGCCACGCTGATCAGCGAATAGGCCTCGTCGCGCCCCAGCCCCGCGGCGGCCGAGAGCCAGTCGATCGTGTTCAGCAGGCTGGCGCTCAGGGCCTTCTCCAGCGACTCGCCATGGCCGACCAGCACCCAATGGGTGGGGGTCTCGACCAGCAGGCTCCGCAACGGCGCACGCTTGTGCAGCACGAACTGGATGCGCATATCCTCCATCGCGGTCTCGATCGCGGTCTGGTTGACCACGCCGTCGCCCTGGGCCGCATGCGAGTCGCCGGTCCAGACCAGGCCGCCGGGGCGCAGCACCGGCAGGAAGATGGCCGCCCCCTCGGTCAGCTCGCGCAGCACGATATTGCCGCCCCAGGGGCCGCTGAGGATGCCGCTGACCGGCTGGTCGCCGGCCGGCATCGTCGCAATCACGCCCTGGGTCGGCTGCAGCGCGTAGCCGATGCCGTCCTTGAACTCGGCGCGCGTGCGCGCCGCGTCGAACCTGAAATACTGCAGATAGGGCTTCTTGAACTCGCCGGGCAGCGCGCCAACGCCCAGCGGCGCGCTGTTCCAGCCCCATTCGATCGGCTTGAGGCGCAGCATCCGGCATTCGATCCAGTCGCCCGGCTCGGCGCCGCGCAAGGCCACCGGCCCGACCAGCGAATAGGGCCCGGCCGGATAGCGCCTGCGGATCGGCTCGCGCTCGTCGAAGCCCATGCCGTACCTGGCCTCGTTGGCCCAGTTGACCCAGGTGTTCGGGTAATGGACCACATCGCCCGAATCGATGCTCACGGCCGGCGGCGCGTGCGGGTCCATCGCGCCGACCCGCACGGTCTGCTGCGTCGAGGGCAGCACATGGGTGCGGCCCTGGGGGGCGGCCGCCGGCGCGCTCGAGCCGCCGATGCCGGTCGCGCAGCCCGTCAGCGGCAGCAGGGCCGCCAGGCCGAGACCGCCGCCCCAGCCCAAGGCGGCGCGCCGGTCGGGCGAGGCCAGCCGGGTCCGGCGCCGGTCCGCGATCCGCTCGAGCTCGAGCCGGTCGACGCCCTCGGCGTGCACGGCGGCGGGCGCCCCGGCGGCGAGGCGGTGCAGGCATTGGCGCAGGCCGGCACAGCAGGCATAGGGAAGGTAGCGGTCCATGAGCTTCGCCCGATCAGCGTGCAAGCTGGGCCAGCGCGTGCCGGCGGAAGCTGTCGTCGGTCAGCGCCGCCAGGTCGGGCTTCTGGCGGATATTGCCCATCCTCAGATGCCAGGCGACCAGTTCGTCGACCGCGACGAAGGAGGGCGCGCCATCGGCCGGAAAGTCCAGCATCGGCGTCTCGGGGCTCAGCTCCATATTGTGCTTCCTCAGCAGCGCGGCGATCTCGGCCACGCCCCGGCCGCCGGGCAGCAGAAAGGCCTCGCGGTAGTCGCGCAGCGCGCGCAGATAGGCCACCAGATAGCGCCGGCCGGCCTCGGGGTTCTTCTTGGCGAGCTGGGCGCCGTAGAGCAGATAGCCGTTCGGGAAGTTCGGCCGGAACTGGTCCATCGACATCACGCGCACGCCGTTGATGCGCTTGAGCACCTGGGTCGCATGCGGCTCGTTGATGCAGCCGCCGTCGATCGATTTGTTGCCCATGCCGGCGACGACATTGGGCAGACCCAGCTGGACGATCTCGAACTCCTTCTCCGCCACGCCATGCTGGCGCGCCAGCTCCGAGACGAACCAGCTGCTGGGCGCGGCCAGGCCCGACGCGATCTTCATGCCGCGCAGATCGGCCGGCGTCCTGTAGCGCCCAGACTCGACCAGGTCGCGGCGCAGCACGAAGCTGATCGAGCCATGGCCCGGCGAATGCTGGCCGGCGCTGGCGACGATGGTCAGGTCGATCTGGCGCTGGCGCGAGTTGAAGATCATCGGGTTCGGGCCGCTGGCCAGCACCTCCAGCGCGCCGATCGCCAGGGCCTGGGCGGCGTCGCCCGAGCCCGGGAAGGCCTTGATCTCGACGTCCAGCCCCTGCTCGCGGAAATAGCCCTTCTCGGCGGCGATCAGCGAGATCGCGTCGAACATCGCGGCGATGATGCCGACGCGGATCTTCTGCGGCGGCTGCGCCCGCGCGGGCGACCGGGGCAGGGCGAGCGCGGCGGCGCCGGCCGCGAGCAGGCTGCGGCGCAGCGGGGAATGAGGCAAATGCGGCATCGTGAGCTCCGGGGGGTCAGGAACGCTGCTTCCAGGGCAGCAGGCGGCGCTCCAGCGCGTCAAGCGCGGCGAAGCTGGCGATGCCGGTCAGCGCGATCGCGACCAGGCCGACATACATGTCCTCCACCGTCAGCAGCTGCCAGGCGCGCCAGATGATGAAGCCGATGCCCGACTGGCTCGACACCATCTCGGCCGTCACCAGCAGCAGCAGCGCGGCGCCCCAGCCCAGGCGCAGGCCGGCGAAGATCACCGGCAGGGCGCCGGGCAGGGCGATGGTCAGGTAGCGGGCCAGCCGGCCGGCGCGGAAATTGCGCCCGACGTCGAGGTAGATCGCGTCGATATTGGCGACCCCGGCGGCCGTGGCGATCAGCACCTGGAAGAACACGCCGACCGCGATGATGGCCCATTTCGATTCCTCGCCGATGCCGAAGATCAGCATCAGCAGCGGCAGGATCGCCACCTTCGGGATCGGGAACAGCGCGCCGACCAGGGGCTGGACCGCCGCGCGCACGATCGGCACCAGGCCCATCACCGCGCCCAGCACGATGGCGGGCAGGGCCCCGATCGCGAAGCCGATCAGCGCGCGCGACAGGCTGACCAGCAGATGGCGCGGCAGCGACTGCTCCCAGGCAGCCTCGACGCTCATCGCGTAGAAGGTGCCGACGATCTGCGAGGGCGCCGGGAAGAAGCGCGCGTCCAGCGCGCCGGCGCGCACCGCGGCTTCCCACAGCAGCAGCAGGGCCAGCGGCGCCAGCAGCGCGGCGAGGCGCTCCTGCATGCGCCGCGAGACGCGCCGCGTCGCCGGGGCGACCGGCCGGCGCTCGTCGATCAGGGGCGCGGAAGCGGTGATCCGGTTCATGACAACTCCTGGGGTGCGCGGCCGTGCAGCACCTCTTCGCGCAGTTCGGCCCACAGGCGCCGGCTCAGCTGGGCATAGGCGCTGCTGGCGCGCAGCTCATAGGCGGCGCGCGGGCGTTCCAGGCCGACCGCGACATCGGCCTTCAGCCGGCCGGGCCGCGCCGTCATCACCAGCGCCCGGTCGCTCAGCACCAGGGCCTCGTCGATCGAATGGGTGATGAAGAGCACGGTCTTCCTGCTCTCTTCCCAGATGCGCAGCAGCTCCTCCTGCAGCAGGGCCTTGTTCTGCTCGTCGAGCGCGGCGAAGGGCTCGTCCATCAGCAGGATCTCGGGGTCGTTGGCGAAGGCGCGGGCGATCGAGACGCGCTGCTTCATGCCGCCCGAGAGCTGGTGCGGATAGCTGTGACGGAAGGCGCCCAGGCCGACCTTGTCGATGTAGTGCCGCACGACCTCGGTGCGCTCGGCGCGCGCCACGCCGCGCATGCGCAGCCCGTACTCGACATTGCGCTCCACCGTCATCCAGGGGAACACCGACTGCTCCTGGAACACCATCGAGAGCAGCGGCTTGCTGCGCTCGAAATGCGCCAGTCGCAGGGTGCCGCTGCTGTGCGTCTCCAGCCCCGCGACGATGCGCAGCAAGGTGGTCTTGCCGCAGCCCGAGGGGCCGACCAGGCAGCAGAACTGCCCCCGCTCGACCGCCAGGCTGACGCCTTCCAGCGCGACGACGGTCCGGCCGCGCTCGACGAACCGCTTGCCGAGGTTCTCGATCCGGATCTGCGGGACCGCTTCTGCGCTCGGTTCGGCGAGCTGCGCAAACGGGCGTTCGACGGCGGTGTTCATGCGACCGTTCCCCTCAGGCCGCGCGCAGCGACTGCGACAGCCGGGCCTGCAGCTGCGGCGACAGGATGGCCTTGGGCAGCATGCCGTGCATGGTCTGCAGCGGCTTGTTGGTGTAGACCGTCTGCAGCTGGCGCGCGAACTTGGTGACGCGGAAGCTGCCGGCCAGGCTGAACAGCGAATAGGCCTCGGCGCGCGACATCTCCAGCGCCGGGGCCGACCAGTCCAGCAGATGGCGCAGGCATTGCACCAGCGCGTCGTCCAGCGTGGCGCCGAAGCCGACGCCGATCCAATGCGTCGCGGTCTCGGCGATCGGCAGCTGCACGCTGCGGCGCTTGTGCAGCACATACTGGATGCGCAGCTCCTCCATCGCGGTCTCCAGCGCGGTCTGGTTGACCATGCCATCGCCCTGCACCGCATGGGAGTTGCCGGTCCAGACGCGGCCGCCGGCATGGAACACCGGCAGGAACAGCGCCGTGCCCTCGACCAGCTCGTGCAGCCCGAGCTTGCCGCCGTAGGGCCCGTTGAGGATGCCGCTGACCGCCTTGTCGCCGGGCGGCTGGGTGGCGAACAGGCCCTGGCCCGGATGCAGATCCAGGCGGATACCGGGGGCGAACTCGACCGACCGGCGATCCGGCCCGAACTTGAAGTACTGCAGATAGGGCTGCTTGAAGTCCTCCGGCAGCGTGCCCACATTGACCGGCGAGGAGTTCCAGCCCCATTCGATCGGCCGCGCCTTCAGGGTGCGGATCTCGATCAGGTCGCCGGGCTCGGCGCCGCGCACGACCACCGGGCCGATGTTCGAATAGGGTCCGGCCGGATAGCGTTTACGGATCGGCTCGCGCTCGGCGAAGCTCATGCCGTAGCGCGGCTCGTTGGCCCAGTTGAGCCAGGTGTTCGGGTAATGGACCACGTCGCCGGACTCGATCACCGCGGCCGGCTCGGCGGCCGGGTCCAGCGCGCCGACCCGCACGGTCCTGGGGTTGCACTCGACCACATGGGTGCGGCCCGCGGGGGCGGGCGCGAGCGCGGCGCCTTGCGGTTGGGGATGCGGCGCCGCGCAGGCCGAGGCCACGGCCGCGATGCCGCTGCCCAGCAGCATGCGACGGCTCAGGCCCAGGCGGGCCGCGCCGCGTTCCAGGCTCGCGGCCTGCTCGTCGGCACCGAGGATGCGTTGTGTCTCCATCTTGTTCTACCTTGTCTGTGCTTGTTTGGGGGGGCTTCAGCGCGTCTCGCTGGCGCCGATGGCCCTGATGCCGGCGCGCACCGCGTCCTCGTCGAACTGCGAGGAGGCCGCGCTGGCGCCGGCCGCGCCGATCAGCACGCCGTCGACGAAGATCGGCAGCGAGCCCTGCGAGGGGAACATCGGGCCGCCATAGGACAGCGCGCTGATCTGGCCGAACACGATCGGGTTGGCCTTGTAGCGCTCCATCAGCTCGCGGCCCGCGACGCCGCCGGTGGCGACGCTGGCGATCGCCTTGCCGCGTGCCACGTCGAAGCTGCCGAAGGGCACGCCGTTCATGCGTGCCCCGGTCACGACATGGCCCGCCGAGTCGACCACGACGATCGAGATACCGGCCTTGCCGGCCTTGGCGAACTCGATCGCCGCCTGCATCAGCCTCGTCGCCTGCTCCAGCGAGATATGGGCGGCCGGCAGGGCCGGCTGCAGCGGCGGCTGCTGCGCTTGCGCCGCGGCGCCGCCGGCGAGCAGGGTACCGAGGACGAGGTGTCGAATGGCGTTCATCGTGGATCTCCTGGACGGGGCCGGGTCTTGCTTAGCGGTCTTGCTTAAAAACGATGCCGGACGCCGACGCCGACGATCTGCTGCTCGACCTTGGGCGACTCGAACTTGTCGCTGTAGGCGGCCGCATAGAGATCGGTGCGCTTGGACAGCGGATGGTCGTAGCCCAGCGCCCAGCCGGTGCGGCGCGGCGAAGTGGTCGGGCTGCGGTCGTCGATGGTCGAGCGCGCATAGGTGGCCCAGAGCGCGCCGATGCCGACCGGCACCGCCGCGCCCAGCTCGTAGCTGCGGCGCTGGACGTCGAGCCTGCCGTTGTTGAAGCTTTCCTCGATGTCATGCACCTGCGCGAACAGCTGCACCCGCTTGAAGTCGTAGCTGGCGCCGACCATATAGGCCTTCTGCTCGCGGCCGTTGTTGTTGGCGTTCAGGTCGATCAGGCGCGTGCCGACCACGACGCTCCAGCCCGCGCCGGCATAGCGCAGGGTGCCGTCGAAGCCCTGCTCCTGGTGCTTGTTGGGGCCCTCGGAGATCTCCTGGCCGAAGGACCAGACCGCGTCGGCGAGGAGGCCGGTCGAGCCCGGGCTGCGGTAGCGGATCGAGTTGTTGAAGCGCGTGTTTCCCTGCAGGTTGTTGCGGAAGACATGGCCGAAGGCGGTGCCGAAGGTGGTCGAGCCGGCGAAGGGCGTGAAATTGGTCGTCGCCAGCGAATAGGGTGTCACATGGCGGCCCAGGGTCAGCGCGCCCCAGGAGGACTCCAGGCCGATGACGGCCAGGCGGGCCCAGAAGGGGTCGGCATCGTTGCGGCCGATCTGGCCGGTGTCCATGCGCATATAGGACTCGAGGTTGAACACCGCCTTCAGGCCGTCGCCCAGGTCCTCGCTGCCGCGAAAGCCGAGGTAGGAGGTGGTCAGGCCGCCGGAGTTCAGCACCTGGGCATGGCCCTGGGGCGCGCTGCCGCCGCGGTTCTTGACATCGCCCGCGAAGAGGTCGGCGGTGCCGTAAATCGTCACGCTGCTCTGCGCCTGCGCGCCCAGGGCGAGCATGGCCATCGGGATGGCCGCGAGGGCCTGCTTGATCTTTTTCATATGTCTCCGGTCCGGGTTGCAAACAAAGGCCTCAGGGGCGCTCCGTGCGGCTCGTGTTGCCTGTCATCGACCGCGGCCTGATGGGTCGGGTCTGGAACCGGCGGGGGTGGCGCCGGTGCTCCAACATCGGCGGCGCAGGTCCGCTGGGGAACACCTCAAGGCTAGGGCCGGCGGGGGCGGGGGCCGGAACCGGAATTGCCGCTGGCGTACCGTTTTGTCCGAGCTTTGTCCGAGCTTGCGCCGCCTCAGCCGGCGATCTTCTCGACCCGCTGCTGGATCGCGCCAAAGATGCTCAGGCCGGTGCTGTCGAACATCTCCAGCCGCACCTCGTCGCCGAAGCGCAGGAAGGGCGTCACGGCCCGGCCGGTCTCGAGCTGTTCATGGGCGCGCAGCTCGGCCAGACAGCCGCAGCCGCGGCTGCGCTCGCCCTCGGGCGCCGCAATCGCGCCCAGACCGAGCAGGGTGCCGGCCGACAGATCGCGGGTGCGTGCGCCATGCGCGATCAGCTCGTGATAGCCGAAGCTGGCGCCCTCGGCCGGATTCAGCGTGCCGATCATCGTGCCGCGCGCCTCGGAGATATAGGTGCCGGCCAGCCAGCGCCCGTCCCAGGCCGCGCCCAGTTCGTCGGGCGTGACGAACACCGGGCCCAGCGTGCGGAAGGGCTTGCCCTGCATGAAGCCGAAGCCGCGCGGGATCTCGCTGGCGATGATGTTGCGCAGCGAGGTGTCGTTCAGCAGGCCCAGCAGGATCACATGGCGCCTGGCCCGCTCGGGCGTCGTGCCCTGCGGCACGCGGTCGGTGACCACCACCACCTCGGCCTCGTAGTCGATACCCAGCGACTCGTCGTCGAGGAACTCGATCGGCTCATGGGCCGCCAGGAAACGGTCCGAGTTGCCCTGGTAGAGCAGGGGGACGGTGTCGAAGTCGGTCGGCATCGCCGCGCCTCGGGCCTTGCGCACCGCGCGCATATGGGCCGGGTAGGCGCTGCCGTCGAGAAACTGGTAGGCGCGCGGCAGCGGCGCATCCAGCGCCTCGCGCTCGAGCGCGAAGGACTCGGGCAGCGCGCCGGCGTTGAGCCGGCGGTACAGCGCGTCGAGCCGGTCGCGCACATCGCTCCATTGGTCGATCGCGGCTTGCATCGTCGCGGCGATATCGGCGGCGCTGACCGCGCGGCTCAGGTCCTGGCTGACGACCAGCAGGGCGCCGTCGCGGCTGCCGTTCTTGAGGGTGGCGAGTTTCATGTTTGGATTTCCGTGCTTGATGATCAGGGGTGGGGGCGGGCGTAGCCGGTCTGGGCGCCGAAGACGCGCTCGCGCTGCGACCAGTCGTGCGTCCGTTCCCAGAGTTCCAGCACCCGGTAGGCCTCGGCCTCGAACTCACGATGGCGCTCGGGCGGGGCGGTGCGCGCGGTCAGCTCGAGCCGATGCCCCGAGGGGTCGAAGAAATAGATCGAGGTGATGAAGTCGTCGTGGTTGGTCGGCCCGATGACCGGCAGGCCCAGGGCCTGCAGGCGCTCGCGCTCGGCCATGACCGTGGCCACGCTGTCCACCTCGAAGGCGAAATGCTGGATCCAGTCGGGCGACTCGAGATCGCGCATCTGGCCGGGATCGCGCGGGCATTCGAAGAAGGCGATCGAACTGCCGTCCTCCATCTCGAAGAAGATGTGGATATGCGGGCTGTACTGGCCGGTGGACGGCACATGGTCCTCGCCCATCGCATGGGAGAACTTCAGGCCCAGCACCTGGGTGTAGAAGTCCACCGTGGCGCGGGCGTCGCGGCAGCGGTAGGCGGCGTGGTGCAGTTTCTTGCAGAGCATGGCGGGCGACTCCTCGCGCTTCAGTTGACGTAATTGCCGGTCTTGGCGGCGACGCGGCGCCAGCGTGCGATCTCGGTCTGGATGCGCTCGCGGACGGCCTCGGGCGGGGCGGTCGAGAACGCGACGTCGATGCCCTGGAGCGCCAGCTTCTCGCGCACCTCGGGCTGGTTCAGGATCGCGCCGATCGCGCGGTTCAGCGTCTCGACCGCCGCGGCCGGCGTGCCGGCCGGCGCGAACAGGCCGTACCACATGCCGGCCTCGTAGCCCGGCACGAACTCGCCGATGCTGGCCACGCCGGGCAGCTCGGCGACGCGCTTCGTGCTGGCCAGGCCGAGGCCGCGGATGCGGCCCTGCTTGATCAGCGGGATCATCTGCAGCGCCGGCCCGGCCACCAGGTCCAGGCGCCCGCCCATCAGGTCCTGCAGCGCCTCGCCGACGCCCTTGTAGGGGATCAGCTGCAGATCCAGTCCGGTCTGCACCTTCAGCAGATCCAGGGTCAGGCTGGTGGTGCTGCCCAACTGCACCTGGCCCGGATGGGCCTTGGCATGGGCAAGGAATTGCGGGATGGTCGCGAAGGGCGCCGTCTTCGAGGCCGCCAGCAGCACGGCCGAATCGCCCAGCGCCTTCACCGGCACGAAGTCCTTCTCCAGCTGGAAGGGGATCTGGCGGTAGAAGGCCGAGTTCGCGGTGTGCACGCCGCTGAGGATGCCGACCGTGTAGCCGTCGGGCGGCGCCTTGGCGAGGAAGTCCGCGCCCAGGTTGCCGGCCGCGCCGGCGCGGTTCTCGACGATCACCGGCTGCTTCAGCCGCGCGGCCAGCGGCTCGGCGATCAGCCGGGCCAGCACGTCCTGCGCGCCGCCGGCGGGGAAGGGCACGACCAGCCGGATCGGCTTGGCCGGATAAGGCTGGGCCCGAGCCGCGGGAAGCAGGCTCAGGGCCGCGAGACCGGCGATCAGCAGACGCCGGCCGGCGCAGTACATCGTTGTCAAGGCATCTCTCCGTTGCAGTCGCCGCATGGCGTCGCGGCCAGTCTAGGGACGGGTCTTGCCCGCGCGGCTCCCCGGGCGTCCCGCCTTCTACCGAATCGTCCGAACTTCGAGGCCCAGCGGGCAAAACCTAGGACGATGACGGCGCGGCCGTCGAGCCGCGCACGATCAGCTCGGGCGTCAGCACGCGCGCGCTGGGCTGCTGGAGGGGTTCCCGCAGCAGGTCCATGAAGAGCTGGGCGGCCTGGTGGCTCATCTGCTCGACCGCGATGCGCACGGTGGTCAGCGGCGGGTCGATCAGGTCGACCAGCGGCATGTCGTTGTGGCCCACCAGCGAAACATCCTGCGGCACGCCGACGCCCGCGCCGCGCAGCACTTCCAGCGTGCCGAGCGCGATCAGGTCGTTGGCCGCGAAGATCGCGCTCGGCCGGGTGGATTTGCCGCTCCAGAGCCGGCGTGTCGCGTCGGCGCCGGCCTGGCGCGTGAAGGCCGAAGCCTCGACGATCAGCGGCTTGCCGAAGCCCAGCGCCGGCGCCAGCTCCAGCACCGCGGCGCTGCGGGCCCGGCCCGTCGAGGAACTGCTCGGGCCGGAGATATGCGCGATGCGGCGATGGCCCAGCCCGGCCAGATGCTGCAGCACCAGGCGCACGCTCTCGCGGTCGTCGTTGACGACGCTGGGAAAGCGGCGCTCGCCGAAGCCGCGGTTCACCAGCACGGTCGGCAGGCCGCGCTGGGCCGCGACCTCCAGCATCGGATCGTCGCTCTCGGCGGCCAGCACCAGCAGGCCGCTGACCCGGCGGTTCGCCAGCGCGACGATGATGTCGCGCCGCTGCGCCGCGTCGTCGGGGGTCTGCACGATCAGGCACATCAGCGACTGCTTGCGCAGCTCGGCCTCCAGGCCCTTGACGATGGGACCGAACAGCGGGTTGCCGAGATCGGGCACGACGATCGCGACCAGGTCGGTGCGCTGGGTGCGCAGCGAGGCCGCGATGGTGTTGGGCTGATAGCCGAGCTCGGCGGCGATGCGCACGATGCGCTCGCGCGTCTGCTCCGAGACCTTGCCGGCCACGCCGCGCAGCGCCCGCGACACCGAGGCCGGATGGACGCCGGCGGCGCGCGCGATGTCGTCGATGGTCACGGGTGAGGAGGGGGTGTTCATCGGCAATTGGAGGCAATCGGTTGCCTATATTACTGGAACTTCCGCCCTTGTTTGCACTTACCAAATCGTCCGATTTGTTCGAAATCCTGGGAGAAAACAGCTTGCTGAATTGATTTTTCGGTCGTACCTTAGGGCAATCGATTGCCTTGCAATCAGGAAAAAGGAGACCCAAGGTGCAAACTGCTTTGCCCGCTTCCGACCCGCAGGCCCTGCTCGACGCGGTGCTGCGGGCCAACGAGGCCACGGCCGATCCGCGGCTGAAACAGATCCTGGCGGCGGCGATCCGTCATCTGCATGCCTTCGCGCTGGAGGTCGACCTGACGCCGGCCGAGCTGGAGCAGGGGCTGGACTTCCTGGTGCGCATCGGCCAGGCCAGCGGGCCCAAGAAGCATGAAGGCATCCTGCTGGCCGACATCCTGGGCCTGGCCACCCTGGTTCAGCTGCGCGGCGCCCGCCATGCGCTGCAGGCCGGCGGCACCGAGCCGGCCCTGATCGGGCCCTTCTGGCGCGCCCACCAGCCGCTGCGCCGCGACGGTGAATGCATCGCCAGCGATGACACGCCGGGCCCGCGCCTGAGCGTGCGCGGCCGGGTTCGCTCGCTGGATGGCCGGGCCATCGCCGGCGCCCGGGTCGAGACCTGGCAGGCCTCGCCCAAGGGCCTCTACGAGAACCAGGACGAGGCCCAGCCGCGCATGAATCTGCGCGGCCGCTTCGAGACCGATGGCGAGGGGCGCTTCTCCTTCGTCAGCGTGCGGCCGGCCGGCTATCCGGTGCCGGTCGACGGCCCCTGCGGCGAGCTGCTGGCCGCACAGCGCCGCCACACGATGCGGCCGGCGCATCTGCACTTCATCGTCGTCGCGCCGGGGCACCGGGTGCTGGCCACGCAGTTCTTCGACAGCGAGGACCCGCATGCTTATGACGATGTCGTGTTCGGCGCGGTGGGCTCGCTGCTGCGGCGCTTCGAGCCGGACGGCGAGGGCGGCTGGCGGCTCGACGTCGAGCTGCGCCTGGAGCCCGGCGAGACCCAGCTGCCGAAATGCCCGATCCCCTGAGCGAGGACCGCAGAAATGAACGCTACAAGAAGCTTTGAACCGCGCGAGCGCCTGGACGGCGAGCTGGCGGTGATCACCGGCGGCACCGGCGCGATCGGCCTGGCCGCGGCGCGGCGCCTGGCGCGCCTGGGCGCGCGCGTCGTGCTGCTGCAGCGGCGCGGCGGCGAGAGCGCGCGGGCCGCGCTGCAGGAACTGGAGGGTGACGGTCATTTCGCGGTGACGGCCTCGGTCACCGACAGCGCCGCGCTGACCGCCGCCGCCGCCGAGCTGCGGGAACGCGCCGGCGCCGCCAGCATCCTGGTCAACTGCGCCGGCTTCACCAAGCCGGTCGCGGCGGCCGATCTCGACGGCCTGAGCGACCAGTTGATCGACGAGATCTTCGCCACCAACTGGCGCGGCACCTTCGCGGCGATCCGCGCCTTCGCGCCGCAGCTCAGGGAGCGCGGCGACGCGGTGGTCGTCAACGTGTCCTCGATCGCCGCCTTCACCGGCCTGGGCAGCAACCTGGCCTATGCGGCGGCCAAGGCCGGCACCGATGCGCTGACCAAGGCGCTGGCCAAGACGCTGGCGCCGCAGATCCGGATGCTGGCGGTTTCGCCGGGCATCGTCGACACCGGCTTCGTGCCGGGGCGCGATGCGGCCTTCAACGAGAAGGCGGGCGCCGCCATCCCGCTGCGCCGGGTCGGCACCGCGGACGACGTGGCCGCCGCCATCGTCGCCTGCTGCACCGCGCTGCGCTATGCCACCGGCAGCGTCATCGTCGCCGACGGCGGCCGCCACCTCGGCTGAACGGAAGAAATCCATGGAACGATCCACCATCCTGACCTGCGCGGTCACCGGCAATCTGACGACGCCCGAGCAGACGCCCCACCTGCCGGTGACGCCGGCGCAGATCACCGCGGCCTGCCTGGAGGCCGCCGAGGCCGGCGCCGCCGCGGTGCATATCCATGTGCGCGACCCCGCGAGCGGCAAGCCCTCGATGGCGCTGGAACTCTATGCCGAGGTGGTCGAGGCGCTGCGCCGCGCCAACCCGGCGCTGATCATCAATCTGACCACCGGACCCGGTGGCCGCTATGTGCCCAGCGACGAGGACCCCAAGCTGTTCGCGCCCGGCACCTCGCTGCTGCCGCCGGAGCGCCGGGTCGAACATATCGCGGCGCTGCGGCCCGACATCTGTTCGCTGGACCTCAACACGATGAACTCGGGCGATCAGGTCGTGATGAACACGCCGAAGAACGTGCGCCGCATGGCCAGGATCATCCGCGACGCCGGTGCCATGCCCGAGCTGGAATGCTTCGACACCGGCGACCTGGTGCTGGCCCAGCAGCTGATCGCCGACGGCACGCTGCAAGGCCCCGGGCTCTATACCTTCGTGATGGGCGTGCGCTATGCGCTGCCCTTCACGACCGAGGCGATGCAGCTGGCGCGCTCGCTGATCGACCGCGAGGCCCAGTGGTCGGCCTTCGCGGTGGGGCGCCATGCCTTCCAGGCGGTGGCCCAGGCCCAGCTGCTGGGCGGCAATGTGCGCATCGGCCTGGAGGACACGATCTATCTGAGCCGCGGCGAACTGGCCCGCGGCAATGGCGAACTGGTGGCCAAGGCGCGCCGCATCGTCGAGGACCTGGGCGGCACCTTGGCCACGCCGCGCGAGGCGCGCGAGCGCTGGGGCCTGCGCCCGTCGAACCGGCACCCCGCCGTCACCGTCATCTGAATCACGAGAAGAAAGAAGGACTCCCGCTTATGAACGCCCCGCAAGAAACCATGGGCCGCGCGCTGCGCTTCAGCGCCAAGGCTCCGTCCCCCGAGGAGCTGGCGCCCAGCATCATTCCGGTCGAACTGCCCGAGGCCGGGCCCGGCCAGGCCGTCGTCGAGGTGCGCGCCGCCGCGGTGAATCCGAGCGACGTCAAGGCGGCGCTGGGGATGATGCCGCATGCCGTCTGGCCACGCACGCCGGGCCGCGACTTCGCCGGCACCGTGGTGGCCGGGCCGGCCGACTGGATCGGCGTCGAGGTCTGGGGCACCGGCGGCGACCTGGGCATCACGCGCGACGGCAGCCACTCGCGCTACCTGCTGCTGCCCATCGAGGCGCTGAGCCGCAAGCCGGCCTCGGTGTCGGTGGCCTCGGCCGCGACGGTGGGGGTGCCCTTCATCACGGCCTTCGAGGGCCTGCGCCGCGCGCTGCTGCGCGGCGCCGGGCAGACCGTGGTCGTGTTCGGCGCCAACGGCAAGGTCGGCCAGGCCGCGATCCAGCTGGCGACGCGCGCCGGGGCCACCGTGATCGGCGTCGAGCGCGATGCGCGGGCCTATCAGGGCCATGCCTCGTCGGCCGTGACCCTGCTGGACGGCGCGCGTCCCGATCTTGCCGCGGCCGTGCTGGAGGCCAGCGGCGGGCGCGGCGCCGACATCGCCTACAACACCGTCGGCTCGCCGTACTTCGCCGCGGCGCTGGAGAGCCTGGCGGTCGGCGGCACGCAGATCCTGATCTCGACCATCGAGCGCAGCGTGCCTTTCGACATCCTGGCCTTCTACCGCCGCAATCTGCAGATGCTGGGCGTGGACACGCTGAAGCTGCCGGTGACCGAATGCGCGCGGATCCTGAACTCGCTGCTGCCGGGCTTCGACGACGGCTCGCTGAAGGCCTTCGACGTCGACGAGACCGCCCTGATCCCGCTGGAGCAGGCTGGCGCCGCCTACCGGCGCGTGCTCGAAGGCTCGCGCGACCGCGTCGTGCTGGCGCCCTGAGGCGGGAGACGACGATGCATGTGGTTCGCATCGACCAGGCGCCCGCCTACGAGGCCGCCGGTCACACCGCGATGGCGATGCGCTATCTGCAGGGCCGCGAGGCCGGCCCGTCCGACAGCCTGTGGATCGGCCTGTCGGTGATCGAGCCGGGCGGCGGCACGACATCGAGCGCCTCGGCGGTCGAGAAGTTCTATGTGGTGCTCGAAGGCGAGCTGGAGATCGCCGCGCAGAACGGCGAAGACCGCCAATCCGAGATCCTGCATCCGCTTGACAGCTGCCGTATCGCGCCCGGAGAGGCGCGGCAGCTGACGAATCGCAGCGCGCGGCCGGCCTCGGTGCTGCTGCTGATGCCGCGCACGCCTTGAAGGCTTGAAGGCTTGGTATTGAAATCTTGATGGAGAGAGACAAATGCCCGTGATCCCTGTTTCGATGCACCGAAGAACCCTGGTCGCCGCGGCCGCCCTGGCCGCCGCCCTGGGTGCCTGCCCGGCGTTCGCGCAAGCGCCCAACGGCTTTCCCAAGCAGCCGCTGAAGTTCCTGGTGCCGTTCACGCCCGGCTCCGGCACCGATGTGGTGGCGCGCGCGGTCGGCGAGCAGCTGGAAAAGGCCCTGGGCCAGCCGGTCATCACCGAGAACAAGCCCGGTGCCGGCGGCACGCTGGGCGCCGGCCAGGTGGCCGCGGCGGTGGCCGACGGCCACACGGTGCTGATCCATTCGGCGGCCCATGTCGCGAACGCGGCGCTGTACAAGAACCTGCGCTACGACACCCTGAAGGACTTCACGCCGGTGACCATGCTGGCGGCCCTGCCCAATGTGCTGGTCACGGCGCCGGGCAAGGACTTCCGCACCGTGCAGGAACTGGTGCAGAAGGCGAGGGCGAATCCGGGCAAATATCTCTATGCCTCGGCCGGCAACGGCAGCGCCACCCATATCAACGCCGAGAAATTCCGCGCCGCCGTCGGCATCGAGGCCGATCACATTCCCTTCAAGGGCACGCCGGAGGCGCTGACCGAGGTGATGGCCGGGCGCCTGGACTGGTTCTTCGCGCCGCTGGTCTCGGCCTTGCCGCTGATCAAGGATGGCAAGCTCATCGCGCTCGCCGTGGGCACGCCCAAGCGTTCGTCGGCGCTGCCGGATGTGCCGACCACGCTGGAGGCCGGTTACGCGAACTCGGACTACACCTTCTGGGTCGGGATGTTCGTGCCCGCCAAGACGCCCGCGGCCGTCGTCGCCAAGCTGAACGAGGAGGCTGCCAAGGCCCTGAAGACGGATGCGCTGCGCGAGCGCCTGCAAAGGCTGGGCGCCGAGCCCGTGCCGATGGCGCAGAACCAGTTCGCCTCCCTGGTGCACAACGAGGCCGACATGGCGGCCGCGCTGATCAAGCGGGCCAACATCAAGCTCGATTGACGACCCGGCGCGGGTCGCGCCGACCGCGTCCGAGCACCCACCGCAGCGGCCCTGTGCGGGCCTGCCGCGAAGCCGAGCGCAAGCCCCGCGGCGATCGCCGCGGGGGCATCGGCCGAGGTTGTTCGGCAGGACCGGGTCGCGCCGCAGCTCGGCCGGCGTCGATGCGTCGCTTGACATGCAGGTATTTGCCTGCATATCATTCCCTCACGCATGAACGCATCGAATGGACGCTGACAAGGTTTTCAAGGCGCTGGGCGACCCGACACGCAGAAAGCTGCTCGACCTGCTGTACGAGCACAACGGGCAGACGCTGGGCCAGCTCTGCGAGCACCTGGACATGGCGCGGCAATCGGCCACGCAGCATCTCGGGATCCTGGAGGCGGCCAATCTGGTGAGCGCGGTCTGGCGTGGCCGGGAGAAGCTGCATTTCATCAACCCGGTGCCGCTGCACGAGGTCTACGAGCGGTGGGTACGGAAATTCGAACGCCAGCGGCTCGGCCTGCTGCACGACCTGAAGAGGGAACTCGAAGGAGAGTAACGATGAGCACAGAGAAGACGAGCTTCGTTTACGTGAGCTACATCCGCTCGACGCCGGAGAAGGTGTTCGAGGCCATCACGAAGCCGGAGATCGCGCGGCGCTACTGGGGCCACGAGAACGTCTCCGACTGGAAACCCGGATCGACCTGGGAACATGTGCGCGCCAATGAGCAGCGCATGGTCGAGCTGGTCGGCAAGGTGGTCGAGGTCTCGCCGCCGACGCGCCTGGTCATCACCTGGGCGAGCGCCTCGCAAGCCGCCGATCCGGCCAGCCACAGCCGCGTGAGCTTCGACATCGCGGCATACGAGGAGATGGTGCGGCTGACCGTCACCCATGACGAACTCGAGGCCGGTAGCGGGATGGCCAAGGGCATCCAGCAGGGCTGGCCGATCGTTCTTTCCAGCCTGAAGTCCTGGCTCGAAACGGGGCAGGGCATCGATGTCTTCGCCAAGCCCAAAGCGGGAATCGCGGCCTGAACCGGGAGTTGTTCATCATGACCCAGCCCTACACCGGCGGATGCGCCTGCGGCGCGATCCGCTACGCGACCCGGCACGCGCCCATCTTCCAGAACCATTGCCAGTGCCGCGACTGCCAGCGGCGCAGCGGCACCGGGCACGGCTCCTACCTGACCTTTCCCGCGCGCTCCGAGATGGCGATCACCGGCGAGGCGACGCAATGGGAGGTCGCGGGCGACAGCGGCAACGTGAAGACCCATGCCTTCTGCCCGGTCTGCGGAACGCCGGTCTTCCTGCGCTTTGCCGCGATGCCGGAGCTGATCGCGGTTCACGCGGCTAGCCTGGACGAGCCGGGCCGCTTCGCGCCGCAGGTGCTCACCTACAGCGTCCGCGGGCTCGCGTGGGACGCCATCATCGATCCCTCGTTGCAGGCATTCGAGCAGATGCCGCCGGCCTAGGTTGGACCGACATTCAGGAGCACTGCGTTGGGAGATAGATGCGACGGCGTCGCTCCCGGAATCATCGGATGAGGGGATCAGCGGGGCCAGAGCACGCCGGTTCGCCCTTGCGTGTTGATTTTACATAATACACATTGTCGATTCTTTTCCACTGGTTGTCCCGGCGTCTGATCGTGATCTGCATCTACAGCCTGTGTCAGGTCTTGCCGACGCAAAGGCATGCTGTCAAAACTGCCTAAGAATCCCGGCGATCTCGCCGGCATCCTGGCCGACCTGGGCAACCCATCGGCCGCTCAAGTCGCCCGGGCCTTGGGCGTCAGCCGTCGCACCGTAGACCGCTGGCGAAGGACGGGCGCGCCGCGAACAGGCCCGCGGTCAATGAACGGCACTGCCGAGAGGCTTAGGCCACGGCCTGCGGCCTCACTGGGGCAAGCCCCAGCGCCCCGGGCTCAGAAGGCGCCAGAACCATAACGCTCATCAAAGGCCCGCTTCGTCCTGATGTAGTGATTCGCGCAATCAACCGTCCAAGTACCTGATCTGGCCTCATCGCATTCCGGTGGCTTGCGATAGAACCGTGCCCACGCTTGCTCGCGCCGTTCATCAGCTTCGAACTTCTGCCTACGAGCCGCCTCCTCGCTTCGCTGCGTAGCAGCCTGTTCTTTACGATGCGCCGCCTGAGCTTCTTGCGCTTCTAGCGCGGCCCTCTGCGACTCGCGCTTCCTATCCACGGCGCTCTCCGAAGTCCACTGCTGAACCGTTTTCAAGAACTGCCGAACTTCCCAATCGGCACGCCATTCAAGAGCAGCCCAAACGATCAGCCCGACAACGAAATTGCCGACTATCACGCCCACCGCCACTTCTAACCACAACGGAAAACCGTGGCCCTCCCGATAAAGATTCCCCATTTTCGAAACCCTCCCCGACCCGGGGTTGTACCTCAGATCGCCCCGGCTTCTTGCAACGCTCGCCGCTGCCTGATACGGTCCTGCGTCGGCAGCGCCATAAGCTCCTGCACGACTGGATGCTTGGGCAAAGCCTTGCACTGTGGTGTGGCCTCGGGGCGCAGCAGGCAGTACAGGCCGGAATCGCGCTCAGCAGTGAATAGCTGGCCGGTCCGATAACTGCTGCTTGATGACACGCAACGGATGCTCGACCTTGGCCCGCGCGCTGGCCTTGAGCTTCTCGGCCTGCTCCAGCAGTCGATCCCGCTTGCTGGTCGGCTTCAACATTCGCGCCGCGGTCGTTGACAGCGCGGGGCCGCGGTGGTTCCAATCGGGCACGCCGTGCGTTCGTATCGACGGCTGTTTGCCCCTTGTCGGCCTGCGAAGCGGAAGGAGGACCTCATGGATCCCATCACGATCCTGCTGTCGGCATTCATCCTGTCGGTGCTGGCCCTTTCGGTCTTCATCTGGTCGATGCGCCAGGGTCTGTTCGACAGCGAGGCCGAGGGTGCCGAGGTCATCTTCGCGCCCGACGAACTCGGCAAGGTCGAGGACCCCGCCGCCAGCGGCCAGGCCCGCGCCGCGCTGCAGGACACGGTGCGGGCGCCCTCATCCGCCTCCGCGGCCGCCACCGAACTCTCGGCGCGCACCGAGGCCGACCGCTCCAGCGCCGTGGTGGTGTTCGTGTTCCTGCTCAGCGCGATCATCTGGCTGCTGGTGGCGTCGGGCGCCGGGCTCACGGCCTCGATCAAGCTGCACGAGCCGGACTGGCTGACGCAGTACGAATGGCTCAGTTTCGGCCGCGTGCGCACCCTGCACCTGAACGCCCTCGCCTACGGCTGGGCGCCGATGGCGGGGCTGGGGCTGTGCATCTGGCTGCTGCCGCGCCTGCTGAAGACGCGGCTGATCGGCGCGCGCTGGGCGCTGCTGGGCGCGGTGCTGTGGAACGCCGCGATGATCGCCGGCCTGGGCGCGATCGCGGTGGGCATCAACGACGGGCTGGAATGGCTGGAGATCCCCTGGCAGATCTCGCTGCTGCTGGTCGCCGGCGGCACCTGCGTCGGCCTGCCCCTGGTGTTCACGCTGGTGAACCGGCGCGTGCACCATCTCTACGTCTCGGTCTGGTACATGGGCGCGGCGCTGTTCTGGTTTCCGGTGCTCTACCTGGTGGCCAAGACGCCGGACCTGCATTTCGGCGTCGAGCAGGCCACGATGAACTGGTGGTACGGCCATAACGTGCTGGGCCTCTTTTACACGCCGCTGGCGCTGGCCACCATCTACTACTTCATGCCCAAGGTGCTGGGCCGGCCGATCCAGTCCTACAACCTCTCGCTGCTGGGCTTCTGGACCCTGGCCTTCTTCTACGGCCAGGTGGGCGGCCACCACCTGATCGGCGGGCCGGTGCCGCATTGGCTGGTCACGCTGTCGATCGTGCAGAGCATGATGATGCTGGTGCCGGTGCTGGCCTTCGGCGTCAACGGCGCGCTGACCCTGAAGGGCTTCTACCGGGCGCTGATCCATTCGCCCACGCTGCGTTTCGTGGCCTTTGCCGGGGCGATGTATGTGGTGACGTCGGCGCAGGGTTCGTTCGAGGCGCTGCGCAGCGTCAACACCGTGACCCATTTCACCCACTACACGGTGGGCCATTCGCACATCGGCCTGTACGGCTTCGTCAGCATGGCCTTCTTCGGCGGCATCTACTTCGTGATGCCGCGCGTGGTGGAGCGCGAATGGCCCTACCCGCGCCTGATCCTCGTGCATTTCTGGCTAGCGGCCCTGGGCGTCTCGATCTACTTCGCGACGATGACCATCGGCGGCTGGCTGCAGGGCATGGCGATGCTGGACGGCGCCCGGCCCTTCATGGAGTCGGTGACGCTGACCCTGCCGTGGCTGAAGGGGCGCAGCGTCGGCGGCGCGCTGATGACGCTGGCCCACCTGGTTTTCGCCGCCCATTTCGCGGCGCTGATCCTGAATCTGGGGCCGACGCGGCACCGCCCCGCCCTCTTCCACATGGCCGGCAAGGAGGCCTAAAGCGATGGACAGCGAAACCAAGCTGGTCGCGGGCGGGATGGTGATGCTGGCCGTGGCCACCAGCGCCCTGGTCGTGCTGCCCTATCTGCAGCTCAAGGACGTCAAGCCCGCAACGGGGCTCAAGCCCTACAGCTCGGCCGAGCTGCGCGGCCGCGCCGAATACATCCGCCAGGGCTGCGTCTACTGCCACACCCAGCAGCCGCGCGACCGTTCCCAGACACCGGCCGATGCCGAGCGCGGCTGGGGCCGCGCCACGGTGGCGGCCGACTACTACTACGACCGCCCGCACCTACTGGGCAGCATGCGCACCGGGCCCGACCTGATGAACA
The DNA here is from genome assembly GCF_059418245.1 of Roseateles sp. GW821-FHT09B06. Taxonomy (NCBI): domain Bacteria; kingdom Pseudomonadati; phylum Pseudomonadota; class Betaproteobacteria; order Burkholderiales; family Sphaerotilaceae; genus Roseateles; species Roseateles sp. GW821-FHT09B06. The sequence continues at coordinate 139,332 of NZ_JBWKPM010000001.1, read as the reverse complement.
TCGGCGTGCGCCAGCCCAGCGCCGACTGGCATTTCGGCCATCTCTACCAGCCGCGCGCCTATGTGCCGGGCAGCATCATGCCGGCCTACCCCTTCCTGTTCGAGGTGAAGGACAAGGCCGAGCCCGGCGAGCGCGCGATCAATCTGCCGCCGCCCTACGAGCCGCGTGGCGGCAAGGTGGTGGTGGCCCGGCCCGCGGCCGAGGATCTGGTCAAGTACCTGCTGGCGCTGAACCGCAGCTACCCGGTGCTGCCGGCCAAGGCCCAGGCCGAGCCCGCGGCCAGCGCGCCCTGAGGAGAGATGGCCATGACGAATCAGCGAGACAGCAGCGATCCGCAAGGCCGCGAGAACCCCGACCCGCACGAGCTCGGCAGGCCCATCCCGCTGTGGGTGCTGGGCGTCGCCGCGCTGCTGGCGGCCTGGGGCGTCTACTACATCCTCGCCGCCGGCCCCCTGGTCGAGGCGCGCTACGGCGACATCCGCAGCCTGGACGACCTGCGTGCCAAGCCCGGTGCCGCGGCCGGTGCGGCCGCCGACGGCGCCGCCATCTACGCGGCGCGCTGCGTGGCCTGCCACCAGGCCACCGGCGCGGGCTTGCCGGGCGTGTTCCCGCCGCTGGCCGGCTCCGAATGGGTGCTGGGCGCGGAGAAGGCGCTGCTGCAGATCCTGCTGCATGGCGCCGAGGGCGAGCTGACCGTCAAGGGCCAGGTCTACAAGGGCGCGATGCCGGCCTTCGGCGCGCAACTGGCCGATGCCGAGCTGGCCGCGGTGGCCAGCCATGTCCGCAAGCAATGGGGCAATGACGCCGCGCCGATCGACGCCGCCGCGGTGGCGCGCGAGCGCGAGGCCAGCAAGGAGCGCCAGACGCCATGGAAGGGCGACGCCGAACTCACGGCGCTGAAATGAACACGCGGGCCGACGCCTCCTTGCGCGGCACCCTGCTGCTCTGCGCCCTGCTGGCCGCGGCCGCGCTGGCCGCCGCGGCCGCCCTGACCGGGGGCTTCGCGGCCTGGACCTTCGAGGATCTGCGCCGCGAGCGCGCCGAACGCGGCGAGCTGCGGGCGCCGCCCGCGCTGGCGCTGCGCGACAGCCGGGGCCAGGTCTTGCGTCCCTGGGCGGAGGGGGCGGAAGGATCGGAGGCCATCCACATCGTCGATTTCATCTACACCCGCTGCCCCGGCGTCTGCCGCACGCTCGGCAGCGAGTTCCAGCAGATGCAGTCGCGCCTGCGCGGGGACGGGCCGGCCGGCGTGAGCCTGCTGTCGATCTCCTTCGACCTCGAGCACGACGACCGCGCCGCGCTGGCGGCCCACGGCGCGCTCTACCGGGCCGATCCGGCGCGCTGGACCCTGGCCCTGCCGCGCAGCGCGCAGGAGCGCGACGCCCTGCAGCGCGCGCTGGGCGTGATCGCCATCCCCGACGGCCGGGGCGGCTTCGTGCACAACGCCGCGCTGCATCTGATCGACGGCCGCGGCCGGCTGCGCGCGATCTACGACTACGAGGCCTGGCCGCAGGCGCTGGCACATGCCCAGCAGATGGCCCGCGAGACGGCCGCCCGGCCATGACAGGAAAACTGCTCGCCGCCCTGCCCCTGCTGCTGCTGTGGCCGGCGCTGCGCCAGGGCCTGGAGAGCCGCATGGCCCTGCACATGCTGCTGGAGTTTCCGCTGCTGTTCCTGGCCGGCTGGGCGGCGCAGGGCTGGGTGAGCGATCGCCGGTGGCGACGCCTGGACTGGCGCGGCCTGGCCGGCGCCACCCTGCTGCTGGCGGTCTCGGCCATCTGGATGATTCCGGCGGCGCTGGACCTGGCCCTGCTGGACGGCCGCGTCGCGGTCGCCAAGTACCTCGGCTGGTGGCTGGCCGGCGTCGCGATGGCCGGCAGCTGGCGGCGGCTGGATGGCGTGGTCGCGCTCTTCATGGGCGGCAACCTGGCCTGGATGATGGCCACCGCCGGCCTGCTCTACCAATCCAGCCCGCAGCGCCTGTGCGTCAACTATCTGCAGGACGAGCAGGTCTGGACCGGCGCCGGGCTGATCGCCGGCGCCGTGGCCCTGGGCGCGCTGCTGCTGGGGCGCGTGCTGCGAGCGCGCCCCGCGACTGAGGCGCCCGAGGTGGCTCAGGCCGCCGCCATCAGTTCCTCGTTGGGGCCGAAGAACTCGTAGCGCAGCTGCGCCGCCGGCACGCCCAGCGCCAGGCCGCTGGCATAGACCGACTGCATGAAGGGCTTGGGGCCCAGCAGGTAGAGGTCCACGTCGCGGTCGGCCGGCAGCTCGCGCGCCAGCAGGGCCTGGTCGACGCGGCCCACCGCATGCGGCGCGTCGCCGGGGCGGGGCTCGTCGTAGATGTAGAGGGCCTGCACATTGGCGTGGGCCCGCGCCAGCTGCTCGACGCGCTCGCGGAAGGCGTGCACGCCGCCATGCTTGGCCGCGTGGATGAAGCGGATCGGCCGGCCGCTGGCCGCCGCGCTCTCCAGCATGCACATCGCCGGCGTGATGCCGACGCCGCCGGTCACCAGCAGCAGCGGACGCCGCGCCGCGCCGTCCAGCGTGAACTCGCCCGCCGGGGCCTGGGCCTGCAGCACCGCGTCCACCTCGACATGGTCATGCAGCCAGTTCGACACCCGGCCGCCCTCCTCGCGCTTGACGCTGATGCGGTACCAGGGCTTGCCCGGCGCGTCGGACAGCGAATAGTTGCGCCGCACGGTCTCGCCGTCGATGTCCAGCACCAGGGTCAGGTATTGCCCCGGCGCGAAGGCCAGCAGCGCCTCGCCGTCGACCGGCTCCAGGTAGAAGGAGGTGATCAGCTCGCTCTCGACCACCTTGCGCGCCACCCGCAGCGGGCGCTGGCCGCGCCAGCCGCCGGCCTGGGCCGCGGTGTCCGCGTAGACCTGCTCCTCGGCATCGATCAGCAGCCGCGCCAGGGCGCCATAGGCCTCGCCCCAGGCGGCGATGATCTCGTCGCTGGCCACCTCGCCCAGCACCTCGCGGATCGCGCGCAGCAGGCAGGCGCCGACGATCGGGTAATGCTCGGGCAGCACGCCCAGCGCCACATGCTTTTGCACGATGCGCGGCAGGGCCGGCGCCAGCGCGTCCAGCCGGTCGATATGGCTGGCATAGGCCAGCACGGCGCCGGCCAGCGCACGGGCCTGGGTGCCGGCGCCCTGATGGGCCTCGTTGAAGAAGGCCTTCAGCTCCGGATGCTCGCTGAGCATCAGGCGGTAGAAATGTTCGGTGATCGCTTCGCCCTGCTGTTTCAGCACGGGCACGGTGGCCTTGACCAGCGCGATGGTCTGGGGGGAGAACATGGAACAACAACTCCTGCTTGTGGGGTGACGCCTGCTGATACTCATGAAGCGTGCCAGCGGCAACGATGCCGCAATCCCTTGACCTGGAACAAGTTTTTTCCATTGCTGTTAAATTGACAGCAATCCACAAGATGTCCGAATGACAACATAAAGTCAGAATGACCGCAGAATCCCATTACCGCCGCTTGCTCGCGGCCGTGCGCGGCCTGGTGCGCTGCGATGCCGCGGCGCTGCTGCGCCTCGAGCCGGCGCAGGACGGCGCCGACGCCCAGCCCGTGCTGCGGCCGGTGGCCGTCGACGGCCTCAGCGAGGAGGCGCTGGGCCGGCGTTTCCAGGTGCAGGCCCATCCGCGCCTGGCCCGCCTGCTGGCCAGCGAGGCGGGCCTGCGCTTCCCGGCCGATGCCGGCCTGCCGGATCCCTACGACGGCCTGGTGGACGGTCCGAGCGAGGGGGGGCCCGAACTGCTGGCCGTGCATGACTGCATGGGTGCGCCGCTGCGCCATCAGGGCCGCGTCTGGGGGCTGGTGACCCTGGATGCGCTGGACCCGCAGGCCTTCGACGCGGTGGCGCCGGCGCAGCTGCAGGCCATCGTGGGCCTGCTGGAGACCGGCATCGCGGCCGAGGAAGCCATCGGCCTGCTGGCCCGGCGCGCTGCCCACGAGCAGGCCCTGGTGCGCGAGCTGCATGGCGGCGGCGGCACGCGGCAGCGCGAACTGCTGGGCAAGAGCGCGGCGATGAACCAGCTGAAGAAGGAGATCGACCTGGTCGCCGCCTCCGAGCTGACCGTGCTGATCCTGGGCGAGACCGGCGTCGGCAAGGAGCTGGTGGCCGAGCGCCTGCATGCGCGCTCGGCACGCCGCGAACAGCCGCTGGTGCAGATCAACTGCGCGGCCCTGCCCGAGACCCTGGCCGACAGCGAGCTGTTCGGCCACAAGCGCGGCGCCTTCACCGGCGCGGTGCAGGATCGGGTCGGCAAGTTCGAGCTGGCCGACGGCGGCACCCTGTTCCTCGACGAGGTGGGCGAGCTGCCGCTGTCGGTGCAGGCCAAGCTGCTGCGCGTGCTGCAGAGCGGCGAGCTGCAGCGCCCGGGCAGCGACAAGCTGCTGCGGGTGGACGTGCGGGTGCTGGCCGCGACCAACCGCGAGCTGCGCCAGGAGGTGGCGCGCGGGCGCTTCCGCGCCGACCTCTACCACCGGCTGTCGGTCTATCCGCTGCAGGTGCCGGCATTGCGCGAGCGCGGCCGCGACGTGCTGGCCCTGGCCGGCGGCTTTCTGGAGGACAACCAGCACCGCCTGGGCGCACGCAATCTGCGCCTGTCGCCGGCCGCGTCGAGCGCGCTGCTGGCGCATGACTGGCCTGGCAATGTGCGCGAGCTGGAGCATCTGGTCAGTCGCGCGGCCTTGCGTGCGTTGTCCGAGCAGGGCCGCGGCGGGCGCTGGATCGCGATCGAGCCGCGTCATCTGGCGCTGGGCGACGACGACGCGGCCCCCGCCGGCGCGCCGCTGCCGGTCCCGGCCGGCAGCGCTGTCTCGGCGGCGCCCGGCCAGGGCCTGCGCGAGGCCACCGAGATTTTTCAGCGCCAATGGCTGGAGGCCGCCCTGGCCCGCCATGGCGGCGCTATGGCCGCGGCGGCGCGCGAGGCCGGGATGGACCGCAGCAACTTCCTGCGCCTGGCGCGCCGGCTGGGGCTCAAACCCTGAGCCTGGCGCAGCGGCCGGCCGCCATAATGGGCCGATGCGCCGCCCTCAGTTCACCCGGTTTGCCCAGCTCATCTGGACCGCCCTGCTGCTTGGCGGCGGCGCCACCCTCGCCACCCGGTCTGCGGCCGAGATCGCCGATATCCGCTGGGATTCGGCCCAGGCCTTCGCGCATCGCCAGTCGATAGCGCCCGGCCGGTTCGCCGAGCTCTGCGGCCCGCTCGCGCGGGGCCAGACCATCGTCTGGTCCTTCCAGGCCGAGGCGCCGCAGGACTTCAACATCCACTACCACGAGGGTAGTAAGGTGGTCTATCCGGAGCAGCGCAAGCAGGTCGCCGCGGCCGAGGGCCGGCTCGACGTGGCGCTGGACCAGAGCTACTGCTGGATGTGGAGCAACAAGGGCGACAAGCCGGTCGCGCTGCAGGTCTCGTTGCAGCGCCGTTAGCTAGGTGCATCGGTACAGCGCCTCGATCTCGGCCGCATAGGCCTTGTAGATGCTGGCGCGCCGCACCTTCATCGTGGCCGTGACCTCACCGTCGTCGTGGTCCAGTTCCTTGCCCAGCAGGTGGAAGCGCTTGATCTGCGAGACCGGGGCCAGCAAGCCGTTGCCCTTGTCGATCTCGGCCTCGATCAAAGCGCGCACCGCCTCGAGCTCGACCAGGGAGCGGTAGTTGGTGAAGGCCAGACGACGCGACTCGGCCCATTTGCCGACGGTCTCGGCATCCAGCTGGATCAGGGCGCTGACGAACTTGCGGCCATCGGCCACCACGATGCATTCCTTGATGAAGGGGCTGCCCTTCATCGTGTTCTCGATCTCCGAAGGCGTCAGGTTCTTGCCGCCGGCCGTGATCATGATGTCCTTGAGTCGGTCGACGATGCGCAGCCGTCCCGTGCCGGGTTCCTCGCTCACCACGTCACCGGTGTGCAGCCAGCCGCCCTCGCGCACGCTCTCGGCCGTGGCCTCGGGGTTCTTGTAATAGCCCATGAAGACCATGGCCCCGCGGATGATCAGCTCGCCCTGCTCGCTCAGGCGATGTTCGACCCCCAGTGTCAGCTCGCCCACGGTGCCGATCTTCACCCGCTCGGGATGCTGGCCGGTCACCATGCCGCTGGACTCGGTCAGGCCGTAGACCTCGATCAGCGGCACGCCCAGGGTGCGGAAAAAGCGCACGATGGCCGGTGGAATCGGCGCCGCGCCGGTCAGCGCGATGCGGGCGCGGCGCAGGCCGATGAAGTTCTGCAACGCACGGAACACCAGCAGATAGGCCAGCCCGAAAACCAGGCGCTCGCGCCAGCTGCGCTGGGCTGGTGCCTTCTCGGCGAAGGGCGCACAGGCCGTGCAGGCCCAGGCGAACAGTGCGCGCTGCAGCGCGCCGGCCTCCTGCAGCTTGATCGAGATGGCCGAGTGCAGCTTCTCCCAGATGCGCGGCACGCCCAGGAACATGCTCGGCGCCACCTCGCGCAGATCCTCCTGCACCGTGCGTATCGACTCGCCGAAATTGACCGTCGAGCCCAGGTACAGCGGCACGAAGCTGGTCAGCATCTGCTCGGCCACATGGCACAACGGCAGGTAGGACAGGTGCGTTGTGCGCCCGCTGAGCCCCAGCCGCTCGACGATGCCCGGCACGACGCCGCGCAGATTGCCGTAGCTCAGCATCGCGCCCTTGGGCTTGCCGGTGGAGCCCGAGGTGTAGATCATCAGGGCCAGATCGGCGAGGGTCTGGCGCGCCAGCACCATGTCGATCAGGCCGGCATCGCCGGCATCGCGCTGCGCGCCCAGCGCCTCCAGCGCGTCGAAGGCCAGCACCAGTTCGCGCTGCGCGGCCGGCGTGTTGCGCAGGCCCTTCTTCTCGCAGACCACGATGCGCTTGAGCCGCGGCAACTGCTCCAGCACGGCCAGCACCTTGTCGGTCTGCTCCTGGTCCTCGCAGACCACGATATCGATGTCGGCATGGGCCAGCACATAGGCCACCTCGGCGGTGGGGCTGGTCGGGTAGACGCCCACCGTCACCGCGCCGACCAGGCCCGCGCCCATCTGGGCCAGCACCCATTCGATGCGGTTCTCCGAGATCACGGCGACATGGCCGCCCTCCTCCAACCCCAGCGCGCGCAGGCCCAGGCCCACATGGCAGGCGCGGCGGTGGTAGTCGGCCCAGGAGACCGGGCGCCAGATGCCGAAGTCCTTCTGCCGGATCGCGGTGGCAGCCTGCCGCAGCCGCGCCTGCTCGCGCAACATCTGCGGCAGGGTCTTGGCCGGCGGCCAATCCGCAAGATCCGCCGTCATGACAGCCAGCGCTTGCGGCGCTTGTAATGCTTGAGCTCGCGGTAGCTCTTGGCACCGCCGGCGCCGCCCATGCCGAGATAGAACTCGCGCACGTCCGGATCCTGGGCTAGCCGGGCGGCCGTGCCGGCGATCACCACCTTGCCGGTCTCCATGATGTAGCCCTGGTGCGAGATCGCCAGCGCCACCGTGGCGTTCTGCTCCACCAGCAGCATCGAGACGCCCTGCTCCGCATTGATGCGCTGGATGATGCCGAAGATGTTCTCCACCAGGAGCGGCGACAGGCCCAGCGAGGGTTCGTCCAGCAGCATCAGCTTCGGTCGCGCGATCAGCGCGCGGCCGATCGCGAGCATCTGCTGCTCGCCGCCAGACAGGTAGCCCGCCAGGTTGCGGCGGCGCTCGTGCAGGCGCGGGAAATACTGGTAAACCAGCTCGAAGCCCTCACGCTGCCGCTGGCGGCCGCCGAGCGCATAGCCGGCCGCCACCAGGTTCTCCTCCACCGTCAGGTCCTCGAACACCCGCCGCCCCTCCATCACATGGAACAGCCCGGCGCGTACCAGCTCGTGCGGCGCGCGCCGTGCCGTCGCGGCGCCGTCGAAGCTGACATGGCCCTTGGGCATTTCGCCGTCCTCCAGCGCCAGCAGGCCCGAGATCGCCTTCAAGGTCGTGCTCTTGCCGGCCCCGTTGCTGCCCAGCAGCGCGACCACCTGGCCGCGCGGCACCGTCAGCGACAGGCCGCGCAGCACCTGCACCGCCTTGTTGTAGACGACCTCGATATTGTTGACGTCGAGGATGTTGTCGGCGCTCATCTGAAAGCGCTCCAACGGAGCCCCGCGAGGCCCGAAGGTCCGGCTTCGCCGGCCTGCCCCTTTGAGGGGGCGGTCGAAGGCCGTTGGGGGTGGGCGGTCATTCCAGCGTGATCCAGTCGGAGGCCGGCAGCATCTTCTGCTGCTTGGTATCGGCCCTGTAGACCCGGCCCACCGGGATGGAGTTGCCCTTGATCGTGATCGGCGTGCCGATGATGCCGCCGGTGTCGAAGTTCTTGATCGAGTTCAGCGCCGCCTTCAGGTTCTTGCCGTCCAGCGGCTTGCCGGCGTCCAAGGTGCGCTTGGCGGCCTCGCTCATCAGCATCGCGGTCAGGAAGCCCTGCATATAGGCGGTGCTCTGGTAGTCGTTGGGATGCAGCGCGCGGATCTTCTCCAGCATCGGCGACCTGCCCTCGGTGTCGTAGTAGTAGCGGAAGGGCATCACGCCCATGAAGCCCTCGGCAGCCTCGCCCATCTTCATCACCATCGAGTTGTCCATGGTCCAGAAGGTGCCCATGAACTGGCTTTTCATGCCCAGCTTCTTGGCCTGGGTGACGAATTCGGGGATCGGCGCCAGCACATAGCCGTGGAAGATCGTGAAGTCGGGATCGGCGCGGCGCAGCTTGATCACCTCGCCCGACACGTCGACGCTGCCGGGCGGCGTCATGATCTCGACCGCCACGCTGAGGCCCAGCTTCTTGGCGGCCTCGCGCCCCTCGTCGATCGGGTCGCGGCCGAACTCGCTGTCCGAATAGACGAAGGCCACCTTGGCGCCCGGCTTGGTCTTGGCGATATGGCGCAGCAGGATGCCGATCATCTCGGTGTAGTCGGGGCCGACCAGGAACTGGTGCGGGTATTTCTGCGGGTTGTTGATCTCGGTGGCGAAGGAGGCGCCGGCCATCAGGATCTGTCCCGAGCGCTCCAGCTCGGGGTTGATGGTCTTGGCGAAGCCGGTCGAGTCGCCGTAGTAGAGGTGCACCTTGTGCTGACCGGTGATCTTCTTGAAGGCGGCCACCGAGGCATCGACCTTGTAGCCGGTGTCCTCTGGCACATAGCGCAGCTTGCGGCCCTTGATACCGCCGGCCTCGTTGACGATCTTCACGTAGTCCTGGATGCCGGCATTGATGCCGATGCCGGCGAAGGCGAACACGCCGGTCATCGGGATCGAACCGCCCAGCACGATGTCCTCGGACTGGGCCCAGGCGGGCGCGGCCGCCAGCAGCGCTGCGCTGGCCGCGGCCATGAGGGAACGACGCTCGATGCTCACCATGCTTGTCTCCTTGTGTTGTCGGAAGCGCTCATCAGGTACGGAAGGGCCAGAGGTGGAAATAGCGCCGCACGCGCCGCCAGATCTCGGCCAGGCCATGCGGTTCGAAGATCAGGAAGCCGACGATCAGCGCACCGAACACGATGGTGCGCACCGGCGAGAGGATCAGCGTGGTGTTGCTGGACAGCGGCAGCCAGCCGACGACGAGCTTCAGCAGCTCCGGCACGAGGGTCATGAAGAGCGCGCCCAGCACGCTGCCGAGAATGCTGCCCATGCCGCCGACGATGATGGCGGCCAGGAAGAAGATGCTCATGATCAGCGGGAAGCTCTCCGGCGTGACCACGCGGAAGAAGTAGGCCCACAAGCCCCCCGCCACGCCCGCGTAGAAGGACGAGAGGCCGAAGGACAGCAGCTTGTAGCGCAGCAGCGGGATGCCCAGCACCTCGGCCGAGATGTCGCGGTCGCGGATCGCGATGAAGGCGCGGCCGATGCGTGTTCGGAACAGGTTCGCCGCGCCCAATAGCATCAGGGCCACCAGGGGCAGGATCAACCAGTAGAGCTTGAAGGAACTGTCCAGCGCGATGCCGGCGATGCGGGCAGGCGGCAGCGACAGGCCGGAGGTGCCACCGGTCAGGCTCAGGTTGGCGAACAGGAAATGCGCCAGTACCGAGGCCGCGATCGTCGAGATCGCCAGATACAGGCCCTTGACCCGCAGGGAGGGAATGCCCACCACCAGGCCGCCCAGGGTCGCCACCGCGCCGGCGGCCAGCAGATTCAGGCCGAAGGGCGTGCCGGCGCGGTTTTCCAGCACCGCCACCGTGTAGGCGCCCAGGCCCATGAAGGCCGCCTGACCCAGGCTCACCAGGCCCGTGTAGCCGGTCAGGATGTTCAGGCCGCAGGCGCTGGCGATATTGATCGCGATCAGGCAGGCGAGGTAGAGCCAGTATTCATCCGCGACAAAGGGGAAGACCACGAGGGCCAGGCCCAGCAGCGCCAGCCAGGCGCGCTGCACCGGCGTGTCGAACAACGCGGCGTCGGCGGCATAGCTTTCCTTGGCGGCACCGATTCTCATCGCTCACAACCTCTCGATTTCATGCGTGCCAAAGAGGCCGTACGGGCGCACGAGCAGCACCAGCACCAGCAGGCTGAAAGTGGCGATCATCTTGTAGGCCCCGCCCAGATAGGCGCCGGCCCAGGCCTCCACCAGCCCCACCAGCAGCCCCCCGACCAGGGCGCCGACGACGCTGTCCAGCCCGCCGACGATCACCACCACCAGCACCGACAGGCCGAACACGCCCATCGTCGAGGAGATGCCGCCGATCGCGCCCACCACGATGCCGGCTACCGCGGCAATCACCGCGGCTGCGGCCCAGGCCAGCGAGAACACGCGCGGCACATTGATACCCATCGAGTAGGCGGCCGCCTGGTCCGAGGCGGTGGCGCGCAGCGCCACGCCGCCGCGCCAGAAGCGGAACACCAGCAGCACCGCGGCGATCAGCAGCGCGGTCAGCAGGAAGCCGTAGAACACCTTGGGGGCCACCATGGCCGGCCCCAGCAGCACCGGGTCGCCGGGCATGAACTCGGGCAGACGCTGCGGGTCGGCGGTCCAGAGCAGTTCCACCACGCCCACCAGCATCGAGGCCAGGCCCACGGTCACCATGAAGGTGGAGATCGCCGATTCGCCCAGCATGGGCCGGATCAGGGTGCGCTCGATCAGCGCGCCCAGCAGGCCGCTGGCGATCAGGGTGCCGAGGATGGCGGCCCAGATCGGCAGGCCCGCCGTGGCCGACAGCGCGAAGAACAGATAGGCCGAGATCATCAGCAGCTCGCCGATCGCCAGGTTCACCACCTTGGTGGCCTTGTAGATGATCACGAAAGCCAGCCCGGTCAGTGCTAGCAGCCCCCCGCTGCCCAGCCCCGCCAGCGAGATCTCGGCGAAGAACAGCCAGTCGAAGCCGGGATCGTTCATGCCGCCTCCACGATCGACGATGAGCCCACATGCCCCGAGCCCAGATAGGCACGCACCACTTCCGGATCGTCCTGCACCGCGCGCGGCGTGCCGGCGGCGATCACCTGGCCGAAGTTCAGGACCACGACATGGTCCGAAAGGTCCATCACCATGCCCATGTCGTGCTCGACCATCAGCACGGTGATGCCCCATTCGTCGCGCAGGTCGAGGATGAAGCGCGCCATGTCCTCGGTCTCCTCGCGGTTCATGCCGGCCACCGGTTCGTCCAGCATCAGCACCTGCGGCCGCATCGCCAGCGCGCGCGCCATCTCGACGCGCTTTTGCAGGCCGTAGGGCAAGGCCGCGACCGAGGCATGGCGGATATGGTCGATCTCCAGGAAGTCGATGATGCGCTCCTCGATCTCGGCCCGCAGCTCGGCCTCTTCGCGCCGCGCCGCGCCCCAGTACAGCAGGGCCTGCAGCACATTGGTCTGCAGATGGGCATGGCGGCCTAGCTTGATGTTGTCCAGCACCGTCATGCCGCGGAACAGCGCGATGTTCTGGAAGCTGCGCGCCAACCCCAGCCGGGCCCGCGCGGGCGCGCGCAACGATGTGATGTCCTGCCCGTGGAAGCCGATCCGGCCCGCGGTGGGCCGGTAGAAGCCGGAGATCGCGTTGAACAGCGAGGTCTTGCCGGCACCGTTGGGGCCGATGATCGAGGTGATCGAACCCGGCTGCACCGAGAGGCTCACGCCGTTGAGCGCCTTCACGCCACCAAAGGCCAGGGTCACGCCGTCGACCTCCAGCACCGGGGCTTGTACGCCGCTCATGCCGCCCTCCCCGTGAACGCCGCCGGGCGCTTGTCGAGGAAGGCCGCGAGGCCCTCGGCGAAGTCCGGCGTCGCAGCGCAGCCCAGGAAGGCGGCACGCTCGGCGTCCAGCTGCTGCGGGAAGCTCTGCTCGAAGCTGCCGCGCATCAGGCGCTTCATCTCACCCAGCGCCAGCGTAGGCCCCCTGGCCAGGCGCCGGGCCAGCGCCATGGCTTCGTCCTGCAACTGTTCCGGCGGGACGACGCGGTTCACTAAGCCGATCTGCAAGGCCCGGGCCGCATCGAAGCTCTCGCCCAGCAACGCGATCTCCAGCGCGCGCCGCAGGCCGACCAGGCGCGGCAGCGACCAGGTCGAGCCCAGGTCGCAGCTGGTGCCGACATTCACATAGGCCAGGTTGAAACGTGTGCCCTCGGCGGCGATGGCCAGATCGGCGGCCGCCGCCAGGCTCAGGCCCGCGCCGGCCACCGCGCCATGCAGGGCCGCGACCACCGGCGCGTCGAGGCCGGCCAAGATGCCGAGCGCCTCGTGCAGCGGCGTGATCAGGGCCTCGGCCACGCGCAGCGGCCCGACCCGCATCTGCGCCAGATCGCCGCCGGCCGCAAAGGCCCGGCCCGCGCCGTCAAGCAGCACGGCGCGCACGCCCCGGTCCTGCTGCAATGTGCGGCAGGCCGCGAGCAGGGCCTGGGCCAGATCCAGGTCGAGCGCGTTCAGCGCCTCGGGCCGGTTCAGCCGCAGATGCGCGACAGCGCCCTCGCGCCGCAGCTCCAGACCACCGCTCATGGCGAGTCCTCCCCGGCCGGCGGCCGTTTCACGATGCCGTTCAGCAGCACTGCGATGCATTGCTCGGCGATCTGCGCCGGGCTCAGTTCGCCGTCGGCGCGGTACCAGCGCCCGATCCAGCTGATCGCGCCGGCCAGGGTGAAGGCGGCCAGCTTGGCATCCACCGGCGCGATCGAGCCCTCGGCCACGCCCTGTTCGATCAGGCGGCGGAACTCCAGGTCGATCTGCGCCTTCAGCGCGCGCAGCGCGCGGCGGCCTTCCTGCGGCAAGGGATCCTCGCCGACCCTGATCACGCACATGCCGAAATCCTGGGTCACGACATCGGCATAGGCCTGCATGCAGGCCCGCAGCTTGTCCAGCGCCGTGCCCTTGCCGCTGCCGGCGGCCTCGAGAATACGGGCGCGTACCAGGTCCAGCCCGGCCTGCACGCAGCCGAACAGGATCTCATCCTTGCTCTTCGCATAGCGGTACAGGGTCGGCTTGCTGACATGCAGGCGCTCGGCCACCTCGTCCAGAGAAGTGGCGTGGAAGCCCTTCTCGTTGAACAGCCGGGCCGCGGCGCGCAGCACCGCCTCGCGCTTGTCGGCGCGGCCGCGCGCACGGTCCTCCATCGGAAGCCAGGGCGAAACAACGGGCGCTGCGGCGGGGGCACGCACGGGGCTTGTCTCCTTGGGCCGGCCGCTGCACCGCGGTGGCCGGTGGGTTACTGATGAGTAATCCTCTTTACGCAGAGTATTAAGCGCGACGTGCGGCGGCGCAATGGGGCGGGCTTGGGTACTTTCCCGAGGCTGGATTTTTGCTTAACCGGTCGATGCAGCGCGCGATGTCCCGGCGCGCATACAATGAATCCCGACGGTCGCCGGGCTTCAGGCCTGCCGCCGTCACCGCCGATTTACCAACTACTTGCGGGCGGTCCAACAAATGCGGCTAAAGCGTTGCGGCTCCGAGATGCCCCGGGCCGGCAAACGCCGGTATCCATCAGGGCAATGCTCGGAGTTCTCATTCATGCATGAAAGCAGCCTCGCCGGCTTCGACCGCTGGCTGACCCGCGGCACCGCCGCGCGCCGGGCGTCGCCCCACCCCACCCTGCCCACTCGCCATCTGATCGGCCCCGGCGCCATGGCCGCCCTGCCCCTGCCGTGCGATGCCGGCCCCGCCGAGATCCTGCGTGCCGCGCATGGCATCGAGGCCGGCGACTGGCTTGGGCTGCTGGCCGACGAGGCACAGCGGGGCACGGCAGGCCGCGGCCTGAGCCAGACCTGGAGGCTGGCACTCTGGCGGGCCGGCCGTGACGGCGGCGGTCTGGTCTGGATCGGTGCTGCGCTGAGCGCCCGGCCCGGGCAAAGCGCGGCTGCGCTGCGCAGCGCGGCCCTGGGCCAGGCGGTGCAGGAGTTGTGGGCGCAGGGCTGGCGGCTGCTGGAGGCGGCCGATGGCGCCAGAACGCGACCGGTCCTAGACCTCCAGGAGTAGCTCGAAGCCTCCGAAGATCATGCGCGGCCCGTCGAAGGGCATGGGGTTGGCCGCGGGGTTCAGGCGCGGGTCGGCCATGGCATTCTTCATGCCCGCTTCGCGCACTTGGCGCGAGGGCCAGGCGATCCAGGCGAACACCACGCTCTCCTCCGGTTTTCGCTGCACCGCCATCGTGAACGAGGTCAGCTTGCCCTCGGCATGTCGTCACCCCAGCATTCGACGACGCTGAGGGCGCCATATTCCTTGAACACGGCCGCGGCGGCATGCCGGCGGTAGACCTCGCGCTTGTCGGTGGGCACGGGGACGACGAATCCATCGATGTACCGACGGGTGTTGTTGCTGCTGCTATTCATCGGGCGGGCTCCTGGGTTCCATGTCGATGCACGTCGTAGGAGAAGCAAAGGCGGGTGGCGCGCCTGTGACTCCCAGACGCGACGATCGGAAGCGCCGCGGATCGACCGCTGCCGCCCTCATCGTTCGGCGCTGCGCGGCAGGTGTAAATGCCGGCGATATGCGGCAAGATCGGCGCATCGCGCCGGGCCGCGGCCGCTTCAAAGTTCCCGATCGATACCCACTCACCGCGAAGGGGAAATCTCATGATTGACAAAGCGCAGATCGAGCTCGCCAAGGCACTCTGGGAACAGTCGAAGGCTGCGGCGCAGCAAGCGCACGAAGCCTGGGGGCTGGTGATGAAGTCCCAGAAGACGTTGATGGACTCCATGCGCGGTTCCGGCATGCCTTTTTCGATCGCCGCCGATCAGTTCGAGAAGCTGATGCAGTTCCATGCCGAGCAGCACCAGGCGGCGCTCGACTATGTGGAGAAGATGTCCGCCGAATACGGAAGACTGCTGGACAAGCAGAAGAAATAAGGTCCAGCTGGCGATCCTGCACGCCCTGGCTGGGCCGTCCAGACATGGTCCGGAGCAAGACAAAGGGGCCTCACGGCCCCCATGTTGTCTTCATCCTTGCAGCCGGGCACGCCCGCCTGTCTCAGCAGCAGCGCCCCATCCGCGCCCCGTAGCGCGCAGCCTGGCGCTCGCGGAAGAAATCCTCGTAGCTCATCGGCGCCTGCTCGGGGTGGGTGGCCTGCATATGGGCGACGTAGCCGCCATAGTCCGGCACGCCCACCATCAGGCGGAAGCTCTGCGCCATATAGCGCCCGGCCCGGCCGACATCCGCAGCCAGGCCGGCGAGCCTGGAGCCCGTCTGGTCAATCACCACCGGCTCCCGCGGGCAGCGGCTGGAACGGCGTCTCCTGCACCGAGGGGCGGCCCTGGCCGCGTGCGACCAGCACGGCCTTGACGCTGTAGACCAGCACGCTGATCACGACGAACATGAACAGCGCGCAAAGCGCGGCGTCCAGGCGGTCATTGAAGATCACGCGCTGCATTGCGTCCAGGCTCTTGGCAGGGGCCAGCACCTGGCCGGCGGCCAGCGCGTCGGCGTACTTCTGCGCATGGGCCAGGAAGCCGACCTTGGGGTCCGCGGAGAAGATCTTCAGCCAGCCGGCGCTCATCGTGCAGGCCAGCAGCCAGGCGGCCGGCACGATGGTGGTCCAGGCGTAGCGGTCCTTCTTCATCTTGAACAGCACCACGGTGCCCAGCATCAGCGCCACCGCGGCCAGCATCTGGTTGGCGATGCCGAACAGCGGCCACAGGGTGTTGATGCCGCCCAGCGGATCGACCACGCCCTGGTAGAGGAAGTAGCCCCAGGCCGCCACGCACAGGGCGGTGGCGATCAGGTTGGCCGGCAGCGAGTCGGTGCGCTTGAGCGCCGGCACGAAGGTGCCCAAGAGGTCCTGCAGCATGAAGCGGCCGGCGCGGGTGCCGGCGTCCACCGCGGTCAGGATGAACAGGGCCTCGAACAGGATCGCGAAGTGGTACCAGAAGGCCATCATCGCCTTGCCGCCGACCACCTGGTGCAGGATATGGGCCATGCCCACGGCCAGCGTCGGCGCGCCGCCGGCGCGCGCCAGGATGGTGTGCTCGCCGACGTCCTGGGCGGTCTGGATCAGCATCTCGGGCGTGATCACGAAGCCCCAGGTCGACAGGGTCGCGGCCACGGTCTCGGGCGTGCCACCGACCAGCGCGGCCGGGCTGTTCATCGCGAAGTAGATGCCGGGCTCGATGCAGGAAGCGGCCACCAGGGCCATCACCGCGACGAAGCTCTCGGCCAGCATGCCGCCATAGCCGATGAAGCGGGCGTTGAGCTCGTTGTCCAGCATCTTGGGCGTGGTGCCCGAGGAGATCAGCGCATGGAAGCCGGAGACGGCGCCGCAGGCGATCGTGATGAACAGGAAGGGGAACAGATTGCCGGCCCAGACCGGCCCGCTGCCCGCGGCGAACTGCGTGAAGGCCGGCATCTGCAGCGGCGGGGCGACGACGACGATGCCGATGGCCAGCGCGACGATGGTGCCGATCTTCAGGAAGGTCGAGAGGTAGTCTCGCGGCGCCAGCAGCAGCCAGACGGGAATCGACGCGGCGACAAAGCCATAGCCGATCAGCATCCAGGTCAGGGCCTTGCCGTCGTAGGTGAACAGCGGTGCCCAGGTCGGGCTCTCGTGCACCCATTGGCCGCCGAGGATGGCCAGCATCAG
This sequence comes from Roseateles sp. GW821-FHT09B06, assembly GCF_059418245.1. NCBI lineage: Bacteria > Pseudomonadati > Pseudomonadota > Betaproteobacteria > Burkholderiales > Sphaerotilaceae > Roseateles > Roseateles sp. GW821-FHT09B06. The sequence continues at coordinate 122,356 of NZ_JBWKPM010000001.1, read as the reverse complement.
GAGCACGAAGCCGATGACGGAAACCTCGCCGATGCGGCCCGGGCGGATGTAGCGGGTGTAGATACCCATGAACAGCGCCACCGGAATCGTCGCGGCCACCGTGAAGGTGCCCCAGGGCGATTCGGCCAGGGCCTTGACGACGATCAGCGCCAGCACCGCCAGGATGATGATCATGATCATGAAGGCGCCGAACAGCGCGATCACGCCCGGCACCGTGCCCAGCTCCTGCTTGACCAGGTCGCCCAGCGAGCGGCCGTCGCGGCGCGTCGAGATGAACAGCACGATGAAGTCCTGCACCGCGCCGGCGAACACCACGCCGGCCAGGATCCACAAGAGGCCCGGCAGATAGCCCATCTGCGCGGCCAGCACCGGGCCGACCAGCGGGCCGGCGCCGGCGATAGCGGCGAAATGATGGCCGTAGAGCACGTACTTGTTGGTCGGCACATAGTCCAGGCCGTCGTTGTGCCGCCAGGCCGGCGTCATGCGCTTGCCGTCCAGGCCGAACACCTGGGTGGCCAGGAACAGGCTGTAGTAGCGGTAGGCGATCAGGTAGACGCAGACCGCGGCCACCACCACCCAGAGAGCGCTGACGGCTTCGCCCCGTCCCAGCGCCACGGCCGCCAGCGCGAAGGCGCCGAGCAAGGCCACGAAGAACCACGCAAGGTGGCGACCCAATCCAGACATTGCTTGTCTCCTCATCAGCCGCGGCCCGTCAACCATGCGGGCCGCTGTGCAGCCGGCAGTTTCGACCGGGCGGTCGGGTGGCCGCATCTGTGACACCGCGTGACGCGGCCCGCGGGACCACCTAAGGGTCAACCCTAGGATTGACCCTGCGCATGTTCGACCGCGTACTTGATGAGTTCGGCCTGCCCCTCCAGGCCCAGCTTGCGCTTGATGTTCTGGCGGTGCGCCTCGACCGTGCGCACGCTCAGGGAGAAGGTCTTGGCGATCTGCTTGCTCGATTCGCCGCGCCCCAGCGCCGACAGGATCTCGCTCTCGCGCGCCGACAGCAGCGGCCGCGGCGCCTGGTTGCGGAACAGGCGCTTGGACACCGCCGGGCTCAGAAAGGTGCCGCCGGCCGCCACCGCCTCGATGGCCGCGACGATCTCGCTGGCCGGCGCATCCTTCAGCACATAGCCGCGCGCGCCGGCCTGCAACGCGCGCTGCACATACTCGGGGTTGTCGTACATGCTGAACATCAGCACGCGCAGGCCCGGGTTCCGCGCCAGCAGGGCCATGGCCAGGTCGATGCCGTTGCTGCCCTTCAGGCCCACGTCCAGCAGGGCCACGTCGGGAGTGCTCTCCAGCAACTGCCGCAGCGCCGCGTCGGCGTCGCCGGCCTCGCCGACCACCTGCAGGCGCGGCACGCTGGACAGGCGCGCGCTCAGGCCCTCGCGCACCATCGGGTGGTCGTCGACCAGCAGGATTCGGATCGTCATGCGTGCTCCCAGCGGGCCTCGATGCGCGTGCCCTGTCCCGGGCGGGCGCGGATGTCCAGACTGCCGCCGATCGCGGCCAGGCGCTCGCGCATATTGCGCAGGCCGATGCCCTGCCGCGGATGCTGGTGCACGGCCTCGGAATCGAAGCCGCGGCCATCGTCCTCGATGCGCATGGCCAGCGCCCGCTCGTCCCCGAAGTCCAGCACCAGCTCGACCCGCCGCGCCCGCGCATGCTTGGCGGCATTGGTCAGCCCTTCCTGCGCGACGCGGAACAGCGCGGTCTTGACCTCGGCCGGCAGCTCGCGTTCGGCGCCCTCGATATGCACCGCCACCTGGGGGCCTCCGCCCCCTTCCTCGAACTCCTCGCCCAGGTGCTGCAGCGCTGCGGCCAGGCCCAGCGTGTCCAGCAGCGCCGGGCGCAGCCGGTGCGAGATGCGGCGGATCTCGCTCAGGCTGGTGTTCAGCCGCGCCAGCGCCTGCTGCAGCAGCGCGGCCTGCCCGGTCTCGGCGGCGGTCTCCACCAGCAGCTTGGTCGACACCAGGGTCTGGCTGATGCCGTCGTGCAGCTCGCGCGCCAGATGGGCGCGCTCGTCCTCCTGCGACTGCTGTACCTGGCGCGCCAGCAGGCGCAGCTTGGTCTCGGCCACGCGGTGCTCGCTGAGGTTCAGGGCCAGGCCCGAGGCGCTGATCAGCGCGATGCCGAACGCCGCGATGCCGGCGATCCACAGCAGGGTGGTGGCGATATTGCGGCTGGCCTGGCGCTCCAGCTCGCCCATCGTGGCCTGGATGCCGTCCAGATAGAGGCCGGTACCCAGCATCCAGTTCCAGCGCTCCAGCGCGATCACATAGCCCAGCTTGGGCGCCATCTGGCCGCTGGAGGGTTTGCGCCACAGGTAGCTGACATAGCCCCCGCCGGCCTTGGCTTGATTGACCAGCTGCTGGATCGTGGGGCGGCCGCGCGGGTCGCTCAGCTCCCACAGATCCTGGCCCAGCAGCTCGGGCTGGCGCGAATGCATCAGCACCCGGCCCTGCAGGTCGTAGACGAAGAAATAGCCGTCGGGGCCGTAGTCCAGCGAGGCCAGCAGCCGGAGCGCCTGCGCCCGGTCGGCGGCCTCGTTGCCATGGCGCTCGTAGAGCGGCCGGATCGTGCTGGCGGCCAGCGCGACATAGTTGCGCAGCTCGCTGCGCCGCGCGTCCATATAGGCGCGCTCGACCAGCGCATGCTCGCGCCGGGCCAGGTCCCGCTCCTGCTGGCGCACCGCGATGGCGATCAGGGCCAGCGAGGCCAACAAGGGCAGGATGGCGAGCAGAAGGATCTTGGTTCGAAGAGGCATGGCGGGGAGTCGGCCCCGCGATTTTCGCCTGAACCCGGCCGCCCCATGCCGGAGCGGCGCCGCGCGGGCCCCCTGCTGGTGGCCGCGCCCTGCCCGCGCTCAGTGCGCGGTGTCTTGCGCGGTGTCGTCTTCCGTGGCTTCCGCAACTTCCGGGGCGGCGTCGACCAGTTGGTCGAACTCGGCGGCGCCGGCGATGGCCCTGGGAATCACCGGCTTGTCCAGCGGGCGATAGATCCGGCTGTGCAGGCGGTTCAGGCGCTCGGAACACTCGACGGCGCGGCTGACGCGCTCGGGATCCAGCAGCATCGCGAAGGGGTTGTTGGCGGCGGCGGTGATGGTCGAGATCAGCAGCATGGCGGGGACTCCCGTGGTGTATGGGATCCACTGTAGAGAGGCCGACCGGCCGGCCACAGTGGGCCGGGCGCCAAACGCGCTGTAGGATTTTTTCCTAGCGCTTGTCGGTCGCGGCGCGCAGGGCCCGGGCGAGCTTGTCGCGTCCGGCACGCTCGGCGAAGTCGGCCGCGGCCAAGCCCTGCTCGTTGCGCAGCCCGGGATCGGCACCGGCTTTCAACAGGCGTTCGGCGCTGCTGATGCCGCCATAGCCGGCCGCCAGCATCAGCGGCGTGCTGCCGTTGGGCGCCCGCGCGTCGAGTTCGGCCCCCTGGGCCAGCAGCCAGGCCACCACGCCCTCGTCCGGTCCGCTGCAGGCGTAATGCAGCGGGGTCCAGCCGGCGCGGTTGACGGCCGCGCCGCGCTGGGCCAGCGTCCTGGCCAGGTCGAGCCGGCCGCGCAGCGCCGCCAGCATCAGCGGCGTCTCGCCGGCCGCATTGGCGGCATTGACGTCCAGCCCCGGATGCGCCAGCAGGCTCTTGATCGCCTTGTCCGAATCGTCCTTCAGCGCGATGTGCAGGGCGGTCTGGCCGCGCGCATCGCGCCCGTTCGGGTCGGCACCGCGCAGCAGCAGGGTCATCACACGACTGCCGTCATCGCGCAGCGCGGCAATGCGCAGCTCCTCGTCCTGCGCCGCCGCGAAGGCCGGGACCGGCAGCAGCAGGGCCAGGAGCGCCGGGAGGGCCAGGAGGCCGCGCATGGCGCTCAGTGCAGGCCGAACAGGCGGCGGCTGTTGGCCGAGGTCGCCTCGGCCACGGCCTCGACGCTCAGGCCGCGCAGCGTGGCCAGTTGCTGGGCCACATGCGGCACATAGGCCGGCTGGTTGAGCTTGCCGCGGTAGGGCACCGGGGCCAGGTAGGGGCTGTCGGTCTCGATCAGGATGCGGTCCAGCGGCAGGGCTTTGGCCACATCGCGCAGATCCTGCGCGTTCTTGAAGGTCAGGATGCCGGAGAAGGAGATATGAAAGCCCAGGTCCACCGCGGCCCTGGCCACCTCGGCGGTCTCGGTGAAGCAATGGAACACGCCGGCGCGTTCGCCGCCGGCCTGCTCCTCGCGCAGCAGGCGCAGCGTGTCGGCGCTGGCGCTGCGGGTATGGATCACCAGCGGCTTGGCCGTGGCCTTGGACGCGCGGATATGGGTGCGGAAGCGCTCGCGCTGCCATTCCATCGCATCGACGCTGCGGCCGTTCAGGCGGTAGTAGTCCAGCCCGGTCTCGCCGATCGCCACCACCTTGGGATCCTGCGCGCCCTGCACCAGCTCCTCGAGGCTGGGCTCGTGCACCTCCTCGTTGTCCGGATGCACGCCCACCGTGGCCCACAGCTCGTGGTGAGCGGCGGCCAGCGCACGCACCCGGGGGAACTCCTCCATCGTCGTGCAGATGCAGATGGCCTGCTCCACCCGGGCCGCGCGCATCGCCTCGAGGATCTCGGGCAGCTGTGCGGACAGTTCGGGGAAGCTCAGGTGGCAGTGGGAATCAATGAACATCGAACAGGGTCTGTAGGGCGCTGCCGGCATTTTCGCGCGGACGCCGCAGATCCGGCTCCGCCGGGCTGCCGGCGTCGCCCCTTGAGGGGCGCGCGCAGCGCGTAGGGGTGGTCTCAGATCGTCTGCGTCGGCTTGGCCGAGGCGACCATCGTGCCCAGCTGTTCCTCGATCTTCAGGCGGATCAGGCGGTGCTTCTCGTCGGACGGGAAGCGCACGCCGACGCCCTGGGTGCGGCCGCCGGAGGCATTGGCCGGCGTGATCCAGCCGACCTTGCCGGCCACCGGATAGCGCTGCACATCCTCGGGCAGCGAGAGCAGCAGGTAGATGTCCTCGCCCAGCTTGTAGTCGCGGGTGGTCGGCACGAACAGGCCGCCCTCGGCGAACTGGGAGATGTAGGCCGCGTAGAGCGCGCCCTTCTCGCGGAACACCAGCTGGATCACGCTGGGCCGGGAGCCGCCGCCGGGGGCGACGGCGCTGCCGGGAACGGGTGGCTTGGCTGGGGTTTCGCTCATGGCGTCAGTGTAGCCAATGCCCGGCTCACCCCGCTCAGGCGCGCGCGCCGGCCGGGCGCAGCGCCGCCTGGCCCTGGCTCAGCAGCGACTCCAGCAGCAGCCCGGCATTCAGCGGATGCTCGGCATGGCGCGCGGCCTGCTGCAGCACCCGGCTCCACTGCTGCAGCGGTGCCGCCTGGGTCTGCCTGGGGAGACTGGACGGGGGGAAGAAGCGCGGCGCCGCGCCATGGGCCAGGCACAGCAGGTCATGGCACAGGCGCTGCATCGCATCGATCGCGCGCGGCACCGGCCAGTCGGAGATCGCCGCCACCTCGCCGCGCGCCAGCCGTGCCGGCAATTGCAGCCAGGCTGCGGCCTTCAGGCCCTCCTGGGCCCACAGCAGCGCCTGCTGCGGCCGTCCGCCGGCCGCGGCCAGCAGCACCTCGGGCTGCTCGACGCCCTGCCCCGCCAGCCAGGTCAGGGCCAGGTCTTGCGCCGGCAGGGCCAAGGGCACCGGCTGGCAGCGGCTGCGAATGGTGGGCAGCAGGGCCTCGGGCGCCATGCTGGCCAGCGCGAAACGCAGCCGGCCGGCCGGCTCCTCCAGGGTCTTCAAGAGGGCGTTGGCCGCCACCATGTTCAGCGCCTCGGCCGGATAGACCACCACCACCTTGGCGCGGCCGCGCGCCGGCGTGGTCTGCGCAAAGGCCAGCATCGCGCGCACCGCGTCGATCTTGATCTCGCGGCTGGGCTTTGCGCTCTTGCCCTCCTTGGCCGAGGCGCCCTCGCCTTCGTCGGCCGCCCAGCCCAGCGGCTCGCGCAGTGCGTCGGGGATCAGGATCTGGAAGTCCGGATGGGTGCGCGAATGGAACAGCTTGCAGCTGCCGCAATGGCCGCAGGCCCAGCGCGTCCCCTCGACCGGCGCCTCGCACAGCCAGGCCTGGGCCAGCAGCAGGGCCAGGTCGAACTGGCCTACGCCCGCCGGCCCCTGCACCAGCAGCGCATGCGAGCGCGCGCTCGTCAGAGCCTGGCTTAGCGGGCCGGCCAGCCAAGGTAGATCCAGCGCGGGGCTCACCATCCCCGGGCCTCCAGCGCCGCCGCGATCTGGGCCGCGACGCTCTCGATGCTGCCGCTGGCGTCGATGCGCACGAAGCGCTGCGGCGCCTGGGCGGCGCGGGCGGCATAGCCGGCGCGCACGCGCTCGAAGAACGCCAGGTCCTGCTGCTCGAAGCGGTCGGCCGCGCGCGCCCCGACCTCGCGACCCACGCGGCGCTGCGCGGCCACTGCGGCCGGCAGGTCGAACCACAGCGTGAGGTCGGGCTGGCGACCCGCCAGCACCCATTGCTCCAGCGTGCCGAGCACCGCGAGGTCCATGCCGCGGCCATGGCCCTGGTAGGCAAAGCTGGCATCGACGAAGCGGTCGCAGACCACGGTCTTGCCGGCGGCCAGGGCCGGCTCGATCACCTTGACCAGATGGTCGCGCCGGCCGGCGAACACCAGCAGGGCCTCGGTCAGGTGGTCCACGTCGCTGTGCAGGAACAGGCCGCGCAGGGTCTCGGCCAGCGGCGTGCCGCCGGGCTCGCGGGTGTTGACGACATCGGCGCCGCGTGCGCGCAGGCGCTGGCTCAGCGCCTCGAGATGCGTGGACTTGCCGGCACCGTCGATGCCTTCGAATGTGATGAATCGGGCGCTGCTGTTCAAGCTCTTACTGTCCGCGCTGGTACTTGTTGACGGCGCGATTATGCGCGGCCAGGTCTTCGCTGAATTCGCTGCTGCCGTCGCCGCGCGCGACGAAGTAGAGCGCACGGCTGGGCGCCGGGTGCAGGGCGGCCTGCAGCGAGGCCATGCCGGGCATCGCGATCGGCGTCGGCGGCAGGCCGGCGCGGGTGTAGGTGTTGAAGGCGGTGTCGGCCTGCAGATCGCGTTTGCGCAGATTGCCGTCGAAGCCCTCGCCCAGGCCGTAGATCACCGTCGGGTCGGTCTGCAGCGGCATGCCGAGCTTCAGGCGGTTGGCGAACACCGCCGCCACCAGACCGCGGTCGGCCGGCGTGCCGGTCTCCTTCTCGACGATCGAGGCCAGCACCAGAGCCTCGGCCGGGCTCTTCAGCGGCAGGCCCTCGGCGCGGCCGGCCCAGGCGGCCTCCAGCCGGCGGCCCATCGCCGCATGGGCGCGCTTGAGCACGGTCAGATCGCTGACGCCGCGGCTGTAGGCATAGGTGTCGGGAAAGAAGGCGCCCTCGGCCGGCTGCTGCGGCGCGCCCAGCGCCGCCATGATCTCGGTCTCGCTCATGCCCGCGGTGGCCGGCTTCAGGCTGGGTGCCTTGGCCAGCGCGGCGCGGAACTGGCGGAAGCTCCAGCCCTCGATCAGGCGCACGGCCTCCAGCACCTCGTCGCCCTTGACCATCTTGGCCAGCAGATCGCGCGGCGTGGCGCCCTGATGGATCTCGTAGCTGCCGGCGCGGATCTGGCGTGCCTGGCCCGACCAGCGGAACCATTGGTAGAGCAGCCGCGCGTCGCTGGCCACGCCCGCGGCCACCCAGGCCTGCGCCACCTGCTGCGGCGCCGTGCCGGGCTCGATCGACAGCTCGACCGAGGGCCTGTCCAGGCTCAGGGGGTGGTCCAGCCACCACCAGGCGGCGCCGGCCACGCCGGCGGCGGCGAGCAGGGCCAGGCCCAGCAGCCAGGCCAGGACGGCCAGCAGCGATCCCGACTGTTTCTTCTGTTTCTTCCTGCGGCCCAAGACCCGATGCCCCCAAGGTGATGCGGGCGCTGATGATAATCGGCCCATGACTACCGACTCCCATATCTCCCAGATCCCCGGCGGCGCCCTGCGCCTGAGCGATTGGGGCGTGATGCGCGCCCAGGGCGAGGAAGCCGCCCAGTTCCTGCACAGCCAGTTGACGCAGGATATCGCGCTGCAGACACCAGAGCAGGCCCGGCTGGCCGGCTACTGCTCGGCCAAGGGGCGCCTGCTGGCCACCCTGCTGGCCGTCAAGACCGGCCCCGACGAGCTGCTGCTGGCCCTGCCGGCCGAGCTGCTGGCGCCCACCCTGAAGCGGCTCTCGATGTTCGTGCTGCGCGCCAAGTGCAAGCTCGGCGACGCCAGCGGCCAGTTCGCCTTGTGGGGCCTGGCCGGCAAGGCGGCCAGCGCCTGGCTGGGCGACGCGGCGCCGGCCGCGGTCTGGGGCGTGGCCCAGGTTGGCGCGACCGGCGAGGCCCGGGTCGTACGCTTGCCCGACGGCGCCCATGCCCTGCCCCGCTACCTGCTGCTGCAGGCCGCCGAAGCCCCGGCACCCGCGCTGCCCGCGCTGCAGGCCGCCGATTGGCAATGGGCCGAGGTCGAGGCGGGACTCGCCTGGGTGCGCCAGGCGACCGTCGAGCAGTTCGTGCCGCAGATGCTGAACCTGGAACTGCTGGGCGGCGTCAATTTCCAGAAGGGCTGCTACCCCGGCCAGGAGATCGTCGCGCGCAGCCAGTACCGTGGCACGATCAAGCGCCGCACCTTCCTGTTCGCGGCGGACGGCGCCGAGGCGCGGATCGGCCAGGAGCTGTTCCACAGCGCCGATCCGGGCCAGCCGGCCGGCCTGGTGGCCGCGGCGGCGCAGCGAGACGGGCGCAGCCTGCTGCTGGCCGAGGTCAAGCTGGCGGCGCTGGAGGGCGATGGCGGTCTGCATCTGGGCGCCGCCGACGGGCCGCGGCTGACCCCGCAGGCCATGCCCTACCGCGTGGGCGAGCCCCAGTGAGCACCGCCTCCGCCGCCCGCTTCGAGCTGTTCGTCTACTACCGGCTCAGGGCCGCGCAGGCCGCCGAGGCCCTGGCGAGCTTCGAGGCCGCGCGCGCCGGTCAGACCGTGCGCCTGCTGCAGCGCCAGGATCCCGACCCCAGCCTGCTGACCTGGATGGAGATCTATCCGGCCGCGCTGGCCGCCGCCGAACCGGCCATCGCGGCGGCAATGGCGCCGTTCGTGCAGGGCCTCAGGCACCGCGAGGCCTTCCAGGCGCTGGCCTGATGAACCTGCACCGCCTGGACCTGGTGTCGCTGTCGCTGTTCGTGCAGGTCGCCCGCAGCGGCAGCATCAGCCGCGGCGCGGCCCTGGCCCACCTGGCGGTGGGCGCGGCCAGCAAGCGCATCACCGATCTGGAGGCCGCGGTCGGCAGCACCCTGCTGGAGCGGCATTCGCGCGGCGTCAGCCTCACCGTCGCGGGCCAGGCCCTGCAGCGCCATGCGCAGCGCATCCTCGGCGATGTGGACCAGCTGGCGGCCGAGCTGTCGGACTACGCTTCGGGCCTGCTGGGCGTGGTGCGGCTATGGGCCAACACCTCGGCCGTCACCCAGTTCCTGCCGCGGGATCTGGCCGCCTTCGGCGCGGCCAATCCCGGCATCCGCATCGAGCTGGAGGAAGGCAATAGCGGCGAGATCGTCGCGGCCGTGACCGATGGCCGGGCCGATCTGGGCATCTTCGCCGACCGCACGCCGGCACCGGGCCTGCACCTGCTGAACTATCGCGAGGACCGGCTGGTGCTGGTGGTGCCGCGCGGCCATGCGCTGGCGAAGCAGCGCCGCGCCAGCCTGCGCTTCGAGCAGGCGGTGGAATACGACTTCGTCACTCTGCCCCAGGGCACCTCGCTGGCCCGGCGCCTGCAGGCCGAGACCGAGGCGCTGGGCCGGCGCCTGAAGATGCGCGTGCAGGTGCGCAGCTTCGACGCGATGTGCCAGATGGTGGCCGCGGGCCTGGGCGTGGCCATCCTGCCGCGCGAGGCGATCCAGCCGCACCTGCGCTCGATGGACCTGCGCCAGATCGCGCTCGCGGATGACTGGGCCAGCCGGCGCCTGCTGATCGGGCTGCGCGATGCCGGCGCGGTGCCGCGCCATGTGCGCGCGCTGCTCGAACACCTGGCTCCCGGCAAACCCTAGGCTGCTTTCGCGGTTTGCGAAAGCAGCCGCCCCGTCTTTGAGCTTCCGCCCCGCGCGGCCCGCAACAACAATGCGGCCGAACGAAGCACAGACGGAGCAAGACCATGGACAGCAGCGGCATCGCCCCGGGCGCCCTCGCCGGCGTGCGGGTGATCGAGATGGGGCAGTTGATCGCCGGCCCCTTCGCCGGCAAGACCCTGGGCGAGTTCGGCGCCGAGGTCATCAAGATCGAGGCCCCCGGCGGCGGCGACCCGCTGCGCAACTGGCGCATGCTCGACGAGACCGGCACCTCGGTCTGGTGGCAGGTGCAGTCGCGCAACAAGCGCTCGCTGGCGCTGGACCTGCGCGCTTCCGAGGGCCAGGACATCGCACGGCGGCTGATCGCCGAGGCCGACGTGCTGATCGAGAACTTCCGTCCCGGCACCTTGGAGGGCTGGGGCATGGGCTACGAGGAACTGGCCAAGCTCAACCCCGGCCTGGTGATGCTGCGCATCTCCGGCTATGGCCAGACCGGCCCCTACCGCGACCGGCCGGGTTTCGGCGTGATCGGCGAGGCCATGGGCGGCCTGCGCCATCTGACCGGCGAGCCGGGCAAGGTGCCGGTGCGCTGCGGCATCTCGATCGGCGACACGCTGGCGGCGCTGCACGGCGTGATCGGCGTGCTGACCGCGCTCTACCACCGCAAGGTCAACGGCGGCCAGGGGCAGGTGATCGACGTGGCCCTGCACGAGGCCGTATTCAATGTGATGGAAAGCCTGGTGCCCGAGTACAGCGCCTTCGGCGCGGTGCGCGCGGCGGCCGGCAGCGCCCTGCCCGGCATCGCGCCCAGCAACGCCTACCGCTGCAGCGACGGCTTCGTGCTGGTGGCCGGCAACGGCGACAGCATCTTCAAGCGCCTGATGACGGCCATCGCCCGCGAGGATCTGGGCGCCGACCCGCAGCTCGCCAACAACGCCGGCCGCGTCGCCCGCGTCGCCGAGATCGACGCCGCCATCGAGGCCTGGACCCTGCCGCAGACCGTGGACGCGGTACTGGAACGCCTGGCTCCGGTGGGCGTGCCGGCCGGCAAGGTCTACACGGCCAGGGACATCGCCGAGGACCCGCATTACCGCGCCCGCGCGATGCTGTTGAAGCAGCGCACCCATGCCGGCGCCGAGATCGAGGTGCCCGGCATCGTGCCCAAGCTGCTGGGCACGCCCGGCAGCGTGCGCCGCGCCGCGCCGCAGCTGGGCGGGGACAGCGAGGCGGTGCTGCGCGAGATCGGCCTGAGCGACGAACAGATCGCCGCCCTGCGCGGCCGTGGAGTGATCGCATGAACGGCACGAGCAACACCTGGCATGGCGCCGGCCGACGCGTCTTCATGCAGGAGGTTGGCACCCGTGACGGCCTGCAGGCGGAGCGCGTCTTCGTGCCCACCGCGGACAAGATCGCCCTGGTCAACGCGCTGTCCGAGACCGGCCTGGCCAAGATCGAGGTGACGTCCTTCGTCTCGCCGCAGGCGATTCCGGCGCTGCGCGATGCCGAGATCGTGCTGCGCGAGATCGCGCGCCGGCCCGGCGTCATCTACAGCGCCCTGGTGCCCAATGTGCGCGGCGTCGAACGCGCGATCGACGCCAGCACCGAGGAGATGAACCTGGTGATGTCGGCCAGCGAGACGCATAACCTGGCCAATCTGCGCATGACCCGCGAGCAGTCCTTCGCCGGCCTGGCCGAAGTGGCGCGGCTGGCCCGCCAGGCCGGCACGCCGGTGAACGTCTCGCTGTCCTGCGTGTTCGGCTGCCCGATGGAGGGCGATGTCGACGCGGATGCGGTGTGGCACTGGTGCGGCCGCTTCGTCGACGAGCTGGGCGCGCATGGCGTGACCCTGTGCGACACCACCGGCATGGCCCATCCGGGCCAGGTGGCCGCGCTCACCGCGGGTTTCCGCGCGCGCTGGCCCGCCACCGAGCTGACCCTGCATTTCCACAACACCCGCGGCATGGGCCTGGCCAATGTGCTGGCCGGGCTGGACGCCGGGGCCGATCGCTTCGACGCCTCGCTGGGCGGCATCGGCGGCTGCCCGTATGCGCCCGGCGCCAGCGGCAATGTCTGCAGCGAGGAGATCGTCCATGCGCTGGACCTGATGGGCTACGACAGCGGCGTCGATCTGGCCGCGCTGATCGGCGCCGCGCAGCGCCTGCCGGCGCTGATCGGCCATGACATCCCGAGCCAGATCACCAAGGCCGGGCGCCGCCTGGACCTGCATCCGCGGCCCGCCGACTTCGACGCGATCCGCGAGCGCGCGCTGGCGCGCGGCCGCTGAGTTTCATTTCATTCCCACAACACCCATGGAGACAAGACGATGAACCATCCGAAGCTCAAACGCCGTCAACTGGCCGCCTTGCTGCTGGGCGCCGCGGGCGCCTATGCCGCCCAGGCCCAGGCGCCCTACCCCAGCAAGCCGATCACCCTGATCGTGCCCACCGCGCCGGGCGGCACCACCGACATCGCCGCGCGCATGCTGGCCGAGCCGCTGGGCAAGGCCCTGGGCCAGACCGTGGTGGTGGACAACCGCGGCGGCGCCAGCGGCGCCCTGGCCGCGCAGATGGTCAAGCGCGCCGAACCGGACGGCTACACCCTCCTGATGCAGTACTCCGGCTATCACGTGATCACGCCCAATGTGGCCAAGTCGCCGCTGGGCTGGGAGGCCAAGGATCTGCAGGCGGTGGCCAATGTGCTGAGCGCGCCGCAGCTGATCGTGGTGCGCGAGGGTCTGCCGGCCAGGAACATGGCCGAACTGCTGTCCTATGCCAAGGCGCATCCTGCCAAGCTGACCTTCGCCTCCTCGGGCAACGGCTCGCTGCAGCATGTGACCGGTGCAATGCTTGAGCAGCAGGCCGGCATCGAGATGGTCCATGTGCCCTACAAGGGCACCGGCCCGACCTTGCAGGACCTCCTAGGCGCCCAGGTTGACCTGACCTTCGGCACGCCACCGCCCTTCATGCCGCATATCCAGGCCGGCAAGCTGCGCGCCCTGGCCGTGACCGGCAAGAGCCGCCTGCCCTCGCTGCCGAACGTACCCACCGCGGCCGAGGCCGGCCTGCCAAAGCTGGATGCCAGCTCCTGGTTCGGCGTGTTCGCGCCGGCCAAGACGCCGCAGTCCGTGATCGACAGGCTGAGCAGCGAGATCCAGAAGATCATGGTCACGCCAGCCTTCAGGCAGAAGGCCGGCGAACAGGGAGCGACGGCCGACTACCTGGGCCCGCAGCAACTGGGCGACTACGCGAAATCCGAGCTGGCGCGCTGGGGCCAGGTGGTGAAGGCCTCGAAGATCGAGGCGGATTGAGAGGCCCACCCCCTACGCGCTGCGCGCGCCAAGGCCAGAGGCCTTGGCCGTCGTCAGGCACGACCAGTCCGCAGGGACTGTTCGTGCCCGGACTCCGCCCCTCAAGGGGGCAAGCCCGCAGGCCCGGCAAAGCCGGATCCTCGGGTTTCGCTGGGATGGGGCACCCCTATCTATCTGCCAAGCCGCACGGTCTACAGCCCGCGCACCATCTCCACATGCTGGATGCCGGCCTCCTCGAACACCGGGCCGCGGCGCTGGAAGCCGGCGCGGGTGTAGAAGCCCTCGGCCGAGAGCTGGGCGTGCAGCAGCACCTCGCGGTAGCCGCGCTCGCGGCCGGCCTGCATCAGCGCTTCCAGCAGCTCGCGGCCGACGCGGCTGCCGCGCATCGGGGCCAGCACGGCCATGCGGCCGATCTTGGCCACGCCGGGCACATGCTCCAGCAGGCGGCCGGTGCCGAGCGGCCGGCCCAGGCGGTTGAGGGCCAGCGCATGCAGGCAGCTCGCGTCGGCGCTGTCCCACTCCATCTCGGCTGGGATCTTCTGTTCGTCGACGAACACGGCCTGGCGGATCGGGCCGGCCTGGGTGCCCAGCGTGGCCCAGTCGCCTACCTGCACCTGCACCATGGATTCGCCCTTCTCGAAACCCTGCAGCACGCCGCGCAGGCCCTGGGGCACGGGCCTGGGGACGCGCTGCACGGCATCGGCGAACACATAGACCAGCTCGCCATGGACCAGGCAATCCTCGCCGCGGAACACCGCGCAGCGCAGGGTCATCGAGCTGGAGCCGACGCGCTCGCAGCGCACGCCCACGTCCAGCAGCTCGTCATAGCGCGCCGCATCCAGGTACTCGAGCGTGGCCTTGCGCACGAACAGATCGCCGTCCAGCGCCTGCATGGTGCTCGCGTAAGGCAGGGCCAGCGCGCGCCAGTAGCCGCCCACGGCGGTGTCGAAATAGGCCAGGTAATGGCCGTTGAAGACGATCTGCTGGGCATCGATCTCGACCCAGCGCACGCGCAGGCGTTCGAAGAAGCGGAACTCGCGCCGGCTCGGGGTGTGGCTTTCGGTCATGGCTGCAGCGCCTCCTTCAGCGCCTGGCCGCAGGCCTCCAGGGCCAGCAGGGCCTCGGGGATCTGCCGGCCCATCTTGATGAAATCATGGGTCACGCCGCGGTACAGCTCCAGCTGCACCCGGCCGCCGGCCGCGCGCAGCCGGTCGGCATAGGCCACGCCCTCGTCGACCAGCGGATCGCATTCGGCCAGCACCACGCAGGCCGGGGCCAGGCCGCCATGGTCCTCGGCCTCCAGCGGTGCGAAGCGCCAGTCGCGCCGATGGGCATGGGCGATGTAGTGGTTGAAGAACCACTCGATGCCGGCCGACTCGAGCAGGAAGCCGTTGGCGAACAGTTTGTGCGAGGCGGTGTCGGCATGGGCCGTGGCGCCGGGCGTGATCAGCAGCTGCAGGGCCAGGGGCAGGCCGATGTCGCGCGCATGCAGGGCGCAGACCGCCGCCAGCGTGCCACCGGCGCTGTCGCCGCCCACGGCCAGGCGGCTCGCATCCAGCCCCAGGGTGTCGGCCGAGGCGGCCAGCCAGCGCAGCACCGCCCAGCAGTCGTCCACCGCGGCCGGGAACCGGTGCTCGGGCGCCAGCCGGTAGTCCAGCGAGATCACCGCGGCGCCGCTGCGCAGCGCCAGCTGGCGGCACAGGCTGTCGTGGGTCTCCAGGCTGCCGATCGTGAAGCCGCCGCCATGCAGGTAGAGCAGCAGCGGCAGGCCGCGGGCCTCGCTGGCGGCGTAGAGGCGCGCGGGCAGGCAGCCTTCGGCGCCGGGCAGCTGCAGGTTCTCCACCCGCGGCAGGCGCGCGCGCGGCAGATCCAGGATCTCGGCCCCCATCAGGTAGGCGATGCGCGCCTGCTTCGGCGTCAGGCTGTGGAAGGGCGGGCGGTGGGCGCGGTGTATCCGCTCCAGGACACCGGCCATGCGCGGTGTCAACAAGGTGCTACTCAACAGAAACTCCGGCAGGTTACGCTCAAGCTCATCGGCGCGCAGTGTGCCAGAGAGCTCACGAGGAGAATTGCGACATGGCCCTGATCCAGTACCTGACCCAGATCCAGCTCGATTTCGGCGCGGCCGCCCTGCTGCCGCAGGAATGCGCGCGCGTGGGCATGCAAAAGCCCCTGATCGTCACGGACGCGGGCGTGCGCGCCGCCGGCGTGCTGGCCCAGGCGCTGGCGGCCTGGGGCCAGGATGCCCCGCCGGTGTTCGACGGCACACCGGCCAACCCGACCGAGGCGGCGGTGCGCGCCGCGGCGGCGCTGTACCGGCAGCTCGGCTGCGACGGGCTGGTGGCCGTCGGCGGCGGCTCCAGCATGGATCTGGCCAAGGGCGTGGCGATTGCCGCCACCCATGAAGGCCCGCTGAGGACCTATGCCACCATCGAGGGCGGCAGCCCGAAGATCACGAAGGCGGTGGCGCCGGTGATCGCGGTGCCCACCACGGCCGGCACCGGCAGCGAGGTGGCGCGCGGCGCCATCATCATCGTCGACGACGGCCGCAAGCTGGGCTTCCACAGCTGGGAGCTGATGCCCAAGGCCGCGATTTGCGACCCCGAGCTGACCCTGGGCCTGCCGCCGCTCTTGACCGCCGCGACCGGCATGGACGCGATCGCGCATTGCATGGAAACCTTCATGTCGGCCGCCATCAACCCGCCGGCCGACGGCATTGCCTGGGAGGGCCTGCGCCGCGGCTGGGCCCATATCGAGCGCGCCACCCGTGACGGCGGCGATCGCGAGGCGCGCTGGCAGATGATGAGCGCCAGCATGCAGGGCGCAATGGCCTTCCAGAAGGGCCTGGGCTGCGTGCATTCGCTGAGCCACAGCCTGGGCGGGCTGAACCCGCGCCTGCATCACGGCACCTTGAACGCGCTGTTCCTGCCCGCGGTGGTGAAGTTCAATGCCGGCCACGAGAGCCTGCAGCGCGATGCGCGCCTGAGCCGCATGGCCCAGGCCATGGGCCTGGCCGGCAGCGACCCGGCCGGCCATGAGATCGCCGAGGCGATCCGGGCGATGAACGCGCGCCTGGGTCTGCCCGGCGGGCTGGCGGCGCTGGGCGTGGAGCGCGGCATGTTCGAGGCCAT
Organism: Roseateles sp. GW821-FHT09B06; assembly: GCF_059418245.1. NCBI lineage: Bacteria > Pseudomonadati > Pseudomonadota > Betaproteobacteria > Burkholderiales > Sphaerotilaceae > Roseateles > Roseateles sp. GW821-FHT09B06. The sequence continues at coordinate 105,850 of NZ_JBWKPM010000001.1, read as the reverse complement.
CATCGAGCATGCGCTGCTCGACCACTGCCACAAGACCAATCCGCGCCTGGCCTCGACCGAAGACTACCGGGCGATGCTGGAGGCGTCGCTGTAGTGCACCGGACGGGTCAGATCCGGCCCATCAGCAGCAGGATCACCAGGATCAGCAGGATCAGGCCCAGGCCGCCGCTGGGCACATAGCCCCAGTTGCGGCTGTGCGGCCAGGTCGGAACGGCGCCGATCAGCAGCAGGATCAGGATCACGAGCAGGATGGTGCTGAGCATGGTTTGGCCCTCGGGGTTGGGACAGATCCACGATAGGCCCGCGCCCGGTCCGCTCGGGTCGGCGCGCGGCGGGCCGGACTGTCGGCCGAGGCGCCGTTGCGACCTCCCTGGCTTCCTACAGCCGACCGCTCGCCCATGGAAAAAAGCCCGCGGCTTGTGGCCGCGGGCCTTCCGTCTCCTTCACCGTCCTGTAGCCGTGAAGCGAATCGATTCGTCCACGCCCGGGCCTGCAGACCCGGGCGGTTCCTTGCGCGTCGCACAAGCCTCAATGGCTTGTGCTCGGCCGCGAGTCACCCATGCTTGGCGTCGAAGAACTGCTCGTCCTCGGTCGAGCCCTTCAGCGCCGCGGTGGAGGCTTCGGCCTCGATCGTCGTGGTCACCGCGTCGAAGTAGCCGGTGCCAACCTCGCGCTGGTGCTTCACCGCCGTGAAGCCCCGTTCGGCGGCAGCGAACTCGGCCTCCTGCAGCTCGACGAAGGCGCTCATATTGTTGCGGGCGTAGCCGTAGGCCAGGTTGAACATTGAGTAGTTCAGGCTGTGGAAGCCGGCCAGCGTGATGAACTGGAACTTGTAGCCCATCGCGCCCAGCTCGCGCTGGAACTTGGCGATCGTCGCGTCGTCCAGGTTCTTCTTCCAGTTGAACGAGGGCGAGCAGTTGTAGGCCAGCAGCTTCCCGGGGAATTTGGCGTGGATCGCGTCGGCGAAGGCCTTGGCGAAGGCCAGGTCGGGCTTGCCGGTCTCGCACCAGATCATGTCGGCGTAGGGGGCGTAGGCCAGGCCGCGGCTGATTGCCTGCTCCAGGCCGTTCTTGGTGCGGAAGAAGCCTTCGACGGTGCGCTCGCCGGTGCAGAAGGGCTTGTCGTTGTCGTCAATGTCGCTGGTCACCAGGTCGCCAGCCTCGGCATCGGTACGGGCCAGCAGCACGGTAGGCGTGCCCATCACGTCGGCCGCCAGGCGCGCTGCGACCAGCTTGGCCACCGCGTCGCGGGTGGACACGAGCACCTTGCCGCCCATGTGGCCGCATTTCTTGGCGGCGGCCAACTGGTCCTCGAAGTGCACGCCGGCGGCACCGGCCTCGATCATCGCCTTCATCAGTTCGAAGGCGTTCAGCACGCCGCCGAAGCCAGCCTCGGCATCGGCCACGATCGGCGCGAAGTAGTCGATGTCGTTCTTGCCCTCGCTCCACTGGATCTCGTCCGCGCGCTTGAAGGTGGCGTTGATCTTCCTGACGACCTTGGGCACCGAGTCCACCGAGTACAGCGACTGGTCGGGGTACATCTCGCCATTGCTGTTGGCATCGCCGGCCACCTGCCAGCCGGACAGATAGATCGCCTTCAGGCCGGCCTTGACCTGCTGCATCGCCTGGTTGCCGGTCAGCGCGCCCAGCGCGTTGATGAAGGGCTCGGTGTTCACCAGGCCCCAGAGCTTCTCGGCACCGCGCTTGGCCAGCGTGTGCTCGATCGCCAGCGAGCCGCGCAGGCGCACCACGTCGGCGGCGCTGTAGCCGCGCTTGATGCCCTTCCAACGGGGGTTCTCGGCCCAGTCTTTTTCAAGGGCGGCGATCTGCTGTTCACGGGTCGGGGTGCTCATGGTGTTGCTCCTGCGGTGGGTTTGAAAGAGGACTTGGAATGGCTCCAAGCGTAGTCCCCGTCACCCGCCCTTGGAACTGTTATGTCTTATATAAGACTAAAAATTTTCCTCTTTTAAATCAAATACTTGGAGATTTAAAACCGTATCGTGAAATCAACTTCACCATAATGAGAAAATTTGCGGCGACGCAACAAGCCTCTCTTTCACGATTCGAAAGCATCTTTTCGGATTGTGAAATCAACGCGGCGTTCAGGCTGCCGGCACCGCCAGTTCCAGCGCACAGGGGCCCTCGCCCCGAGTTGCCAGCCGCTGGCGCAGGTCGCGCGCCGGCTCGGGCTCGCCGGCCGCGGGGGCCGGCGGCGGGCTCAGCAGCGTCAGCCGAAATCCGGGCAGCGCCAGCATGGCCGCCCACAGGCCCTCGGCGGCCCGCCATTCGGCGCGGACGGGCACCGGGCAGGCCGCGCCGCCCTCCCCGCCCAGCAGGGCGCGGTAGCGGGCCAGCGTGGTGTCGATGTCCCGCACCAGGACGCTCAGGCCCGCGACGCCGCTGCTGCCATTGGGATGGACATGCAGCGCCGGATCGTCCGGCACGCGCAGGCGGCGTGGCGTGATGTCGCCGCATAGGAAGGGCAGATCCGGCGTGGCATGGCGGGCGGTGCGCCATTGCAGGCGCTCGCCGTCCGGCCGCACCCGGCCGCCGTCCACCGGGCCGACCATGGTGCCGAGGCCACGCGCCTGGGCGCGCCGCAGCACCTCCATCGTGTCCTGCGGCAACAAGGCGAAATCCACCAGCCCCTCGCCGTCGGCCTGCAGCGTGCGCCACCAGCGCTCCTGCGGCGCCGGGGCCTGCCAGGCGATCAGCTCCAGATAGGAGCCGTCCGTAAAGCAGATCAGCGCGTTGTGCGACGTGCGGCCCGGGTGTTGCCCGCCGGGCAGCACCTGGAAGCCGCGGGCGCGGTAATCGGTCATCGCGGCGGCCAAGTCCGGCACGGCGATCACCACATGGTCCAGCGGCAGATGCTCCAGCGTCGTCGTCATGCCTAGTCGTCCAGCTTCAGCTTGGTCTCGCGCACGAACTTGGCCCAGCGCTCGTGCTCGGCCTTCCAGTAGCGGTCCAGGCCGGGGCCGTCGCTGGCCATCACCTCGAAGCCGGACTCGGTGAGCTTGGCATGCACGTCCGGCGCGTTCAGCGCGGCCTGGAAGTCGACGGTCAGCTTGCGCAGCATGGCCGAGGGCGTGGCTGCCGGCGCGAAGATGCCGATCCAGGAATAGGCCTCGAAACCGGGAAAGCCGGACTCGGCCACCGTGGGCACGTCCGGCAGTTCCGGCAGGCGCTTGGCGCCGGTGACGGCCAGCGGCTTGATCTTTCCGGCTGCGATCTGGCCACGCAGCGCGGCATAGCTCAGCAAGGTCAGGCTGGCCACGTCGCCCAGCACGGCCTGCACCGCCGGCCCGCCGCCGCCATAGGGCACGTGCAGCACCTCGACGCCGGCGCTGCGCTTGATGTCCTCCATCACCAGATGGTTCATCGAACCCAGGCCGGTCGAGGCATAGCTGAACTTGCCCGGCGCGGCCTTGGCGGCGGCGATGAACTCGCGCAGGTTCTTGGCCGGCACCGAGGCCGAGGCCCCGATCACCAGCGGGAAGCGCAGCGCCAGGGTCACCGGCGCGAAGTCCTTGAAGGTGTCGTAGGGCAGCTTGGGCTTGGCGATCGGGTTGATCGCATGGGTGTCGAAGCACACCAGCAACGTGTTGCCGTCCGGTACCGACTTGGCCACATAGCCGGTGGCGATCTGGCTGGCCGCGCCGGGGCGGTTTTCCACCATCACCGCGCGCCCGACCTTCTCGGCCAGCCGCGGCTGCAGGATGCGCGAGGCGATGTCGGTGCTGCCACCCGGCGGAAAGGTCACCACCAGCTTCAGCACGGCCTCGTCGGCCCGCAGCGGGCCGCTCCAGCCCAGCGCGCCACCGGCCGCAGCCAGCGCCAGGATCTGGCGACGATGTAGTTTTCTCTTCTCGATCATCTGCGCATCCTTCCTTTCATCACAAGCCCAACAAAAGAATTTCAGCCCATCCATTGACTGACCGGGACGGCGGTGTCCTGCAACTCCTGGGAGATCACATCCACAAGCGCCGGACCGTCATGGTGCAGCGCGGCCTTCAGCGCCGCCTCCAGCTCTGCGGGATCGCGCACCGTCCAGGCCTTGACGCCGAAGGCCTCGGCCACGCGGGCGTGATGGGTGCGGTTGAAGTCCACCGAGAAGTAGCGCTCGTTGTAGCCGGTCTTCTGGCTGGCCTTGATCCAGCCGTAGACCGAGTTGGAGAACACGATCATCTTCAGCGGCACGCCGCGGCGCACCACGGTTTCCAGCTCGCCGCAGGTGAAGCCGAAACTGCCGTCGCCCATCGCAGCCACCACCACCGAGTCCGGCGCCCCCACCGCCGCACCGAAGCCGGCCGACAGCGAGAAGCCTAAAGCGCCATGGGCCCGGTTGGTGATGAAGTGGCGGCCGGCCTGGGGTGCGTCGAAATAGGCGGAGAAATAGGGGCATGGGGTGCCGGGATCGGCCACCGCGATGGCGCGCTTGGGCAGCAGGCGGTTCAGGGTGGCGATCACCCGCTCCGGCTTGATCGGCTGCTCCAGCGAGGCGGCCAGCGGCGCCAGGAAGGCCAGCTTCTCCTCCCTAGCCTTCGCGGCCAGCGCGCGGCCGTCCACCGCATCGGCCGGGCGGCGCGCCGGGCCGGCCAGCAGGCGCTGCACCGCTGCGCCCAGCGCCTCGAGCGCCAGCCGGGCGTCGCCCACGAGGGCCACGTCGGTGCGGTAGTTGGTGCCGATGGTCATCGCATCGACGTCGATGTGCAGGATGGTCACGCCGCGGCCGGGCATCCGGCCATGTTCGGTGGTCGTGGAGCCGGCGCGGCAGCCGATGAACAGCACCAGGTCGGCCTGCGCCACCACCGCGCGGGTCGCGGGCACGCCGCCGTTGGTGCCCACCACGCCGGCGTTCAGCGGGTGGGTATCGGCCAGGCTGCCCTGCCCGCTCACCGTCGTGCAGACCGGGGCGTTGAGCGCGCCGGCCAGCGCCTCCAGCGCCGCACTCGCGCCGGAAATCACGACGCCGCCGCCGCAGATCAGCAGCGGCGCGCGGGCGGCCACCAAGCGCTCGGCAGCCTCGTCCACCGCGGCCGGGTCCGGTGCGCTGCGGCTGGCCGGGAATTCGCCATGGCCGGGCTGAGCCCAGATGGTTGACGGATCGACCGCATGCTTCTGCACGTCATAGGGCAGGCAGATATGGGCCGCGCCGGGGCGGCCGGTGGTCATCGCGCGGAAGGCGCTGCGCAGCGCGTGCGGGATCTGGTCGGCCCGGTCGATCGTGGTGTTCCACTTGGTCAGCGGGCGGTACAGCGCCTGCTGATCCAGCTCGGTCAGCGGGAACTTGCCGCGCGCGCCGACCGAGACGTCGGAGGTGATGCCCAGCACCGCGACCGACGATTCGTTGGCCTCCACCAGGCCCGGCAGCAGATAGGTGGCGCCACCGCCGCTAGGGCCCTCACAGACGCCGACCTTGCCGGTCACGCGGGCATAGGCGTCGGCCATATAGCCGGCGCTGCGCTCGTCGCGGGTCAGGATATGGTCGATGCCATGGTCCAGCCGCGCCAGCGCGTCGTAGAACGGCAGGCTGGTGTCGCCGCACAGGCCGAAGATGTGCTGCACGCCGTTCAGCTGCAGCATCCTTACCATGGCGTCCGCGCCGTTCATCGCCGTCTCGGTGGGTGTCGCCGCGTTCAGGGGGCTGGTGGACATCTTTCTTGTCTCCTTGACTGCACTAAGAATTCAATTAAGTATACTTAAATCGATGAGCAGCACCACCCGGACTTCCGCCAGCGCGGCCAAAACGCCCAAGACCCGCACGCCCAAGATTTCCAAGCTGCGGCGCGAGCGCGGCAGCGGCGTGTTCAACACGCTGCGGGAGATGGCGATCAGCTACCAGCTCAAGCCCGGCGAACGGATCAGCGAGATCGAGCTGGCCGCCCGCCTGGGGGTCAGCCGCACGCCGGTGCGCGAAGCGCTGACGCGGCTGGTCACCGAGGGCTTCCTGGTGCCTTGCACGCGCGGCTTCATGCGCCGCCCGCTGGACGTGCAGGAGGCGCTCGATCTCTATGAGGCCCGCATGGCGGTGGAGCGCGAATGCCTGCGGCTGGCGCTGCAGCGGGCCGAGGACGCGCAGATCGACGAGGCCCTGGCCTTTCTGGAGCACAGCCGTGGCGTGCCTCTAGATACGCCGGTGCGCGAGCTGGTGGAGCTGGACGAGGCCTTCCATCTGCGCATCGCCGCGATGGCCGGCAACGGCGAGCTGCAGCGCATGCTCGGCAGCCTCAATGAGCGCATCCGCTTCCTGCGCTGGATAGCCATGGAGAAGGTCGGGCGCGACTCCACCCAGCGCGAGCATGGCCAGATCCTCGACGCGCTGCGCCGCCGCGACGCGGCCAGCGCCGAGCGCCTGATGGACAAGCACATCGCGCTGCGCCGCGAACAGATCGTCGAGGCGATCACACAGGGGCTGGCGCGGATTTATCTCGACCCGGCGTGAGACCGACCGTCCGGTTCGGATTTCACGGGAGGCCATTTCCACAAAGCTGTGGACACGCCGCACAGCAGGGGCCAAACACCGCCTATTGTGGTCTCACGTTCGAGGCGCCGCGGCACCGCCCCTTGTGTCGCCAGGGAGTGAGACATGGACATCAATCGACGACTGCTGGCCATCATCGGCAAGCGCATTCCGGCCATTTACGACGTGATCCCGCGCGGACCGCAGCTGGCGGCCATAGGGCCGAACCCCTCGCTGGCGGCGCTCAATCCGCAGCCGCTGCCCCCCTTTCCGGCCGATGTGCTGGGCGCGGCCATGGCCGGGGAATTTGTCCGTCTGGCCTGGCTGGGGGAGCGCAGCGGCACGGACCGGCGCAAGATCCTGGCCGAGCTGGACGAGCTGTGCCCGCCACTGGGCAAACCCTTCAAGTTCCCGGGACATGGCATCCTCGGCGTGCCCCTGCCGCCACCGGAGGTGCCGCCCAGGCCGAATTGGATGACCGACTATCACCTCGGCTTTGCCGCCCGTCTGGCAACGGCGGCCCAGGAAATGGAAGGCACGCCACTGGCCGCCCTCCTCAACGAAGCCATCGACTATGCGGTGCGGGCGATCCCCGCGGTGGATCAGCGCTGAGCCGGATGGCCTATGGGGCGCCGACGCGCGGGCGGGTCTACAGTCGCTCCATGACCATTCTGCTGACGCCCCGCCTGCGCCTGGAACCCTTTGGCGATGCCCATCTGGATGGGCTCAACGAACTCAACCGCGACCCCGAGGTGATGCGCTACCTCACCGGCCGCCCGGAGACGCTGGAGGAGACCCGGGCCGTGATCGAGCGGGTCAAGGCGCGCTGGGCCGAGTGGGGCTATTCGTGGTGGAGCTTCATCGAACTGGGAAGCGGCGAACTGGTCGGCGCCGGCTGCGTGCAGCACCTGGGGCGCGAGCGGGCCAATCCGCTGGAGCTGGGCTGGCGGCTGCGCCGCGACCGCTGGGGCCGGGGCCTGGCCTCGGAAGCCGCGCGCTGCATGGCCGCGCATGCCTTCGAGGCGCTGCGGGCGCCCGAGCTGCTGGCCGTCTGCCATCCGGACAACGGCGCCTCCGCCCAGGTGATGCAGCGCCTGGGCATGCGCTACCGCGGCATCGAGCGCTGGTACGAGACGGACTGCAGCGTCTACGGCATCACGGCCGGGGAATGGGGCTACAGCCCGCCGACGAAATAGCGCTTCAGCCCCGCCAGCACCATCTCCACCGCGATCGCGGTCAGCACCAGGCCCATCAGCTTCTCGATCGCCGACACCACCGAATCGCCCAGCAGCTTGCGGATGCGGTCGGCCAGCAGCAGGGTCAGGCCCGAAACCGCCATGGCCGCGCTCAGGGCGCCAATCCATTCCCAGATGCGGTCCGGCTGGCGCGAGGCCAGCAGCAGCACGGTGGCCATGGCCGAAGGACCGGCCAGCAGCGGTACCGCCAGCGGGAAGATGAAGGGCTCGCGGCCGGGCTCCAGCCCGTAGGCCGATTCGCCGCTGCTGCCGAAGATCATGCGGATCGCGATGATCAGCAGGATCACGCCACCGGCCACCTCCAGCGAGCGCTCCGACAGGTGCATCACGCTGAGAAAGGCGTCGCCCAGGAACATGAAGGCGAACAGGGCCACGAAGGCGATGCCGATCTCGCGCGCCGCCACCAGCTTGCGACGTTCCTTGGGCACGGCGCGCATGATGGGAATGAAGATCGGCAGGCTGCCGAGCGGGTCCAGCACGAGCAGCAGCAGGATGAAGGCGGAGAGAAAGCTGTGGTCCATGGGCCGGATTGTCTCCGCCCTGGCCTTGCTTCACCCGCGCGGGTGGTGCTGGGCGTGGATGGCCTTCAGCCGCTCGCGCGCCACATGCGTGTAGATCTGCGTGGTCGAGAGGTCGGCATGTCCCAGCAGCAGCTGCACCGCGCGCAGGTCGGCGCCATGGTTCAGCAGATGGGTCGCGAAGGCATGGCGCAGGGTGTGGGGCGACAGCGGCACCGTGATGCCGGCCTGCTGGGCGTATTTCTTCACCAGGGTCCAGAACATCTGGCGGGTCATGCCGTCGCCGCGCACCGTCACGAACAGGGCGTCGCTGCGCTGGCCCTTCAGCAGCGGCGCGCGAGCCTCCTGCAGATAGCGCAGCAGCCAGCCATGCGCTTCCTCGCCAAAGGGCACCAGGCGCTCCTTGGCGCCCTTGCCGGTGATGCGCAGCACCGCCTCCCTGAGCGCCACATGCACGCTCTTCAGCGTCACCAGCTCGCTGACGCGCAGCCCGCTGGCATACATCAGCTCCAGCATCGCCCGGTCGCGCAGGCCCAGCGGCTCGTCCGCCGCCGGCGCATTCAGCAGGGCCTCGACCTGGGCCTGGCTGAGCGTCTTGGGCACGCGCAGCGGCTGCTTGGCCGCCGCCAGGCGCAGGGTCGGGTCTTGCCCGGCCGGGCCCAGGCGCCCCTCGCGCAGCGCCCAGCGGTAGTAGCGCTTGAACACCGAGAGCCGCCGGTTCGCCGTGGTGGCGCGGCTGCCGGCATGGCGGGCCGTGGCATAGGCCAGCAGCTGCAGCTCGTCCGCCCGGTCCAGGCTCAGCCCGGCCTCGCGCGCCAGCCAGTCGGCCAGCAGCTCCAGGTCGCGCCGGTAGGCCGCCAGCGTGTTGGCGGACAGGCCATCCTCCAGCCACAGCGCCTCGACGAAGCGGGCGATGGCTTGCTGGCTGAGCTGGCGGAGGGCGTCGGCGTCGGACATGAATGGGGCAGCGTCAATTGAAAAGGGGCGCCGCCGGCGCCCCTGTGCTCAGGCGGTGCGAAGCCGGCTCAATCGAGCTTGAGCTTCTGCTGCGCGACGACCTGCTTGTAGACCTCGTACTCGGCCCTGGTCTGGGCGGCGAACTGCTCGGGCGTGTTGGCCACGATCAGCGAACCGGTGTCCTCGATGCGCTTCTTCACATCGGGCAGCTCGACGGTCTTCTTCACCGCGGCCGAGATCTTGTCCACGACCTCCTTGGGCAGGTTCTTCGGACCGTGGATGCCGTAGTAGGCCATGCGGTTCACCGGTTCCAGGCCGACTTCCTTGAAGGTCGGCACATTCGGCAGCACGGCCAGGCGCTGCGGCGCGGCCACGACGATCGGGATCAGGCGGCCGTCCTTGATGAAGGGCAGCGCCGAGGGCAGATTGTCGAAGATCATCGGCACCTGGCCGGCCACCGTGTCGTTCAGCGCCGGGCCGGCGCCGCGATAGGGAATGTGCAGCACGAACACACCGGCCAGGCTCTTGTAGAGTTCCATCTGCAGATGACCGATGCCGCCGGTGCCCGAGCTGGCGAAGCTGTACTTGCCGGGGCTCTTCTTCAGTTCGGCGACGAAACCCTTGTAGTCGCGCGCCGGGAACGAGGGGTGCACCGCGATCACATTGGGCGTGGCCGCCACATTGATGATCGAGGTGAAGTCCGTCAGCGGGTTGTACGGGATCTTGGGGTTGATCGCGGGGTTCGACGCGGTGGTTGACACCGTCGCCATGCCCAGCGTGTAGCCGTCCGGCGTGGACTTGACGATCTCGTTGGCGCCCACCGAGCCGCCGCCGCCGGCCTTGTTGTCGACGATCATGGTCTGGCCCAGGGCCATATTGATCTTCTCGGCCAGCACGCGGGCCACGATATCGGTGGTGCCACCGGGCGCGAAGGGCACGATCAGGCGCACCGGCTTGGCCGGATAGTTCTGGGCCAGGGCCAGGGGGGCCACCAGGGAAGCGGCCACCAGGGCCCCGCAACGACGCATCCAAACTCGACGGCTCATGGCCTTCTCTCCTCTTGTAGAACTGGGGGTGGTCTTGATCACGCGCGATGCTAGCCACGCGAACATGGGGGCATGCTAGCGGAACTACGTAGGGCTCAGCCCGTCGGCAGGCCCAGCAGACCCGCCTTGAGCCGCTTGTCGGTCGGGCGCTCGCCCAGGAACACCTTCAGCAGCGCATCGTAGAGCTCGGCGCCGGCAATGGTCGCGCCCGCCTGCTTGCCGTTGATGACCAGGGCGGTGCCCTTGCCGGGCAGATAGTCGATGTCGATCAGGTCCTGCTTGCGCACCTGGCCCACGCCGCGCAGCAGCGCCACGAAGGCCGGCAGTTCCTCGGTCAGGGCCGCGCGCTCGGCCTCGGTGCAGTTGCGCTGCACGCCCTTGTTGACCGCCTTGACGAACTCTTCCATGCTGGCATCGAGCAGGATGCGCATCTGGATGCGCTTGGGGCCTGGCGTGGCGAAGACCTCGGCAGGCACGCTGGCCTTCCGGACCAGGTACAGGCCGGCCAGATAGCCGCGGATCGTGGCCACGGCCCGCATGCCCAGGCCGTTCAGCACCAGGGTGCTGCCGCCCAGTTGCAGGCTGTCCGCGAATTCATAGCCCTCGTAGGGGCGTGCCAGCGCCGGGCCGGCAACCCCCAGGGACAGCAGCATGGCGGCGGCCAGCAGGCGGCGGCGCCCGGGCTTGATCAGGGGTTCGCTGTTCGCACTCATCATTCGGTCGAGCTCATCGATGGGAACAGCGAGACTAACGCACCAGCGCGGCCGCGCGCCGACAAGGGGGTATCCGTCCGCCGGGCCGGCGACCATGCCGATGGCACACTGCCGGCCATGCCCGATGTCCTGCTCCTGCTGCCCGATGCGCTGCTGATACTGTGCGGTTTCCTGGTCTGCCGCTACACCGCGCTGGGCCGGCCGGTGTGGGAGGCCACCGAGAAGCTGGTCTATTACCTGTTGTTCCCGGTGCTGCTGTTCAATTCCATCCTGCGCACGCCGCTGCAGCCGGCCGAGACCCTGAGCCTGGCCGGTGGCGGCATGGCCGTGGTGCTGGCCGGCGTGGCCCTGGCCTACGCGCTGAGATATGCCCCCGGTGTCGATGCACGCACCCATGCCTCGGGCGCCCAGGTGGCCTTTCGTTTCAACTCTTACGTGGCGCTGGCCCTGGCCGAGCGCCTGCAGGGGGCCCAGGGCGTGGCCTGGGTGGCCCTGCTGGTGGCGCTGTGCGTGCCGATCTGCAATGTCGGCGCGGTGTTTCCGCTGGCCCGCCATGGCGGCCATGGCCTGTGGCGCGAGCTCGGGCGCAATCCGCTGATCCTCAGCACCGTGGCCGGGCTGATCGCCAATCTGCTGGGCCTCAGGCTGCCCGAGGCCGCCGCGCTGACCCTGCACCGCATTGGCCTGGCCGCCCTGCCGCTGGGGCTGATGGCGGTGGGTGCCGGGCTGCGCTTCGGCGCGCTGCGCGACGCACCCTGGCTGGCCGCCGCGCTGATCCTGATCCGCCATGCCGCCCTGCCCCTGCTGTCGCTGGGCCTGGGCCGGGCGCTCGGTCTGCCGGCCGGTCAGCAACTGGTGCTGACCATGTTCGCGTCCCTGCCCACCGCCTCCAGCTGCTATGTGCTGGCCGCGCGCATGGGCGGCCACGCGGCCTTCGTGGCCGGGCTGGTGACCCTATCCACGCTGGTGGGCATGCTCGGCCTGCCGCTCTGGCTCGGCCTCGCCACGCTGCGCTAGCGCCCATTCGATGTGCTCGGCCAGCAGCGCATCGGCCGCCGGCAGCGCCTCGCGCAGGGCCCGGGCGATCTGCGCATCGCCGGTGAGACGCCAGGCATTGCCCAGTGCCACCGCCAGATTGCGGCGCCAGCGCCGGATGCCGATGCGGCGGATCGCCGAGCCCTCGGTATGGCGCAGGAAGTCGGCCTCGCTCCAGGCCCACAAGCGCAGCAGCTCGGGCGAGCGCAGCGCTTCGCGCGCATCGAAGTCCGGCAGGCTGCTCTTGCCGGCGAACTTGTTCCAGGGGCAGATCAGCTGGCAGTCGTCGCAGCCGTAGATGCGGTTGCCCAGGGCCGCGCGCAGTTCCACCGGAATGGCGCCGTCATGCTCGATCGTCAGGTAGGAGATGCAGCGCCGCGCGTCCACCCGGTAGGGCGCGACGATGGCACGCGTCGGGCAGATGTCGATGCAGGCCTGGCATTGGCCGCAATGCGCCGTCACGGCCTGCGACAGCGGCAGCGGCAGATCCAGGTAGATCTCGCCGAGGAAGAACATCGAGCCATGCTCGCGGTGCAGGGTCAGCGTGTGCTTGCCGCGCCAGCCGATGCCGGAGCGCGCCGCCAGCTCCACCTCCAGCACCGGCGCCGAATCGGTGAACACGCGGTAGCCGAAGGCGCCGATCGCGCCCTCGATGCGGCTGGCCAGTTGTTGCAGCCGGGCGCGCAGCACCTTGTGATAGTCGCGGCCGCGGGCATAGATCGAGACCTGGGCGCGCCGCGGATCGCGCAGGCCCTGCCATTCGACCGCCTGCCAATCGCTCTCACCGCTGCCGCCACCGCCAGGCTCGGCGCGCGGCCGGTAGTCCATGCGCGCGGTCAGCACCCGCAAGGTGCCCGGCACCAGCTCGGCCGGCCGGGCGCGCTTGAGCCCATGCGCCGCCATATAGTGCATCTGGCCATGGAAACCGGCCTCCAGCCAGGCCAGCAGCCCCGGCTCGGCGCTCGCGAGATCGATATCGGCCACGCCGATCTGTGAGAATCCGAGCTCGAGCGCCCAGGCGCGCAGCTGCGCCATCAGCGCCGACGCGTCGATCTCAGGTTTTTTCAGCTGCGGAGCCCCGTCCATTTGAGCATTCTAGAAAGCCGCCAGCTCGTCTGGCCCGATGAAGCCTCGACCGAGGCCTTTGCCGCCCTGCTGGCGCGCGCCCCCGGTCTGATGGATGCCAGTATCGAACTGCACGGCAGCCTCGGCGCCGGCAAGACCAGCCTGGTGCGCCACCTGCTGCGCGCGCTGGGCGTGACCGGCCGCATCAAGAGCCCCAGCTACGCGGTGCTGGAGAGCTATGAACTGCGCGATTGGGGCGGTGACGGCGAGGTCAGCCATTTCGATTTCTACCGCTTCAACGACCCGCGCGAGTGGGAGGATGCGGGCTTCCGCGAGATCTTCACCCGCCCCGGCCTGAAGCTCAGCGAATGGCCCGAGAAGGCCGGCGCGATGCTGCCCACCCCCGATCTGCGCATCCGCATCGAGACCCAGGCCGACGACAGCCGGCGGGTGGCGCTGGAGGCATGCACGGCGCGGGGCCGGACCCTGCTGCAGGGGCTGCCGCTGTGAGCCGCCGCCATGCCCTGCGACGCATGGGCACCCTCGCCCTGGTACTGCAGGCGCCGATGCTGGTGCGCGCGGCCAGCGTCGCGAATATCGTGGCCGTGCGCGTCTGGCCCGCCCCCGACTACACGCGGGTCACGCTGGAGTCGGACAAGCCGCTGGCGGCCCGGCATTTCCTGGTCGAAGGCCCCGACCGCCTGGTGATCGACATCGACGGCCTGGAGCTCAGCCCCGGCTTGCGCGAGTTGCTCGGCAAGATCAAGCCCGACGACCCCTATATCGCCGCGGTGCGCGTGGGGCAGAACCAGCCACGCGTGGTGCGCATCGTGCTGGACCTGAAGCAGCCGGTGGCGCCGCAGATCTTCGCGCTGGAGCCGGTGGCGGCCTACCACGACCGCCTGGTGTTCGACCTCTATCCGCAGCAGGAGCGCGACCCGCTGCTGGCCCTGATCCGCGAAAAGGAGCAGGCCGAGGCCCAGGCCGCCCAGGCGGTGCAGGACGCGCTGGGCGAGCTGATCGGCCGCATCGACCGCCCCGCCCTGCCCGGCGGCCCGCTGCCGGCCCAGCCCCCGGCGCCCAAGCCGGCGGCCAGCGCGCCACCGCTGAGCACGCCGCCGGCGCCGGCCCCGCAGATCACCCAGAAGCAGCTGGACCGTCTGATCGTGATCGCGCTGGACCCCGGCCATGGCGGCGAGGATCCGGGGGCCGTCGGCCCCAGCGGGCTGAAGGAAAAGGACGTGGTGCTGGCCGTCGCGCTGAAGCTGCGCGAGCGGCTCAACGGCAACCCCAATATCCGCGTGATGATGACGCGCGACGCCGATTTCTTCGTGCCCCTGCACGAGCGCGTGCGCAAGGCGCGGCGCGTGCAGGCCGATCTGTTCGTGTCCATCCATGCCGACGCCTTCTTCACGCCGCAGGCGCGCGGCGCCTCGGTGTTCGCGCTCAGCCAGAACGGCGCCAGCAGCTCCGCCGCGCGCTGGATGGCCGACAAGGAGAACCGCGCCGACCTGGTGGGCGGCGTCAATGTCGCGGTGAAGGATGCCAATGTGCTGCGCGCCATGCTCGACATGAGCACCAGCGCGCAGATCAAGGACAGCCTGAAGCTCGGCTCCGAGGTGCTCGGCCAGATCGGCCGGGTCGGTCGGCTGCACAAGAAGCAGGTCGAACAGGCCGGCTTCGCGGTGCTGAAGGCGCCGGACGTGCCGTCGATCCTGGTCGAGACCGCCTTCATCTCGAATCCGGAAGAGGAAGCCAAGCTGCGCGACCCGGACTATCAGGAGAAGCTGGTCGAGGCCCTGGCCAGCGGCATCGCACGCTATTTCGCCAAGAACCCGCCATTGGCCAGGCACAGGCCGGTTTCCTGAAAACGGGCGGCGAACTCGGCCGCCGGCACCGGCCGGCCGAACAGCCAGCCCTGGGCCACCTCGCAGCCGGCCTCGGCCAGCCAGCGGCGCTGCGCCTCGTTCTCGACACCCTCGCCCACCAGGCCCACGCACATGCCGCGCGCCAGGGCGATGATGGCGGTGGCGATCGCACTGTCGCCGGCGTCCACGCCGACCTGGGCGACGAAGCTGCGGTCGATCTTCAGCCGTGCCACCGGGAAGCGCTTCAGATAGCGCAGATTGGAATAGCCGGTGCCGAAGTCGTCGATGGCCAGGCGCACCCCCAAAGCGGCCAGTTCGCGCAGGGCCGTGCCGGCGGCGCCGCCCTCGTCGGTGAACAGGCTCTCGGTCAGCTCGAATTCCAGGCGCTGGGCCGCGAAGCCGGTCTCGGCCAGGATGGCCCTGACCTTGTCGACCAGGCCGGCATCCTGCAACTGGCGTGGTGACAGATTGACCGACAGCGGCAGCGGCCCACCATCGCCGGCCTGCCAGTCCAGCGCCTGGCGACAGGCCGTGCGCAGCACCCACTCGCCGATCGGCTGGATCAGGCCCGTCTCCTCGGCCAGCGGGATGAAGTCCAGCGGCGCCACCAGGCCGCGCTGCGGATCCTGCCAGCGCAGCAGCGCCTCGGCGCCCACCACGCGGCCGCAGTCCATGCCGACCAGGGGCTGGAAATGCAGGACGAACTCCTCGCGCTCCAGCGCCCGGCGCAGGCGGGTCTCGACCTCCATGCGCTGGCTGATCGCGCTCTCGATGGCGCCGGTGAAGGCACGCGCCTCGTTGCGGCCCTCCCGCTTGGCCACATACATCGCGGCATCGGCCTTGCGCAGCAGGGTTTCGGCGTCCTCGCCATCCTCGGGAACGCGGCTGACGCCGATGCTGCAGGTGGCATGCAGCGTGCGCCCGCGCAGCGGGATCGGCTCGCCGACGCTGGCCTTGATACGCTCCAGCACCGAGCTCTCGGCCTGCGGGCCCTGCTCGACCAGCATCACGAACTCGTCGCCGCCGAGGCGGGCGACCAGATCGCCCTCGCGCACGCAGGCCTTCAGGCGCTGGCCCAGCACGACCAGCATCTCGTCGCCGACATCGTGGCCCAGGCTGTCGTTGATGACCTTGAAATGGTCCAGGTCGACGAACAGCACCGACAGGCGGCGGCCGCGCTCGCGCGCCAGCCGCGCCTCCAGATGCTGACGGAAATGCAGGCGGTTGGGCAGGCCGGTCAGCGAATCGAAATTAGCCAGCTGCTCCAGCTGCCGTTCATGGCCCACGGCGGCCGTCACATCGCTGATCACGGCCACGCCATGGGTGGGCTGGCCATCGGCGTCGCGCAGCATATTGACGACCACATCGCACCAGAGCAGACGGCCGTCCGGCGCGCTGTGGCTCAGGCGCCGCACCCGTCCGCCCGGGCCGCGCAGCGCGCGCGGGATGCGAACGCCGCCGCCGGCATCGCGGAACAGGAGGCCATAGGGCTGGCCGATCAGCTGCGGGGCGCGCCAGCCGCTGATGCGCTCGAAGGCCGGATTGACATATTGGATCGGGCCGCCGGGGCGGCGGCTGTCGACGATGCAGATGCCGTTGTCCACCGAGTCCAGGGCCAGGCTGCGCAGGCGCAGCGACTGCTCGGCGGTGTGGCGCTCGCTGAGATCGCGCAGATGGGCCGTGAAGGCGGGCTGGCCGGCGATCGGCGTGCTGGTGATGGCCAGCTCGACCGGGAACTCCTCGCCGCCGGCGCGCATCGCGGTGATCTCGATGCGCCGGCCCATCACCGTCGAGGCCTCGCCGTCCAGCGCGTTCACCAGACCGCGCTCATGGGCGCTGCGTAGCCTGGGCGGCACGATGCATTGCGACAGCCGCTGCCCGAGCACCGCCTCGCGCGGGTAGCCGAAGGTCGCCTCGGCGGCCGGGTTGAATTCGATGATGCGGCCCTGGCCGTCCATCGTGATGATGCAGTCCAGCGAGGACTCGACGATGGCCCGCTTGTGCGCCTCGCTGGCCCGGGCGCCGGCGGCCATGTCCTCGGCCAGCTGCGCGGCGCGCGCCAGCGTGGCGGCGTCGATCGCGCGCAGGCGCTCCAGGGAATGCACATCGCGCATCGAGACGGCCAGGATCGCGAACAGGATCAGGCAACTGCCCACGCCCACCATCGCCGCCAGCCAGATCGGATCCAAGCCCAGCGGCGGCAGGATGCAGACGCTGCCCGGCGCGAAGGAGGTCGCGGCCATGCCGGTGTAGTGCATGGCGACGATGGCCGCCCCCATCACCAGGGCGGCGGCCAGGCGCGGCAGCAGGGCCGTGGCGGTCGAGCGGTGGCGCGAATCGAGGGCGATCGTCAGCGCGGCGAAGGCGGCGGCGATGGCGATCACGACGGACAGGGCGAGCAGCGCCGGTTCGTAGCTGAAATCAGGCTCCAGCCGGATCGCCGCCATGCCGGTGTAATGCATCGCGCTGATGCCCAGGCCCATGGCCACGGCACCATAGGCGCGCAGCCGCAGATCGACCTGCGGGCGGCGGATGATCAGGAGGGCCAGGGCCGACGCTGCCACCGCCGGGACGATGGAGATCAGCGTGATCGTCAGGTCGTAGGACAGGCGGATCGGCAGATGCAGGGCAATCATGCCGATGAAATGCATGGCCCAGATGCCCAGACCCATGGCCAGGGCGCCGACAGCGATCCAGGCGCCGGCGCGGCCACCGTCCGCACGGCTGACCCGCGCCGACAGATCCAAGGTGATGAAGGCCGCCAGCGAGGCGACCAGATAGGACAGCAGGACCAGCCAGGGGTTGTAGCTCGCGCTCATGGCGCGCCCTTCCGGCGCCGCATGGCGATGCGCCGCAGCCCCCGCCGGGGCCGCCGGGTCCTGCTCGCAAGCTGGGGAACGGATCGCACCATCCTCGCCTCCCTTGTCGGCGCAGCATGCCTGCCGCGCCCGATTTTGCGCGAGTCTAGGTGGGCGAGCTGGGGTGACGAATCAGGGTAACTGCTCGCCCGGCGGGGTTCAAGCCCTATGCATTGCACGCCAACGCGGGCGATCCGGGCGATCCGGACGCGTCAGGAGCCGCCCGTGACCTTCCCGGAGGCCGGCTTGCCGCGCGCCCGCAGGCCGCCGTAGATCGCGATCAGCCCCGGGATGATGATCATCGCCCAGATGATCTTGCTGAGATGGGTCTGCACGAAGGCGATGTTGCCGAACAGATAGCCCGCCAAGGTCAGGCCCAGCACCCAGATCAGCGCACCCGCCACGTTGTAGAGCGTGAACTTGCCGCGGCTCATCGCGGCGACGCCGGCCACGAAGGGCGCAAAGGTGCGGATAAAGGGCATGAAGCGGGCGATGATGATGGTCACGCCGCCATGCCGCTCGTAGAACTCATGCGCCGCGTCGAAGGCGCGGCGGTTGAAGAAGCGCGACTGTTCCCAGCGGAACACCTTGGGGCCGAGGTAGCGCCCGATCGTGTAGTTGGTCTGGTCGCCCAGGACGGCCGCAATCAGCAGGATGGCGATCGCCAGCGGGAGGCTCATCAAGCCGGCGCCGCACAGGGTGCCGACCACGAACAGCAGCGAGTCGCCCGGCAGGAAGGGCATCACCACCAGGCCGGTCTCGACGAACACGATCAGGAACAGCAGGGCATAGACCCAGGCGCCATAGGCCTGCACGAACTCGGCCAGATGGCGGTCCACATGCAGGATGAAGTCGATCAAGAAGGCTGCGAATTCCATGGGCGCGGATGATAAGGGCAGCCCGGCGCCGGCTTCATGGCGGACTTCTTACAATCGGCCCATGGATTTGTCTTCTCCGCCGGCCTCGCCCGTCGCCCCGACCGGCGCCGCGCCGCGCCGCGCCATCCGCGAGCTTCCCGATGAACTGATCAGCCAGATCGCCGCCGGCGAGGTGGTCGAGCGCCCCGCCTCCGTAGTGCGCGAGCTGGTGGACAACGCGCTGGACGCCGGCGCCACGCAGATCAACGTCAAGCTGATGGCCGGCGGCGTGCGCGCCATCGTGGTCGAGGACGACGGCCTCGGCATCCCCGCCGAGGAGCTGCCGCTGGCGCTGAAGCGCCATGCCACCAGCAAGATCCGCACGCTGGACGAGCTGGAATCGGTGGCCACCATGGGCTTCCGCGGCGAGGCCCTGGCCGCGATCTCCTCGGTGGCCGAGATGGCCGTCGCCAGCCGCTGCGAGGGCGCCCAGCATGCCTACCGGCTCGACGCCCGCAGCGGCGAGTTGCAGCCCGCGGCGCGCGCCCGCGGCACCAGCGTCGAGGTGCGCGAGCTGTTCTTCAACACCCCGGCGCGCCGCAAGTTCCTGAAGACCGACGCCACCGAGCTGGCCCATTGCCTGGAGGCCGTGCGCCGCCATGCGCTGGCCCGGCCCGACGTCGGTTTCACGGTCTGGCACGAGGGCAAGCTGGTCGAGCAGCTGCGCATCGCCAAGGCCGAGCAGCGTCTGGCCGATGTGCTGGGCGCCGACTTCATCGGCGACAGCCGCCCGGTGTTCGCCGAGGCCGGCCCCCTGCGCATCTATGGCCGAGCCGGCCTGCCGGAAGCGGCGCGCAGCCGCGCCGACATGCAGTACGTCTATGTCAACGGCCGCTATGTGCGCGACAAGCTGATCGCGCATGGCGTGCGCTCGGCCTACGAGGACGTGCTGCACGGCCACCGTCAGCCCTGCTACGTGCTCTTCATCGAGATCGCGCCGGACCGGGTGGATGTCAACGTACACCCCACCAAGATCGAGGTGCGCTTCCGCGACGGCCGCGAGCTGCATCAGCAGGCGCGCTATGCGGTGCAGGACGCGCTGGCGGTGTCGCGCAGCACCGAGGCCGCGGCCCCGTCATCCGAGCCCGCCGCCCTGCCCGCGGCGCGTCCGGCACCGGGCAGCCCGCCGGCCTGGTTCAATGCACCGGCCGCCCGGGAGCCCGCGGCGCCGGCCTACACCGGCGGCCCGAGCTGGCGCAGCCCCATTCCCAATATCGCCCAGACCTCGCTGGGCCTGGCCGAGGTCGCCACGCTCTACGGCAGCCCCGCACCGGCGCCGCTTCCCGCCGCGCCGCGCCAGGAGCTGCCCGCGCATGACTGGCCGCTGGGTCGCGCCGTCGCGCAGATCCAGGGCGTCTATGTGCTGGCCGAGAACGCCCAGGGGCTGATCATCGTGGACATGCATGCCGCCCATGAGCGCGTGGTCTACGAGCGCCTGAAGGCCAGCCTGGGCGCGGCCGCCATCGAGTCGCAGCCGCTGCTGATCCCGGTCACCTTCGCCGCCACGCCGCAGGAGATCGCCACCGCCGAGGCCCAGGCCGAAACCCTGACCCGCCTGGGGCTGGACATCGCGCCGCTGTCGGCCAAGGTGCTGGCGCTGCGCGCCCGGCCCGCGGCCCTGGCCGGCGGCGACATGGTCGAGCTGGCGCGCAGCGTGCTGGCCGAACTGGCCCAGTTCGACGCCAGCCAGGCCATCGAGCGCGCCCAGCACGAGATCCTGGCCACCATGGCCTGCCATGGCGCGGTACGCGCCAACCGCCAGCTGACCTTGGACGAGATGAACGCCCTGCTGCGCGACATGGAGCGCACCGAGCGCGCCGACCAATGCAACCACGGCCGCCCCACCTGGCGCCAGCTGACGATGCGCGAACTCGACGCGCTGTTCCTGCGCGGCCGCTGAGGATGATATGAACCACCCCCTACGCGCATCGCGCGCCCCCTCGAGGGGGCGAGCCCGCAGGCCCGGCATAGCCGGATCCTCGGGCTCCGCTGGGTCCGGACCGCGGCCGGCCTGCGCCGCGGCTGCTCTGCCAGCATGGAGTACCGAAGAATGGCAACCCTGAAATTGAAACCCAAGCCCGCCGTGGCCAAGAGCAGCAGCAGCAGCACCGGCGGCGGCGAACGCCGCACCCCGCTGCGCGGCAAGGGCGTGTCGCGCCCGCGCCAGACCCTGGAGCAGGCCCAGACCGAACGCGCCGAGCGCCAGGCCGCCTTCGAGCAGCGCCGCGCCGAGGAAGGCCGGCAGCCGCCGCAGCCGCAGTCTCAGCGCCGCGACGAGGGCCGCCCCACGGGCAGCAGGCCCGCCCGGCCCGCCGGCAAGTCCGGCGGCGGCGGCTTCAAGCGCGCCGAGGAGGGGCGCTTCGAGGAACGCCGCCCGCAGCGCCGCAGCGACGGCGCCCCGGCGCGCCAGGAACGCGAGGAGCAGCGCGGCCAGCGCGGCGCGCGCGGCGAGTTCGCCGGCGAGCCGACGCGCCAGCACCCCCGCCAAGAGCCGCGTCAGGAGCCGCGCCGCGACCAGCGCCGCGCCAGCGGGCCGCAGACCGGCCATCCCCGCCCCGACGCGCGCCCGACGCCCAAGCCGCGCCCGATGCAGCGCCCACGCGACGAAGACGACGATGACGAGGATTTCCGCGACCCGAGCAGCGAGGGCGAGCGCCTGTCCAAGCGCATGGCCGCGCTGGGCATGGCCTCGCGCCGCGAGGCCGACGAGTGGATAGCCGCCGGCTGGGTGCGGGTGGACGGCAAGCTGGCCCAGCTGGGCCAGCGCGTCGGCCCCGATGCGAAGATCGAGATCGACCCGGCCGCCCACAAGGAGCAGGCCAAGCAGGTCACGATCCTGCTGCACAAGCCGATCGGCTATGTCTCCGGCCAGGCCGAGGACGGCTACGAGCCCGCCGCGGTGCTGGTGAAGAGCGCCAACCACTGGAAGGACGACGCCTCGGGCATCAAGTACCACATCGGTCACAGCCGCGGCCTGGCACCGGCCGGCCGGCTGGACATCGACTCCACCGGCCTCCTGGTGCTGACCCAGGACGGCCGCGTCGCCAAGCAGCTGATCGGCGACGACTCCAGGGTCGAGAAGGAATACCTGGTGCGGGTCGAGTACCAGGGCCAGGGTGCGCCGATGGCGCAGTTCCCGGCGCAAGACCTGGCCCTGCTGAACCATGGCCTGGAGCTGGATGGCGTGCAGCTCAAGCCCGCCAAGGTCAGCTGGATCAATGACGACCAGCTGCGCTTCGTGCTGCGCGAGGGCCGCAAGCGCCAGATCCGCCGCATGTGCGAGCTGGTCGGCCTGAAGGTCGTGGGCCTGAAGCGCGTGCGCATCGGCCGCATCAACCTGGGCCATCTGCCGCCGGGCCAATGGCGCTTCCTGGCCCCCTGGGAGCGCTTCGACTGATGGCCCACCCCCTACGCGCTGCGCGCGCCCCCTCAAGGGGGCGGAGCCCGGACACGAACAGTCCCCGCGGACCGTTTGTGCCCGGCGAAGCCGGATCAGCGGCTCCCGCTAGGCAGAGAACCGGCGCTTCCGCAGCGAGCGCCCGGTTTGGCCACCAGCTGCTTTCATGAACCCTTCATGAACAATTCCCCGACCCTACCGCGCCCGGGCTGGCAGGTCGCCGCCCTGGCCCTGCTGCTGGGCCTGCAGCCGATCTGCACCGACCTCTATCTGCCCGCCCTGCCGGCGCTGCGCGCCGATCTGGCTGCGCCGATGTCGGCCACCCAGCTGACCCTGTCGGCCCTGATGCTGGCCTTCGGCCTGGGTCAGCTGCTGCTGGGCCCGCTGAGCGACCGCTACGGCCGCCGCCCGGTGCTGCTGGGCGGCCTGGCGCTGTTCGTCGCGGCGGCGCTGGGCGCCGTGCTGGCCGGCAGCGTCTGGCTGCTGGTGGGCTGCCGTGCGCTGCAGGGCCTGGCGCTGGCGGCCGCGGTGGTGGGCGCGCGCGCGATGCTGCGCGACTGGTTCGAACCCCAGGAGGGCGCGCGGGTGATGGCGCGCGCGCTGGGCGGTCTGGGCCTGCTGGCGATGCTGAGCCCGCCGCTGGGCGGCTGGCTGGCCGGCGCCTTCGGCTGGCGCTGGGCCCTGCTGGCGATCGCGCTGGCCGGTGCCGCGGCGCTGGCGCTGATCGCGCTGCGCATCCCGGAAAGCCTGGCAAGACCCGACCCTGCGGCCCTGCACCCGCGCCGCCTGCTGGCCGGCTGGGCCCTGGTGCTGGCCCATCCCTCGTTCCGCGCCTACACCCTGCTGACCGCACTCGCCTACGGCGCGCTCTACACCTTCCTGGCCGGCTCCGCCTTCGTCTTCATCGAGGTGCTGGGCCTGGCGCGCGCCCATTACGGTCTGCTGGTCGGGCTGGGCGCGGGCATCTATGTGCTGGGCACCCTGCTGTGCCGGCGCTGGCTGGCGCGGCTGAGCCTGGCGCGGACCGTGCGACGCGGCGCGGTGTTCAGCTGCATCGGGGCGCTCGGCCTGGGCCTGGCCGCCTTCGTGCTGCCGCCCTCGCCCTGGGCCCTGATGCTGCCCCATGTCTTCATCATGCTGGGCCATGGCGTGCTGCAGCCCTGCAGCCAGGCGGGGGCCGTCGGCCCCTTCCCGCGCCAGGCCGGTGCCGCCGCGGCGCTGTCGGGCTTCGCGGTGGCGCTGACCGCCTTCGCCGTCGGTGCCTGGCTCAGCCATGCGCTGGACGGCACGGTGCGGCCGATGGCGGCCACGATGATGGTGCTCGCCCTGGCCGCCGCGCTGTGCGGCTGGACCCTGGTGCAGGCCCAGGAGAGGCGGCCGCTGGCCGCGCGCGCGGCATGACGGGTCCGCAGCTGCGCCCCCTGTGCATCGCCGGGCCCACCGGCTGCGGCAAGACGGCCGGCGCGCTGGCCCTGGCCGAGTTCCTGCCGGTCGAGATCATCAGCGTCGACTCGGCTCTGGTCTACCGCGGCATGGACATCGGCACCGCCAAGCCCACGGCCGCCGAGCGGGCCGCCGTGCCGCACCACCTGATCGACATCCTCGATCCGCGGGACAGCTACAGCGCCGCCCAGTTCGTGCGGGAGGCCAAGGCGCTGGCCGCCGAGATCCAGGCGCGCGGCCGCCTGCCGTTGCTGGTGGGCGGCACCATGCTCTATTTCAAGGCCCTGTTCGACGGGCTGTCGAGCCTGCCGCAGGGCGACGAAGGTTTGCGCGCCGAGCTGGATGCCGAGGCCGAGCGCATCGGCTGGCCCGGCATGCATGCGAAGCTGGCCGCGGTCGACCCGATCACCGCGGCGCGCCTGGCCCCCGGCGACTCGCAGCGCATCCAGCGCGCGCTGGAGGTCTGGCGGCTGACGGGCCGACCGCTCTCCACCCTGCATGCCGAGCAGGAGCGCAGCGCCGGGGTCGACTGGCCCCTGCTCTCGCTGGAACCGCGGGACCGCGCCTGGCTGCACGAACGCCTGGCGCAGCGCTTTCATCAGATGCTGGCGCAGGGCCTGGTGGCCGAGGTCGAGGCCCTGCGCGCGCGCGGCGACCTGTCGCTGGA
Source organism: Roseateles sp. GW821-FHT09B06 (assembly GCF_059418245.1). Classification (NCBI taxonomy): domain Bacteria; kingdom Pseudomonadati; phylum Pseudomonadota; class Betaproteobacteria; order Burkholderiales; family Sphaerotilaceae; genus Roseateles; species Roseateles sp. GW821-FHT09B06. The sequence goes on along the minus strand of NZ_JBWKPM010000001.1, from coordinate 81,648 downwards.
GCTGCCCGCGATGCGCTGCGTCGGCTATCGCCAGGCCTGGGAGGCGCTCGACAGCGGGGACATGCGCGCCCTGCCCGAGCGCGGCATCGCCGCCACCCGCCAGCTCGCCAAGCGCCAGATCACCTGGCTGCGCAGCATGCCGCGACGCCAGGTCATCGACTGCCAGTTGCCCGATGCGCCGCTGCACCTGCTGGCCGCGGCGCACCGCCTGCTGAACGGCCATGGCCCTGCTTGAGGCCCGCGGCCTGACCAAGCGCTACGGCGACACCACGGTGTTTGCCGGCGTCGATCTGGCGCTGCGGGCCGGCGAGTTGGTCGCGCTGCTGGGCGAATCGGGCTGCGGCAAGTCCACCCTTCTGAACTGCCTGGCCGGGCTGGACCAACTGGACGAGGGCCAGGTCTTGCTGGACGGACAGGACATCGCGCGCCTGGACGAGGCTGGCCAGGCCAGGCTGCGCCGGCGCAGCCTGGGCTTCGTGTTCCAGGCCTTCCATGTGCTGCCGCACCTGACGGTGGCCGACAACGTGGCGCTGCCGCTGCTGCTCCTGCAGCGCCCGGATCCGCAACGCGTGCGGCAGCTGCTGGCCGCCGTCGGCCTGGCCGAGCTGGGTGCGCGCCTGCCGCGCCAGCTCTCGGGCGGGCAGTTGCAGCGCGTCGCAATCGCGCGCGCCCTGGTGCATCGTCCGGCCCTGGTGCTGGCCGACGAGCCGACCGGCAATCTCGACCCGCGCCATGCGGCCCAGGTGCTGGCGCTGCTGCGCGCGCAATGCCGGCAGGAAGGCGCGGCCTGCCTGCTGGTCACGCATTCGGAGCGCGCCGCCGTGGCGGCGGATCGCTGCCTGCTGATGGAAGCCGAGGGCCTGCGGCCATGGCAGCCTCATCCGCACGCGCATTAGCCGCCTGGCTGCGCACCCTGTCCTGGCCGGCGCTGCGCGCGCAGGGCCTGCGCCAGCTGCTGGCGCTGCTGGCCGTGGCACTGGGCGTGGCCCTGGCCTATGGCGTGCACCTGATGAACGCTTCGGCCCTGGCCGAGTTCGGCGCCGCCCAGCGCAGCCTCGCCGGCACGCCCGATCTGGTGCTGCAGGGCCGTAGCGGCCCGCTGGCCGAGGCGAGCCTCGACGCGCTGGCCGAGCAGCCGGCCGTGGCCCAGCTGCAGCCGCTGATCGAGGCGCGCGCCCAGGTGCTGCGCCCGGGCGGCCAGCGCCTGGGCCTGCGCCTGCTGGGGCTGGACCCGCTGCAGGCGGCCCAGTTCAGCCCGGCCCTGCTGCCGCAGCCCTTCGATGCGCGCACCGAGCCGCTGCAGCTGCTGGCTCCCGACGCGCTCTATCTGAACGATGCGGCGCTGCAGGCCCTGGGCCAGCCGCGGCCCACGCTGCTGAGCCTGCGCGTCCAGTTGGAAGGCCGGCCGCGCAATCTCGAGTTGCGCCTGGCCGGCCGGATCGCGGCGCCGGGCGCGCCGCTGGCGGTGCTTGACATCGCGGCAGCCCAGGCCCTGCTCGGCCGCCTGGGCCGCGTGGACCGCATCGAGCTGCGCCTGCAGCCCGGCGCCCGCGCCCAGGAGCTGAGCCTGCCGGCCGGGGCCCAGGCCGCGCCGCCGCCCGACGAGGGTGCCGAGATGGCGCGCCTGACCCGCGCCTACCGCGTCAACCTGGGCGTGCTGGCCCTGATGGCCCTGTTCACCGGCAGTTTCCTGGTGTTCGCGGTGCAGTCGCTGTCGGTGGCGCAGCGCCTGCCGCAGCTGGCCCTGCTGGGCGTGCTGGGCATGAGCGCCAGCCAGCGCGCCGCGCTGCTGTTGGCCGAGGCCGCGCTGCTGGGCCTGCTGGGCAGCGCGCTGGGCCTGGCCCTGGGCGCCGGGCTGGCCCGGCTCGGCCTGGCACTGCTGGGCGGCGACCTGGGCAGCGGCATGCTGGGCGGCCAGGCGCCGGCGCTGCGGCTCGAGGCCGCGCCCCTGCTGCTGTTCGGCGGCCTCGGCCTGGCGGTCTGCCTGGCCAGCGCCTGGCTGCCGGCGCTGGCGGTGCGGCGCATGGCGCCGGCCCAGGTGCTGAAGGGCCTCGGCGGCCTGGCGGCGCCGCGTCCGCCGGATTGGCTCGGCCCGGCCCTGCTGCTGATCGGCGCCGCGCTGGCCCAGTTGCCGCCGCTGTGGGGGCTGCCGCTGGGCGCCTATCTGGGCATGCTGAGCCTGCTGCTGGGCGGCCTCCTCTGCGTGCCGGCCCTGGTGCAGGGCCTGGCCGCCCTGCTGCCGCGGGGCCGCGCCGGCAGCCTGCTGCTGCGCGAGCGCGCGCACCGGCAGGCGGGAGAGGCCACGCAGATGCTGGCCGGCGTGCTGGTGGCGCTGGCGCTGTCGGTGGCGATGCTGGTGATGGTCAGCAGCTTCCGCGATTCGCTGGCCGGCTGGCTGCGCCAGATGCTGCCGGCCGATCTCTATGTGCGCAGCAGCCTGCGCGAGGCGGACCGCCAGAGCGCGCCGCTGCCCGCCGGCTTCGTCGAGGCGGCGCGTCGCGGCGGCCTGGCCGCCGAGCTGGCGCCGCAGCGCAGCCGGCGCGCCTGGCTGGACGGCCATCCGGCCCAGTTGCTGGCCCGGCCCTTGCCGGACGAGCGCCGCCTGCCGCTGGCCGGCGCGCTGGCACAGGCGCCGGCGCCGGGGCTGCTGCCGATCTACGTCAACGAGGCGCTGCGCGACGAGCTGGCCTTGCGGCCGGGCCAGCGCCTGGCGCTGTCATTGGCGCCGGGCGCCGCACCCGCCAACGCCTATCTGCGCGGCGTCTGGCGCGACTACAGCCGCCAGAGCGGCGCCCTGTTGCTGCCCTATGCCGATTACCGGCGCTGGAGCGGCGACCCGGCCGTCACCGAGCTCTATCTGTGGCTGCGGCCCGGGCAGGATGGCCTGCAGCTGCAGGCGGCGCTGCGCGCGCTGGCGGCCGAGCCGCAGGACCTGGAGCTGGCGGCCAGCGGCGAGTTGCTGGCGCAGTCGATGCGCCTGTTCGACCGCAGCTTCGCGGTCACCTACTGGCTGCAGGCCGTGGCCCTGGGCCTGGGCCTGTTCGGCATCGCGGCCAGCCTGTCGGCCCAGGTGCTGGCGCGGCGGCGCGAGTTCGGCCTGCTGCTGCACCTGGGCTTCACGCGCGCGCGCCTGCTGGCGCTGCTGCTCGCCGAGACGGCGCTGTTCGGCGCCGCCGGCGCGCTGGCCGGCCTGCTGCTGGGCCTGGCGATCAGCGCGGTGCTGGTCTTCGTCGTCAACCCGCAGAGCTTTCACTGGAGCATGGACATGAGCTGGCCGGGCCTGCGCCTGGCCGGGCTGCTGGCGGCCGTGATGGTCGCGGCGCTGCTCACGGCCTGGCTCGGCGGCCGGCAGCTGGCCCGCGCCGATGCGGTGCAGGCGGTCCGGGAGGATTGGTAGGAAAACCTCGATCTGTCGGCAAGAAAGCCGGTGGCACGGCGGTGCAGGGGAAGCACCGCCGCGTGGCGGTCGGTCTTGCGTCAAATGGCAGGCCGCCGCCGCCGGAGGACATCGCTCATGACTTCAGCGCTTGCGCCGGAATCGGGTAGGTCCGGAAGCGCTTGCCCGAGGCGGCGTAGAGGGCATTGACAAACGCGGGAGCCACCACCGCCGTGCCGATCTCGCCCATGCCGCCGGGATCGCCCTCGCCCTTGACGAGATGCACCTCGATGGCGGGCGACTCGCTCATTCGCACCATGGGGTAGTCGTGGAAGTTGCTCTGCTGCACGCGGCCGCGCTCGATGGTCAGCGAGCCATACATCACGGCCGTCAGCCCGAAGACATGGCCGCCTTGCATTTGCGCGAGCACGATGTCCGGATTGATGACGGTGCCACAGTCGACGGCCGAGGTCATGCGATGGACCTGCACCGCGCCGTCCGCGCGGACGCTGAGCTCGACGACCAGCGCGACATAGCTGTTCCATGCGTTGAGCAGCGCCACGCCCATACCCCTTCCGGGCGGCAGCTTGCGGCCCCAGCCCGCTTTCTCGGCCGCGAGGTCCAGGACGGCCCGCGCGCGCGGATTCCCGTCGAGGTGAGCGCGACGAAAGGCCACCGGATCGGCCTTGCCCCGCGCCGCGAGCTCGTCCATGAAACCTTCGTTGACGAAACAGTTATGCGTTGGCCCCACGCCGCGCCACCAGCCGGTGAGCAGCCCCGCGGGCGGCTCCGAGCGCACATACTCGACGTACTTGACAGGTGTCGAGTACGGCCCCGCCGCCGCATCGACGGCGTCCGGATCCGCGGAACCCGCGGCCATCCATTGCGGCGCATAGCGCGCGACGATCGACGATCCGCCGATGCGATGGCTGAAGCCCACGACTCGGCCCGAAGCATCCAGCGCGGCCGACAGCTCGTCGCAGTAATACGGCCGGTAGGTGTCGTGCTGCAGGTCCTCCTCGCGGCTCCAGATCAGCTTCACCGGGCCGGCGACCTGCTTGGCGATCTTCGCCCCCTGCTCGACATAATCGGCATCGAGCTTGCGTCCGAAACCGCCGCCGAGGAGGTGGTTGTGCACCGCCACCTGCTGCGCCGGCAGGCCCAGCACCCGCGCGACCAGGCCCTGCACGCGCGCGGGCGCCTGCGTTCCAAGCCATACGTCGCATCCGTCGGCCCGGACATGCAGCGTGCAGTTCAACGGCTCCATCGTCGCATGCGCCAACGGTGACGCCTCATACCGGGCTTCGAAGGTCTGCGCGGCGCTTGCGCGGGTTTGGGCGAAGTCGCCTTCCCGCACCGCCACCGCCCCGGTTTTCCTGAGGTCGGCCTTGATCGTGTCGCGCCAGGTCTGGCTGGAAAAGTCCGCATTGGCGCCTTCGTTCCATTCGATCACCAGCGCGGCGAGGCCCTTCTTCGCCGCACCGTAGTGATCGGCCACCACGGCGACGATGCTGTCTGCCACCACGACCTGGCGCACGCCCCTCACGGCACGCGCTTTCGTGTCATCAACGTGGCGCACGGTGCCGCCGAACACCGGCGAGTTCGCCACCGCCGCCACCTTGACGCCGGGCGGACGCACGTCGATACCGAAGACGGCGCTACCGTCCACCTTGGCGCGCGTGTCCAGCCGCTTCATGGGCGTGCCCACCAGCGCGTAGCGCCGCGGGTCCTTGGGGACGACGCCGGACGGCAGCGGCCGTGCGGCAGCCCGCGCCGCGAGCGCACCGTACGACAGGCGACGGCCGCTGGCGGCATGGATCACCTCGCCCCGATGCGTCGTGCAATCCTCGGGCCGGACCCTCCACTCGTCGGCGGCTGCGCCCACGAGCATCGCGCGGCTGGTGGCACCCGCGCCGCGCACCGCCTTCCAGGCGGCGCTGACGGAGGCGGAGCCGCCGGTGATCTGCAGGCCGAACTGCGGATGCGCGTAGGCCTTCTCGTCCGCGGGCGCCTGCTCGATCGTCACGTCCGACAGGGCCACGTCGAGCTCTTCGGCCAGCATCATGGGCACGGCGGTGAAGGTCCCCTGGCCCATCTCGGTAAAGGGCACGATGAAGGCCACCCGGCCGCTGCGCGCGATGCGGATATACACATTGGGCCGGAAATCCGCGTCGGCCGCAAAGGCCTTGCCCATCGGCAGGCGGAACGCGAGCAGCATTGCCGCGCCCGCACCCGCCGAAACCCGCAGGAAGCTGCGACGCGACGGCGATGCATCGCCGCACTCCTCGATGACCGTGTGGGTTTCCATGCTCATCAACTCCTTGCCGCCCCGGCGCCGCCGGCTGCGGCGATCTTGATCGCTTCCTTGATGCGCGCGTACGTGCCGCAGCGGCACACATTGCCACTCATCGCGGCGTCGATGTCCGCGTCGCTCGGATTCGGCTTGCCCGCCAGCAGGGCCGCCGCCGACATGATCTGTCCGGACTGGCAGTAGCCGCACTGCGGCACGTCCTTGGCGATCCAGGCCGCCTGGATGCGCTTGCCCGCGGGCGTGCGGCCGATCGCCTCGATCGTGGTGATCGCGGCCCTGCCCACGGCGCCGACCGGCGTCACGCAGGAGCGCACCGGCTTGCCATCGAGGTGGACCGTGCAGGCGCCGCACAGCGCCATGCCGCAGCCGAACTTGGTGCCGGTCATCCCCAGCACGTCGCGGATCACCCACAGCAGCGGCGTGTCTTCGTCGACGTCGGCGACATGCGCCCGGCCATTGATCTTCAGCGTGTACGACATCGTGTCACTCCTTTCGCGCGTCAGAGCGCAAGGTCTATTTCAGCTGCAGCACCCACTTCACCAGCGTGCGCGCCTCCGCTTCCGAGACCTGCGTGTTCGGCGGCATCGGAATCGGCCCCCAGACGCCCGAGCTGCCAGCCAGAACCTTGCCCACCAGCCTGTCCTCGGCATCCGCCCGGCCCGCGTACTTGGCAGCGACGTCGCGGTACGCCGGACCAACGAGCTTGCTGGCGACCGAGTGGCAGTTCAGACAGTTCCTGCTCCTGGCCAACTGCTCCGAGGCGCTCGACGGCTTCGATTCGGTGACCGTCGCGGCCCCCCCTCCTCCTGGCGAACGCTGGCCGAAGCTGACGGCATAGGCCGGGAATCGCAGGGCAAGCACCGGATCGGCGGAGGGCTCGATGCCCGGGGGCAGCGACACGGGGTTGAAGAGAAGGGCCCGGTCTGCCTCGGCATCGGCGACGAACTTGTCCACCGTGATGGTGCCCAGCTCGACGATCGGATTGCCGGCGGGCCAGGCTCGCGCAGGGTCGTTGACGTCGTCGCCGAGCCCGGCCAGTTGCGCGACGAGCGTGAACTTCACCGGGGCCTTGGCAAGGTGCGCCGGCAGTTCGTCCATCAGGTAGTTGGGCGCGACCTTGGCGGCGGCGTCCTCGGACAGATACTGCTCCCCCGCAGCCGGACGCAGTTGGTAACGAACGTAGCGGCTCTGGCCCTGGGCGTTCGTGAACCTGAAGGCATTCAGTCCGAAGTAGGTCATCGTGCCGAAGCTCAGCGGTGGCGGATGGAAGGTCGTGACATATGTGCGCACCGTCGGATGGGTCGCAACGAAGCGCTCGAACGGGGTCGGTTTCGGCACATCCGGCCCACTGGCGATCGCGGCGTTCAGCAGGGCCAGGAACTCTTCCGGCGTGGATACCGGAAACGCCTTCGTGGTGTTGGTCACGATGTCCGTCGATCCGCCATCGGCCAGGTGGAAGCGCACGGCCATCCCGTGCGGACGCGCATCGCGCGAGGCATCGGAGAAGTTGATGCGGCCACTGTCATTGGAGAAGCGCACGGTGATCGGCACGGGCGCCGCGAAGTGAGGCGCCTTGCTCAGCGTGCGCGCCGAGTCGGAGGGAACGAACTGCCCGGTGGCCGTGACGCCCTTGGCGTGATTGGCGCGGTACCCCGGATGGGGACCGTCGGCGATCTTGTTGAGCGCCTCGACCAGTTCGACGGACAGGGGCTTCTGCGCGGCGGCCGGCGCGTCGCCCGCCGCCGCGGCAGGGGCGACGACGGACGCCAGGCCCAGCGCTACCAAAAGGCGTGAGTGCATGACTTCTCCTCGGGGCTCGATGGCTGCGCTGCTCGTCTGCGCAGGCGCAGCCGCAGCTCACTTCGCTGACTTGCCCAGCCTGCCGGTGTAGTCGTCCAGATGCGTCTCGAGATCCACGTTCTTCTGCAGCCCCTGCTGCAGCAGCGTGCCGATGCGCTGCTGCGCGGCCGGGCGCTGCACCGACGTGAGGAAGGCCTCCCACTCGGCACCGATCTGCTCGTTGCTCGGCAGGCTGCTGGCGTCGACCAGGCGCTTGATGTCGGCGATGGTCTGCTTGTCGAAGCTGGCGATGCGGCGCGCCATCGTGTCGACGAAGCCATCCAGCTCGGCATCGGGCAGCGCGCGATTGACGTAGCCGTAGCGCTCGGCGATGTCGCCGTTGAGGTAGGTGCCGGTCATCAGCACCTCCATCGCGCGGCCGCGGCCGATCAGGCGCGGCAGCCGCGCCATCGGGCCGCCGCCCGGCGCGAAGCCGGCGCCGATCTCGAACTGCGACAGCTTGGCCTTCTCGCGGCTGGCGAAGCGCATGTCGGTGGCCAGGGCCAGCTCGCTGCCCACGCCGGTGGCGCGTCCGCGAATCGACGAGATCGACACGACCGGGGCCTTGCTCAGCCGCACCAGCATGTCGGGCAGCTGCGGCAGGCCGGTCTTGCCGGGCGGCAGGAAGTCGTAATGCGTCAGGAAGAAGTCCGGCACATCGCTGTCGAACACCACGACGCGCACCTGCGGGTCGGTCTCGATCGCGGTCACGACCTGGTTCAGCTGCGGCATCGTGCCCGGGCCGTAGATGTTGAACGGCGGGTTGTGGAAGGTGACCCGCCAGTACTCGGGCGTGACGCGGGTCAGCCGGACCTGGTCCTTGGCGTCGGTGACGGACTGGCGCTTGGGGGCCGCGGCCGTCTGAGCCTGGGCCGGGCTGACGAACGCGATGCCAACGGCGATGAGCGCTGCGGCGATCAGGGGCAATTTCATGGCAAGACTCCAAGGTGGAAGTAGTGCGGGTCGCGCGCGGGCAGGACCCGGCGCACGCTCTGGAAGACCTCAAGCGGCGGGGTCACCACTTTCGGCACGGATGGGAGATGGGATCCTCGACTTTGCAATTCATGGTGTTCCTTTCCTGGGACTGCCGACTACCACGAAGACCAAGTCAGCGCGCTGGGCCGGACTCGCGAAGTCATCCGTTCAGGGGCATCTGACCACGCAGGCACGGATCGGTAAATCGGACTTAGGTCCTATCCCGATGCCCAACCCTCGTCGGTGGCGACGGCGACGCAAGGCCGGAGGCTCTCGGCCTGGTTGCTTCTACGCCTTCGAGCTGCAATTGGACAAAGCCGCCTGCTGAAGGCCGGGACCGAGATCGTCATCCGGTCGCACGCCATGGATCTGCTCGCCGCCTTGGCGAAGCAGCCCGAGCGCCCGCTCACTCGCGCTGGCCTTCATGCGCGTCCGTGACGGCGTGTCGGCCCAAAACCGAGGTCGAAAGCGCAGCGCCTGCCGCGAAGCCGTCGGGCGGGCTGCTTCGAAACAGCGCTCCTGAGGAGAGCTTCAGAAAATCTTCAGGCCGGCTCCAAGGACATGCGAGGCCGAATGACCGATGCTTGAATCAACGCCTAGCACTCAAACAAGCCGTCTTCCAGGAGCCTTCCATGCCGAGAAGCGTCAACTCAGCCCTGCATTCGGTCGGCCCGTGTTGCGCTATCTGCAACGGTTCGGCAGCGGACATCGGTGTTTTTGCCGCGGCGGTCGCACACGAGGTCAAGCAGCCGCTTTCCGGTATCGCCATCAACGCGAGCACCTGCCCGCGCGTCCTGAGCGCCGAAACACCCAACATCGATGGCGCCATCGAGACGGCGCGGCGATCCGCCGCGATGGGGATGATGCCCTTGCGGTCGTGTCGCGTGGGCTCCGACGGAGCGGAGGCCTGGTCGCCGGCGACGAAGTTGCCAGGCTGATGCGCGACCACTGCGAACAGCCGATCTCCATCCTGGCGCGATGGATCGTCGATCGCACGATCATCCATCTCGAATCGCGCGGGCAGCTCCTGATTCCGCTATTCCAGTTCGATAGCGACTGCATGCGGCCCGCCGCCCGCGCCGTCGGCGTGATACAGGCGCTGCGCGATACCTTCGACGATTGGGAGATTGCACTGTGGTTCGTGACGCCCAATGTCTGGACCAATGGCCGGCCGCCGGTGGACGCATTGGCTCCGGATCCGGCAGCCGTTCTGGCGGCGGTACGCGCGGATCGGTTCATTGTTACGGGATGAACCGCGCAGGCGCCGAGCGATTCGTGCCAGCCGCGCCCCGTTCAAGCAACAATGAGTGCCTGCGGAGAGCGGGCCACGACAAAATCTCGAGACCACGCGGCATCGGACACATCGAACATGGACCCAGAAGCGATCTACCCTCAATCCGTTAGCGGCCGAAGTCTCAATGAATTCAGAGACTTGCGGCTTGGCCCATAGCATTCAGACGCGCTGGTGATGCCGCCGCATCTGCCGCGCCGCGCCTGGCTGCTGTGGGCCCTGGCCGGGCCTGCGCTGGCGGCCGAGCCGGCGCCGGGCGTGAGCCGGCGCGCGCTGCGCTTCCCGCGCGACTTCGGCGCGCACCCGGAGACCGCGCTGGAATGGTGGTACCTGACCGGGCTGCTGGGCGAGACCGACGCGACCCCGCCGCGCTACGGCTACCAGCTGACCTTCTTCCGCCTGCGCAACCGCGACCCGGTCGTGCAGGCGCATCCCAGCGCGCTGGCACCGCGCCAGCTGCTGCTGGCCCATGTGGCGCTGAGCGACCTGCGCGGGCAGCGCCTCCTGCACGAGCAGCGTCTGGCGCGCATCGGCCCGGGAGGCGTCCATGCGGCCGAGCCGGACTGCGATCTGCGCCTGCGCGACTGGAGCTTGCGCCGCACGGCCGAGGGCTATGCCGCGCGCTTCGGCGGCCACGACTTCGCGCTGGCACTGGAACTGCGCACGACCGCCCCGCCGCTGCTGCAGGGCGAGGCCGGCTATTCGCGCAAGGGCCCCGATCCTGCCCAGGCCAGCCATTACTACAGCCGGCCGCAGCTGCAGACCCGGGCCCGGCTGAGCCTAGCGGGCGCCTCACCCCAGATCTTGCAGGGCCGCTCCTGGCTGGACCATGAATGGAGCGACCAGCTGCTGGCCCCCGAGGCGGTGGGCTGGGACTGGCTGTGCGTCAATCTGCTGGATGGCCGCGCGCTGACCGCCTTCCGCCTGCGCCGCAGCGACGGCAGCAGCCTGTGGAGCGGCGGCGGCTGGCGCGCCGCGGACGGCACGAGCCGCAGCTTTGCCGACGGCGAGCTGCAATTGCAGCCGCTGCGGCACTGGCGCAGCCCGGCCAGCCGGGCCGACTATCCCTTGGCCTGGCGCCTGAGCGGCCCGGGCATGGCGGGCTGGCATTTCGAGGCCCTGATGGATGCCCAGGAGATCGACGCGCGCGCCAGCAGCGGGCTGCTCTACTGGGAGGGGGCGGCCGCGCTGCGCGACGCCGACGGGCGGCTGCTGGGCTACGGCTATCTGGAGCTGACCGGCTACGCCGGCCGCATGCGGCTCGGCTAGCCGGACATTCAACCAAGCGGCCGGTTCAGCACGCCGGAGCGTCCCGGCAGCAGGCCGGTGCTGGCGCGCACGCAGTTGCGGCCGGCCGACTTGGCCTGATGCAAGGCCTCGTCGGCATCGTTGATCAGCTGGTCCAGCGTGATGTGGTGGGCATGCAGGGCCGCCACGCCCAGGCTGGCACTGACCGGCACGTCGCGTCCGTTCCAGTGGAAGTCCAGCGTCTCGATGCGCTCGCGTATGCGCTCGGCCACGTCCAGCGCGCCCAGCGGGTCGGTGTGCGGCAGAAAGACGATGAACTCCTCACCGCCAAAGCGCGCCAGCATGTCGGCCTGGCGCAGGGTCTCCAGCGCCGCCTCGGCGATGCCGCGCAGCAGCTGGTCGCCGCAGCGCTGACCATGCTGTTCGTTGACCTGGCGGAAATGGTCGACGTCCAGCAGCAGCAGGGCACAGGGCATCTCATAGCGCTTGGCGCGCGACCATTCGCGCTCCACCAGCTCCAGGAAATGACGGCGGTTGTAGGCCCCGGTCAGCGCATCCAGCAGGGTCTGGCGGCTCAGGTGGCGCTGGGTGCGGTCCAGGTGGCGCAGCAGGCTCAGCAGCAGGTAGCCGAACAGGGCGACCAGGCCGGCGCTGAACAACACCACGGCCAGCGGCCCGTCGAACAGCCGGGACAGCCCCAGCGCCGCCAGGGCGGTCGCGATCACCAGCAGCGCCAGCGACCAGCGGTGGCCCAGTCGCCTCAGCCAGCGGTGCGAGGCCGGCAGCCAGGCCGGCGGGTCGGTGAGGAGGTGCTGCATCCGGAGGGACCGTCAATCGCGCCTATTCAATGCGCTTCAATCGCCACGCCCCTATTCGACCACAGCCCCGCCCCGCCGCACACCCGCCCCCCCAAAGAGCGGGGTGCCGAACCGCATGCCGCGGCCGGCGGAGTCAATGCGCGCCGCCGACGTCGACCGGCGCGGCGCCACCGATGGGCGGTGGACGTCGGGTCAGCCAGATGCTGGCGATCAGGATCAGGATCAGCACGGCCGAGGCCGCGAGGCTCAGCGCGAGGCGCCATCCGAGGGTTGAGGTCTTGCTCATTCTTTGGAGTCGCCCACATGGGTCGTCGAGTCGCGCAGCGCCTCGCCATTGGCAACCACGCGCTGCAGCAGGGCCAGCAACTGCTGCCATTCCGCGTGGCTGAAGCCGGCGAGATGGGCGTTGTGAACATCGGAAAACACCTCCGGCAGCACGTCCGTCAGACGCCGGCCCTCCTCCGTCAGCTCCACCATCACGACACGGCGATCGCTGCTGGAGCGCTGGCGCCGGGTCAGACCCTTGGCCTCGAGCCGGTCCAGCAGGCGGGTCATCGCACCGGCATCCATGTCCAGCTCCTTGGCCAGCGCAGCCGCCGAGCGGCTGCCGCCAAAGCGCAGCCGCATCAGCGGTTGCCACTGCCCATGGCTCAGCCCATGTCCGAGCAGCTGTTTGCTGGCGGCCTGGACGAAGGTCTGCATGATGCGCTTGAGCAGCCAGCCCAGGCTTTCCTGAGGCCGGTAGTCCTCGGCCCGGTAGAACGCGGGAGCCCGCCCCTCGCGGCTCGAAGTGTTTTTCATCGGCAAAATCTAATTGCCTAGGCAATTATTATTGAAATTCCTGGAATGTTGCATCCCGAAGCCTGGACACCATGAGTTCCTCCTCCTCTGCCGACCGGAAGTCCACCGCCCCGCCGCGCGCGCTGCGCGGCCTGCTGCCCTTTCTGCGGCCCTACCGCGGCCGCATCGCGCTGGCCCTGATCTTCCTGCTGCTGGCGGCCCTGGCCACGCTGGCCTTTCCGCTGGCGCTGAAAGGATTGATCGACCAGGGCCTGGTAGCCGCCGATCCGGGCCAGCGCGTGCTGGCGCTGCGCGGGCATTTCCTGGCGCTGTTTGCCGTCGGCGCGGCGCTGGGCCTTTTCTCGGCCGCGCGCTTCTACGCGGTCACTTGGCTGGGCGAGCGGGTCAGCGCCGATCTGCGCAATGCGGTCTACAGCCATGTGCTGCGCCAGAGCCCCGAGTTCTTCGAACATACCCAGACTGGCGAGGTGCTGAGCCGCATCACCACCGATACGACGGTGGTGCAGACCGTGGTGGGCTCCAGCCTGTCGATGGGCCTGCGCAACAGCGTCATGGGCCTGGGCGCGTTGACCATGCTGATCGTCACCAATCCCTGGGTGATGGGCCAGGTGCTGGGCCTGCTGCTGCTGGTGGTGGCGCCGGCGATCTACTTCGGGCGGCGCGTGCGTAAGCTCAGCCGCGCCAGCCAGGACCGCGTCGCCGACACCAGCGCGATCGCGACCGAAGTGTTGAACGCCGTGCCGGTGGTGCAGAGCTATACGCAGGAGGGGGCGGAGACGAGCCGCTTCGCTCGCGCCAGCGAGGCCGCCTTCGACACTGCGCGCAAGCGCATCCGGGTTCGCTCGGCCCTGGTGGCCTTCATCATCAGCGCGACCTTCGGCGCCCTGCTGTGGGGCCTCTACCAGGGCACCCAGGCGGTGCTGGCCGGTGACATCTCCGCCGGCCATCTGGGGCAGACCGTGGTCTACGTGACCCTGCTGGTCAGCAGCGTCGCGGTGCTGGCCGAGGTCTGGGGCGAGGTGCTGCGCGCGGCCGGCGCGACCGAGCGCCTGATGGAGCTGCTGGCCACCCGCTCGCCGGTGAGCGAGCCGCCCGCCCCAGCGCCGCTGCCGGCCACGCGCGGCGGCTCCGCGCTGAGCCTGGAAGGCCTGCGTTTTCACTACCCCTCGCGACCGCTGCAGGCCGCGCTGGAGGACTTCAGCCTGCGGATCGCGCCCGGCGAGACAGTCGCGCTGGTCGGCCCCAGCGGCGCCGGCAAGAGCACGGTGTTCCAGCTGCTGCTGCGCTTCTACGACGCGCAGCAGGGCGAGATCCGCCTGGACGGCGTGCCGATCAAGGACGCCTCGCTGCAGGCCCTGCGCCGGCGCATCGCCCTGGTGCCGCAGGACAGCGTGATCTTCTCGGCCAATGCGCTGGAGAACATCCGCTACGGCCGCCCCGAGGCCAGCGATGCGGAAGTCATGGCCGCGGCCCGCGCCGCCTTCGCGCACGACTTCATCCTCCAGCTGCCCGAGGGCTACCAGACCTTTCTGGGCGAACGCGGCGTGCGCCTGTCGGGCGGCCAGCGCCAGCGCATCAGCATCGCCCGCGCGATCCTGAAGAACCCACCGCTGCTGCTGCTCGACGAGGCCACCAGCGCGCTGGACGCCGAGAGCGAGCGCATGGTGCAGGCCGCGCTGGAGGTGGCGATGCAGGACCGCAGCACCCTGGTGATCGCGCACCGGCTCGCCACCGTGCAGCGCGCCGACCGCATCGTCGTGATGGAGCACGGCCGCATCGTCGAGATGGGCACGCATGCGGAGCTGCTGGCGCGCGCCGGCTTGTATGCGCGGCTGGCCGCGCTGCAGTTTGCGGCCTGAGGCTGCCGCGCCTCAGCCCTGGGCGGCAGCCGGCAGCAGCAACTGCTGCACCTGGGCCCGGTGCAGGCCCAGCAGGGCCGGCGCCAGGGCCGACAGGCGGCCGTAGTCGAGCGTCGCCTCCTGGGGCGCGCGGGCGAACTCGGCCGCGAAGACGGCCAGGGCCTCGGCCTCGGCCGCCTCGTCCAACCTCTGCGCGGTGCTGCCGCCGGCCGCGTTCAGCTGCTGTTCCAGCTGCTGGCGTGCCTGGCCCAGCTGCTGCTGTGCCTGCAGCAGCAGCACCAGGCTGCGCCGCTGCGCCTCGGGGCTGTCGATGCGCCAGGCTCCCGGTGTCAGCGCATCGGCCGCCGGGTCCAGCAGCGCCCGCACGGTCTGTCCGCTGGGAAAGCGCTTGCCGTCCCCCTTGATGCCCAGGCCGTCGCGCAAGGCGGGCCAATCGGCCTCCGCCACGCTGAACTGCAGGCTGCCACCGCTGGTGTCGACGCGCAGGCCGGTGGGTGCCAGCGCGCGCTGCAGGGTCTGCAGCGCCGGCTGCAGACCGCGACCGTCCAGCGGCACGGCGATGCTGCGGGCCTGGCCCGGCAGCGCCAGACGCAGGGTCTCGGTGCCGGCCGCGGCCAGGCTGTTGAGGTCAAGCCCGCGCAGGCGGAAACGCTGACGCGTCGTCTCGCCCTCGGGCACGACCTGCAACGCCGCATCGAGCGCGCCGCCGCCCTCGGCCGCGCGCGCATTCCACTGCAGCTGCAGGGCCTGCAGCTTGTCCGCCAGACCGGCCGTCGCGGCGGTGCCCGGGCGCGCCAGGCTCTGGCTCAGGCCGTTTTTCAGCTCCTGCAGCGTGCGGCCCAACTCGTCCAGATAGGCGGCGCCCTGCTGCAGGCTGCCCAGGCGCTGCTGCAGGCCTGGTTCGCGCAAGGGGTTGGCGCTGGAGCGAGGCACCGCATTCGTCGGCGCCGGCTCGCTGCCGGCCCTGCCGGTCGCAGCGCTGCCGGGCACCGCGCCGACGCGGTCGATACCGGCGCGGCCCTGCAGCTGGACCTGGGAGCTGCGGCCGCTGCCGCCGGAAATCACGGGAACTTGCAAGGTCACGGGCTCAGAGGACGTTGAAGAGGCTCAGGTTGCTGACCTTGGCGTAGGCCTTCTGCGTGGCCTGCACCGCCAGCGTGTAGCTGTTCAGGCGCACCGAGGCTTCGGCATAGTCCAGCGTTCCCAGGTCCAGCGCGGACTGCTGGTTGGACAGGCTCACCGAGGCGTGATTGTCGTCCAGGGTCTGCAGGATGTTCTGGCGGCGCCCCAGCTCGGAGATGAAGCCGGTGATCTTGTTCATCGCGCCGTCCAGATCGGACAGCGGCGCGCTGCCGATCCTGGTGCCGGCCGCCAGGTCGGCCACCACCAGATCAAGCTGGTTCAAGAAGTCGTAGATATCGTCGAGCGCGACATTGCCGCCCACCGTGATCTCGTTGCCGACGGCCACCAGCTGCGCCTCGGTATTGATGCCGGCGCCCGGGGCATAGCGGCCGCCCGCCGGCTGCGTGCCGTCGAACAGCACGGTGTCCGTCAGCGTGGCGGTGCCGGAGAACAGGAAACGCCCCTCGGCGTTGCGGCTGTTGGCCGCATGGAACAGGCTGTCGCGCAGGGTTGCCAGGGAGGCCGACATGGCCTGCAGGTCCTCCGCCGTGTTGGTCCCGTCCGCCGCCCAGACCAGCAGATCGCGCGCCATCATCATGTCTTCCTGCATGCTGTCCAGCGTCACCTCGCTGGTCTGCAGGCGGCTCTTCAGCGCGCCGATATTGTCGCGGTACTGGTCCAGCGCGGCCTCCTCGCGCGACAGCCGCGCCAGGCGCACCGTGGCGATGGTGTCGTCGGAGGGCACCTGGATGCGATTGCCCGAGGCCATCTGCTGCATCACTTGGGACAGGCCGGTGTTGGCGGCCTGCAGGGCGCTGTTCATCGTGGCGTGGTACTGGTTGCTGGCGATACGCATAGCTGGTTCCTCCTCAGGCCATGGCCAACAGGCTGTCGAACAGTTCGTTGGCCACTGCCACCACCTTCATGTTCGCCTCGTACATCTGCTTGAACTGCATCAGGTTGATGGCTTCCTCGTCCTGGTTGACGCCGCTGGTGGACTTCCAGCTCTCCTCAGACTGGTCGCGCACGGTCTGCGCGGTCTTCTCGCCAGCGATGTTCTGCTGGCTCTGCACCCCCAGGCGCCCGACGATCTGCGTGTACACATCGCCCAACTGCACGCCGTTCACCTGTGCGCTGTCGCGCAGCGCGATCAGCTCGGCCAGGTTCTCGCTGTTGCCCGCCGAGCTGCCGGCCCTGGCGAAGGCCAGTTGCTCGGGCTTCAGGCCGGCGTTGATGCTCATGCGGCCGTCGCTGCCCACCGCGTTGAACAGCGCGAGGCCCGGGTTGCCGGCCATGTCCTGGCCGGCCGCCAGCGTGTCGTTGACCTCGGTGGCCAGGGTGGCGGCCAGGTCCTTCAGCCGGGTCTGCATCGGCGCCACCACGTCGCGCAGCAGCGCGCGCAGGCCGCCCAGCTGACCGCCCAGCTCGCCGTCCTTGACCTCGAAGGAGCTGCCGGCAAACTGCAAGGTCATCACGCCGGTGCCGGTATCGATGCTGGCGGTCGCGGCCTCGCTGCCGATCACCAGCGGCTGGCCGTTCTTCAGGGACACGTTGGCCGTGCCATCGGCCTGAGCCACCACCTGCAGCCCGACCAGGCCGGACAGGGCGTCGATGCGCTGGTCGCGCGCATCCAGCAGGCCCGAGACATTGATGCCGGAGGCGCGGCCGGCGGCGATCTGCTTGTTCAACAGCGCGATGTCGGAGGCATAGCCGTTGATCTGCTTGGCCGCCGCGGCCTGCTGCTCGTTGACCGCGCGGGTCTGGTTGCTGAGCAGCTGCTGCATGCTGTTGAAGCGCCGCGCCAGGCCTTCGGCCGAGGTCAGCACCTGGGCGCGCAACGGCGCGGAGTCGGGCTCGACGCTGGCGGCGTTGAGCGCGGCGAAGAAGGCGTCCAAGCCCTGGTTGATGTTGGAGGTGTCGTCCGACATCACCTGTTCCAGCTGGTTCAGGTAGGGCTGGCCGGCGCTGAAATGGCCCAGACTGGCGGCGGCCTGCCACATCTGCTGCGACTTGTAGCCGTCGGAGAAGCGCAGCAGGGCCGACACGGTGACGCCACTGCCGGCAGCGCCCTGACCGGAGGCCCCCGACAGCACCGAGTTCAGCAGCACGCCCTGGCGGGTATAGCCCGGCGTCATCGCATTGGCGATGTTCTGGCTGTTGGTGCTGAGAGCCGCTTGCGCGGCGATGGCGCCCGACAGGGCGTTGTTGATCATGCTCATGGCTGCTTGCCCGCTTGCGGCGTGGGGGATACCGCTTCAGCGGAGGAAGGCGACGCGGCAGCGGCCGGACTTAAACCGCTGGCCGGCAGGACCTGCCTGAGCATCAGGTCGGCGATGCCGAAGGCACGCTGCCCGGCCATCGCATCGGCCACTAGGCCGTCGGCCAGATCCAGCATGTCCTCGTTGACCTTGTTCTTCAGCGGGCTGTCCTCGTCGGCCAGCACCCGGGTCGCGGCGCGCATCTGACCCATCATCTGCTTGATGAAGAAGGCCTCGAACTTGACGGCCGCATCGGTGGCGCGCTGGCGCAGCCGCGCCTCCTCGCTCCGGGCCTGGCCTTGCTGAAGTCCATTCTCGATGTTCATGTCTTTTCTTTCGGCACACCACACTCAACCCAGCGAGGTCCGCGGATCCGGCTCTGCCGGTCCGTCGGACCTGCCCCCTTGAGGGGGCGCGCGCAAGCGCGTAGGGGGTGGGGGGTGGGCTAGATCACTTGCAGTTCGCCGTCGATCGCGCCGGCCTGGTCCAGGGCTTGCAGGATGGCCATGATGTCGTCCGGGTTCGCGCCGATGCTGTTGATGGTGTCGACGATGGCCTGCAGGCTGGCGCCGGCCGGCCAGCGCAGCATGCGGCCGTTGCCCTGGTCGACCGCGACTCTCGACTGCGGCGTCACCTGGGTCTGGCCCTGGCTGAAGGGCTGGGGCTGGTTGACCTGGGGGCGCTCGCTGATCACCACCTTCAGCGCGCCGTGCGAGACGGCCGCCGGGCGCACGCGCACGCCCTCGGCGATTACCACAGTGCCGGTGCGCGAGTTGAACACCACCTTCGGGACCGCCTCGCCCACCTCGATGTTCAGCCCCTGCAGCTGCGCCATGAAGGCGACGCGCTGGGTCGGCTGCTCGGGAGCCTGCACCTCAACGCCGGTGGCATCGCGGGTGCTGGCCAGCCCGGCGCCGAAGCGCTTGTTGATGGCCTCGACGATGGTGGTGGCGGTCTGGAAGCTGGGGCGCTTCAGGCTCAGCTGCACCGTGGGGCGGCTGTCGAAATCGCTCTCGATCTCGCGCTCGATCGAGGCGCCGTTGGGAATGCGGCCGGTGGTCGGCGTGTTGACGGTGACGCTGGAGCCGCTCTGGCCCTGCGCCGACAGGCCGCCCACCACCATATTGCCCTGGGCCAGCGCATAGACCTCGCCATCGGCTCCATGCAGCTGGGTCAAGAGCAGCACGCCGCCGCGCAGGCTCTTGGCATCGCCCAGCGAGGAGACGGTGACGTCGATGGTCTGGCCGCGCCGGTAGCCGCTGGGGAAGCTGGCGCTGACCATCACGGTGGCGACGTTCTTGCTCTTGGCATCGACCCGTTCGGGCTGCTTGAGCCCGAATTGCTTCAGCAGGTTGTTGACCGACTGGCCGGCGAAGCGCACCTGGGTGCTGTCGCCGCTGCCATTGAGGCCGACCACCAGGCCGTAGCCCAGCAGCTGGTTTTCGCGCACGCCCTCGATGCTGACCAGCTGGCCCAGCGGCCGCGGCGCGGCCGCTGCGGGCAGCATTGCCAAGGTCAGCACCAAGCCACCGAGAAAATTCATCACTCGCATAACTGCTCCGTCTTCATCAAGCGAGGTCCGAGGATCCGGCTTCGCCGGTCCTACGGACCTGCCCCCTCGAGGGGGCGGCCGCAGGCCGTAGGGGGGTGGGCCTAGAAAGGCGCCAGCGGGCTGTTGAACATGCGCGTCAGCCAGCCCGGCGTGTTGGCGCTGGCCAGGTCGCCCTGGCCGCTGTAGCTGATGCGGGCGTTGGCGACGCGCTGCGAGGACACGCGGTTGTCGCTGTCGACATCGGCCGGGCGCACATAGCCGCCCAGGCGGATCAGCTCCTCGCCCTGGTTGATCCACAGACTCTTCTCGCCGACCACCTTCAGCAGGCCGTTGGGCAGCACGTCCTGCACCACCACGGTGATGGCGCCCTGCAGGGTGTTCTGCTGGCTGCTGGAAGCGCTGCCGTTGAAGTCGCGCTGCATGCCCAGCGAGGCATCGGTGGACTTGTCGCGCAGCGCGGCGCTCAGGCCGGCGCTGCTCTGCTTGCCGAGCTGGGTGCCGGCGCTCTTGCTGGCCTGCGTGGTCTCGGCCAGCATCACCGTCAGCACGTCGCCGGGGCGGAAAGCCCGGGTGTCGGCGGTCAGGCTGGTGGCGCGGCCGCCCAGGTAGACGCCGCCGCCGCGCGGCCGGCCGGCGATCTGGCCGGCCTGGCGCGCCTGCGCATCGCCGGCCTGCGGCAGGGCCGCGGGCTCGGGCGCCGGCGGCTGGATGGCCGCGCAGCCGCCCAGCAGCGCGAGCAGCAGCAGGGGGGGCAGCGCGGCCTTCATCAGCGCACGGCCTGCGACAGGTACTGCAGCATCGAGTCGGCGGCCGACAGCACCTTGGTGTTCATCTCGTAGGTGCGCTGGGCGGCGATCATGTCGACCATCTCCTCGACCACCTGCACATTCGAGCCTTCCAGCGCGCCCTGCTTGACCTTGCCCAGGCCGTCGGCACCGGGCAGCCCTTCGGTGGGCGCGCCGCTGGCGGTGGTCTCCTGATAGAGGTTGTCACCCAGGGCCAGCAGGCCGGTCGGGTTGGTGAAGTTGCTCAGGCGCAGTTGCCCCAGCTCGTTGGGCGTGCCGTTCACGGTGGCCGTGATCGTGCCGTTCTCGGAGATCGTCAGCGTGGCGCCGGCCGGCACGGTGATCTCGGGCTGCAGGCGCAGGCCCTGCGCATTGGTCAGGCGGCCTTCCGAGTTGACCTGGAGCTGGCCGGCGCGGGTGTAGGCCGGGCGGCCGTTGGGGCCTTCGACCTGCAGAAAGCCCTGGCCGATGATGGCCACGTCCATGCTTTGACCGGTGGTCTGCAGGCTGCCGTTGGTGAAGACCTTCTGCGTGCCCACCAGGCGCGTGCCGTTGCCCAGCTGCACGCCGGCCGGCGCCGCGGCGCCATCCTCGCCCTGGGCGCCGGGCTGGCGCTCGACCTGGTAGAACAGGTCCTCGAACATCACGCGATCGCGCTTGAAGCCGACGGTGTTGACGTTGGCCAGGTTGTTGGCGATGGCCTGCAGCTTGGCGTCCTGCGCCTGCACACCGGTCTTGCTGATCCACATTGCGGGATTCATAGATTCTCCTTGTCCGTCGCTTGCGCGGAAGATTTACTCGCGGATGAGGCGGTTGCCCGCATCGGCCATGCCGTCGGCCGCCTTGAAGAGCTTCATCTGCATCTCGAAGTCGCGGGCCAGGCTCATGGTCGTGACCATCTCCTCCACCGCGGAGACGTTGCTGGACTCCAGCCGGCCGCTGCCCACCTTGACGCCGGCATCGGAGGCCAGCGGCTGGCCGTCGCGGGCCACCAGCAGGCCTTCCTCGTTCTTGCGCAACTGGGCGAACTCGGGCCTGACCAGCTTGAGCCGGTCGACCTGCTGCAGCTCCTGGGCGCCGGGCGTCTGCACCGAGATCACGCCGTCGGCCGTGATCTCCACCTTGCTGTGCGGCGGCAGCGTGATGGCACCGCCCTCGCCCAGCACGGCGCGCTTGCCGAGCAGCAGATTGCCCTCGGCATCGAGCGTGAAGTTGCCGCCGCGGGTATAGGCCTCGCCCTGCGCGTCACCCTGCCCCTGGACCTGCACCGCAAACAGGCCCGCGCCCTGGATCGCCACGTCCAGCTCGCGGCCGGTCTCGCGCTGCGTGCCCTCCTTGCCGCTGACCGTCTCGCTGGACAGCTGGTTCAGGTGCCGCGCGGCATAGCCGTAGCCCTCCACCTGACGGGCATTCGACCGCTCGATATTGGCGCGGAAACCCGCCGTCTCGACGTTGGCCAGGTTGTTGGCATGCACCTGCTGGGCGCGCAGCACCCGCTCGGCGCCGCTCATCACGGTGTAGATCAATGCATCCATTCAATACTCTCCATCTCGCGCGGCGCCGGTCTTGCCCAGCAACGGCCGCGGATCCGGCTCTGCCGGTCCGCCGGACGTGCCCCCTTTGAGGGGGCGGCCGCAGGCCGTAGGGGGTGGTCCTTTACACGGCCTGCATCAGGTTCTGCATCATCTCGTTCTCGGCCGAGATGACCTTGGTGTTGGCCTGGTAGTTGCGCTGGGCCGACATCAGGTTGACCAGCTCGCCGGTCATGTCCACGTTGGACTGCTCGACCGCGCCGGTGCTCAGCTCCGAGGTGGTGGCCGAGCCGGGGCGCGAGTACAGCGCCGCGCCGCTGGCGATATTGGCCTCCCAGCTGGTATCGCTGATGGCCGTCAGCGCGCCCTCGTTGGCGAAGGTGACCATGGCCAGGGTGCCGACGGTCTGCTTGTCGCCGTTGCTGTAGGTCGCGACGATGCTGCCGTCGGCGGCGATGCTGGTGCCGGTCATCACGCCCGCGGCATTGCCGTTGGCGGCGTTGGTCAAGGTCGTGGTGTCGCCGGCGAACTGCGTGGTGCCGGTGTAGTCGATGTCGAAGGCCAGCGGCGCCGCGCCGTTGCTCAGCGCCACGTTCAGCGTGGTGGCGGGCACGGCGGTCAGCTGGCCCTGGGCGTTGAAGCTCAGCGTGGTGAGCGGGGCGGCCTGCAGCGCGCCGTCCACCGTGTAGCGGGCGTTGATCGTGTTGGCGCCGGTCTTGACGAAGTACTGGGTGACGCTGTGCTTGTTGCCCAGCGAGTCGTAGACCACCGAGGTGACCGAGCTGTTGAACGAGGTCGGATCGGTCGGGTCGAAGGTTGCGGTGCTCGGCACGGTCCAGTCGGAGGACAGATTGCCGTTGAAGTCCAGCTCGTCGCTGGCCTGGGCGCCGATCTGGCCGGTCTGCAGCTGCAGGTCGCCTAAAGCGCCGAGGCCGGCGCCGGGCACCGGGCGGCCGTTGGCGTCCAGCACCGCGGCATAGCCCTGCACCTTGCGGCCCTGGGCATCGACCACGAAGCCGTCCTTGTCGACATTGAAGATGCCGACGCGGGTGAAGACCTGCTGGCCGCCGCTGTCCTTGACCGCGAAGAAGCCGCGGCCCTGGATCATCGCGTCCATGCCGCGGCCGGTGTTCAGCAGGCCGCCGGTCTTTTCGAGGCTTTGCGAGACCGAGGACACCTCGGCGCCATTGGCCTGGCTGCCGGCATACATGGCCGAGAAGTTGGCGCGGCTGGACTTGAAGCCAAAGGTGCCGGAGTTGGCGATATTGTTGCTGATCGCCTCCAGGGCGCCGCTGACCGCATTGATGCCGGAACGTGCGATTTCAAAAGACATGGTCTGTACCTCGGTAGGTTGATCGATCAGGTGGTGGCCGGACGGCCCTTGAACTGGGTGATGGCGCCGGGGCTGACCTCACCGAAGGAGCCCAGGCTCAGCATCGCGCCGCCGTCGCCGGTCAGCCGCACATTGCTCAGCTGGGCCACGATCTCGAGCGGCGAGGCCTGCTTGCTCTCGTTCTCGATGCGCACCTGGTAGCTGCCGCTCGCCAGGCCCAGCGCCGCCGGGTCCAGCGTGTAGCTGTGGCTGCCGATGCCGCGCGCGCCGAGCTCGACGCGCTTCTCGCTGCCGTCGGCCGCGGTCAGCACCAGGCTGGCCTGGGCCGCGCTGGCGTCCAGCGTGAAGCGGGTCTCGACCTTGTCGGCGCCCAGCTGCAGCTGCTCGACCTGGGCCTGCACCGTGGAGCCGACCTGGGCTCCGAGGCTCAGCATCTGCAGGCTGGACAGCATGCTGGCGTTGCTGGCGCCCTGGGTGGACAGCGACTGCAGCGCCTCCATCTGGCTCAGCTGGGTCAGCTGGCTGACGAACTGGCTGGGGTCGCTGGGCGACAGCGGGTCCTGGTTCTTGATCTGGGCCACCAGCAGGGTGGTGAACATATTGGAGATGCTGCCGTTGGCATTGATGGCCTGGCCGGCCGCACCACTGCTGCTGCTGTTGCTGACGTCGCTGACGGTACTCATGGGTTCGCTTCCTTCCTGCTCATTCGCCCAGGCGCAGCAGCGCGGCCTGCATGGACTTGATGCGGCCCAGCACCTCGACATTGCTCTCGAAGGCACGCGAGGCCGACAGCATGTCGGTCATCTCCGCGACCGGGTTGACATTGGGGTAAAAGACCTCGCCGTTCTCGTTGGCCAGCGGGTGCTCGGGCTCGTAGACCTTGCGCAGCGGCTCCTCGCTCTGCACCACGTCCAGCACCTGCACGCGGGCGCCGGCCAGCTGCTGCTCGCCCAAGCCCTCCTTGGCGGCCAGCGCGGCGAACACCGGCTTGCGGGCGCGGTAGGTCTCGGCCTCGCTGCCGCTGGCCGACTGCGCGTTGGCCAGGTTGCTGGCGATGGTGTTCAGGCGCACGGTCTGGGCCGACATGGCCGATCCGGCGATCTGGGCAATCTGCTTGAAGGACATGACTTGGGCTCCTTACTGTCCGTTGATGGCCTTGGCCAGGCCCTTGAGCTTCATGTTCAGGAAGGTCAGGCTGGTGTTGAAATCCGCGGCGTTCTGCGCGAAGGCGGCCTGCTCGACGCCCAGCTCGACCGTGTTGCCGTCCTGGGCCGCGTGGAAGGGCACGCGGTACTGCAAATCGCCCGCCTCGGTGTCCAGCAGCAGCCCGTCGGCGCCGTCCACGCCGGCCTGGCGCAAGGTCGCGGCAAAATCCAGGTCTCGTGCCTGGTAGCCGGGCGTGTTTTCGTTCGCAATATTCGAGGCCAGCACCTTGGTGCGCTCGGCGCGCAGGCGCAGGGCGTCGGTGTGCTGGCCCATGGCCTTGCTGAAATCAATGCTCATGCTTCGCTCTCCGAGAAATCTGTTGTGGGTCGGCCTTTGTCTGCCGTTGTGGGGCATGGCCGCTGGCCTGGAGGCCGAGGTGGCCGAGACGGCGCGCCGCGCCGTGCTCGAGATGGCCGACCGCGAGGGCTGGGTGGCGCCCGAGCTGCAACTCGCTCCCCTCCCGGCGGCCAAGCCCGCCCCGCCCTGCCCCGGCGGCTGGGAGGTCACGCTGCAGGACGCGCGCAGCCTGTCGCGGCTGCGCCTGATGGCGCGCTGCCCCGGCAGTCCCGCGCTGCCCGCGCAGAGCTTCGTGCTGCGCGCCAGCCTCAGCGCCGAGGTGCTGGTGGCGCGCCAGAACCTGCCCAGCGGCCGCGCTCTGGTCGACGACGATGTGGAGCTGCAGCGCCGCGACATCAGCCAGGCCAGCGATGCGCTGGCGCGGCTGGACGAGGTGCTGGGCCAGGCCCCGCGCAGCAGCCTGCGCGCCGGCCAGCTGCTGCAGAAGCGCCAGCTGCTGCCCGCCCAGCTGATACGCCGCGGTGACCGCGTGCGCATTCTGGCGCGCGTCGACGGCATCGAGGTGCAGGGCGCCGGCGAGGCGCTGGAAGCCGGTGCGCGCGACACCGTCATCAAGGTGCGCAACAGCGGCAGCGGCCGCGTCATCATGGCCCGCGTGCTGGAGGCTGGCCTGGTGGAGCCCTCGACGCGCTGACATCAGCGGGCTCCCCTTATTTGAGCGGCCACCTGGGCCAGCTTGCCGGCATAGGCCGGGTCGGTCGCGTAGCCGCCCTTCTGCAGCGCCAGGCCATAGGCCCGAGCATCGCTGCCGGTCTGCAGCGCGTCCTGGTAGCGCGGGCTGTTCAGCAGCAGCCGGGTGAAATCCTGAAAGGCGGCGTCGCGGCTGGCATAGCTGCGGAAGCCCGCGCGCTTCCTGACGGCCACGCCCTGCTCGTATTCGGTCGTAGCGGTCTCGGCCACCTCGCCGCGCCAGCCGGCGCCGGCCTTCAGCGCGAACAGGTTGTGGCTGTCGCTGCCGTCCTCGCGGCGGATCGGGCGCTGGCCCCAGCCGGATTCCAGCGCGGCCTGCGCGGCCAGCACATCGGGCGCCACGCCCAGCTGGCGGCCGGCAGCCTCGGCCTGCGGGGCAATCTGGCGCAGCCAGGCCTGCTGCTGCGCGTCCAGCGCTTCGGCCGTCGCATCGGCGCTGGCCGGCGCAGCTTGCAGGCGGCGCGCCAGGCCCTCGGGGCTGAGCCCGGCGCCGGACGGGCTGCCCTGCTCGATGAAGCGGCCGACCTCGGCATTCAGCTGGCGGTAGAGGCTGCCGAAACTCGCGGGCATGCCGTCGCCCTGGCCGCCCTGCCCGCCCACCGCGCGCGACGCGGGCAGCGCGGGAAAGCCGCCGGCGCCGATCCTGAAATCAGCGTTCAGCATAGAGATAAACCTCCTCGACGCCCAGCACGCGCTGCATCAGCGCATGCTGCTCGGTGATCAGATGGCAGTTGCGCTGGTTCAGCGCCTTGCATTCGCGCACCTGCTGCTCCAGCGCCAGCCAGGCCGTACCCAGGGTCTGGGCCACGGCCGCGGGCAGGCGCTGCAGCAGCGCGCTCATGCTGGGTTCGGCGCCCCTGTCCGGGCCGTTGCCGAGCAGCTGCTTGAGCGTGCTGCCGCGCTGGCGGCTGCGCCCGTCCAACTGCTCGACCAGGGCCACGATGTCCTCGGCCAGCCCTGCCAGCACCTCGCTCCGGTGGCGCAGCGCGGCCTGGAACTGAGCTTCCAGCAGTTCGCGCAGGCGGGCATAGGCCGAACGGTCGGCATGCAGCTCGCGCAGCAGCGTGGCCAGCACCTCGGGCGCGCGGCTGCTCGGCCGGACGGCGCTCATCCCCGGCCTCCGTGGAAGCGCTGGATCAGCTGGGCCAGGCGATTCGCATCGAAACTGATCTCGCCGCGCGCCAGGGCCTCGCGCAGCGCCGCCACCTTGGCCTGGTCGATCTCGGGCATGGCGTCCAGCGCGGTCTTGGCCGGCTGCAGCACGCTCGATTCCAGTGCCGCGGCGGCGTCGGTGCCGAGCACGGCGGGGGCGGCCGAGGCCGTCTTGGCGATCGCGAGCTCGTCGGTCTTGGCGAGCGATTTTTCGACGGCCTGGCCGTTCTGACCCACGATTTTCATTCGATCACCTCTTCCTTTGGTTCGCATGGCCGCTTCACTCCTTGCCGGCCATGGGCAGGGCGCGGCGCAGCTCGCGTGCGGCCTCGGGGGCCTCGGCGCTCAGGGCGCCCAAGCTCTCGCCCGCCGCGCCCAGCGTCACGCTCTGGCGCGGCGCACCGAACATGGCCGCCATCTGGCTGGACTGGCGGCCGGTCAGGATCATCAGCTCGATGCGGCGGTTCACCGCGGCCTGCGTGTCGCCCGGGTCCAGCGGTGCACTGTCGGCCATGCCCGAGACCTGCAGCACGCTGTGCTCGGGCATGCCGCCCTCCAGCAGATGGAAGCGCGCGGCCATCGCGCGATGCGTGGACAGCGCCCAGTTGGAGAAGGCCGCCGGACCGCGGTCGCTGTACTGCGAGGCGTCGGTGTGGCCGACGATCAGCAGCTGGTTCTGCATCCGCGCAAACACCGGCCCCAGCTTGCGCAGCAGCGCGCGGAAGCGCGCCGAGGGCACGGCGCTGCCGCGTTCGAACATGCCGCTCGAGTCGGTGTCGTGCAGCATCACGCGCAGACCCTGCGGCGTGACGGCGCTCTTCAGATTGCCGCCCAGCCCTTCCTCGGCACTGACGCGCTCGATCTGGCGCGCCAGCGCCTGCAGCGCGGCCGGGCTCTCGTAGCTGGTCCGCCCGGGCGAGGCCGGGCCGTCGTCGCTGCGCGCATTGCTGCTGTAGCGCGAAGCCCCTTCGGCGCGTGTCTCGCCATGGGCCGGCACCGGGTGCCGCTCGATCATGCTGCCGCGCGAGCCCGAGGCCAGCGAACTGGTCAGGCCGTTGCCGTCCTCCAGCAGATTCGCGCCGGCGCTCTTCAAGACCACCTGCATGCGCTCCGAGTTGCGCGAGGCCAGCAGCCACAGCACCAGGAACAGGCACAGCAGGGCCAGACAGAAGTCGGCGAACGCCACCTTCCAGGCGCCGCCATGGCTTTCCTCCTCGTGCCGGCGCGAGACGCGCTTGACGACGGTCTGATGACCGTCCCCTTTGTTAGGCGGCACGGCGCTCTCCCCCGCGTTCGCCGGGCATGCGGTCGGTGGCGCGGCGGCGCGGCGTGGCGTCGGCATCGCCGGGGTTCTGCATCTTGTCGATCCAGCTTTCCAGCAGCGCGAAGCTGGGCTTGATATTGAGCTGCACCAGGCGGCGGCCGGCGTCGATGGCCAGCAGCGGCGGCTTGCCCGAGACATGGGTGACCAGCACGACCTTGACCGACTCCAGCGCGGCCAGCTCCTCGTTGACCAGCTGCTTCATCATGTTGGCCAGCGGGTCGAACAGCGCGTAGCAGAAGAAGATGCCGATGAAGGTTCCCACCATCGCGGCCGCCACCATCACGGCGATCTCGGAGGTGCCGGCGCCATCGGCCACCGAGCTCATCGCCATCACGATGCCCAGCACCGCGGCCAGGATGCCGAAGCCCGGCATCGCCTCGGCGATCTTGCCCAGCGAACGAGCCGGCTGGCTCATCTCCTCGTGGATGGCTTCCAGCTCCTGCTCCAGCACGCCCTCGAGCTCATGCGCATTGATCTTGCCCATCGCCATCAGGCGGAAGTTGTCGACGATGAAGTGCAGCAGCTTGGGCTCTTCCAGGATCAGCGGGTAACGCTTGAACAGCACGCTCTCGTGCGGCGCCTCGACATGGGCGTCCAGCGCCTTCAGGCCGCCGGCCGCGGTCTGCAGCAGCTCGTACATCAAGAGCAGCAGCTGGCGCTGGAATTCCTCGCCGGGCTTCTTGCGACCCACCACCTTCCTGAGCTGCAGCACCATCTCCGACAGCACATGCTTGGGGTTGCCCAATACGATGGCACCCAGGCCAGCGCCCAGGATGATCAGCAGCTCGACCGGCTGCCAGATCACCTTGAAGCTCCCGCCGTGCAGCATGAAGCCGCCGAAGACGCAACCCAGCACGATGACGATTCCAATGAACGGCTGCATGGCTTTACTTCTTTCCTTCGGGCATCAGGCCTGCTGCAGGAAGGCTTTCATCTTCCCGAGCGCACCCTTGTTGATCTGCGAGACGCGCGCCTCGGTGAGATCGAGCACGGCGGCGATCTCCTTGAGGCTGGCGTCGAATTCGTAATAGAGCTGGATCACCCGCTGCTCGCGCTCGTCCAGGCTGGTCAGGGCCTGGGCGATCGAGCGCGTGACCATCAGCTGGGCCTCGGGCGTGCGGCTGTCGCTGGGCAGGTTGCTCAGCTCGGCCACCAGCTCGTCGAAGCTGGCCAGCTCCTCGGCCACCTCGTCCTGCTGGAAGGCCTGGTAGGCCTGCGGCGTGATCTTCAGGTGCTGCAGGATCTCGGCCTCGCTGGGCTCATGGCCGAGCTTGCGGGTCAGCGCGCGCAAGGCGTCGCGCAGCTTGTGGCTGTCCTGGCGTACCGAGCGCGGGCGCCAGTCCTGGCGGCGCAGCTCGTCGAGGATGGCGCCGCGCACGCGCAACGCCGCAAAGGCGCCGAAGGCCTCGTCGGGCCGGCCGTAGCGGCGCAACGCCTCCAGCAGGCCCATCAGGCCGATCTGCTCCATGTCCTCCCGGTCCATCACCGCGCTGGCCTGGGTCTTGAGCTGGCGCACGATGCGCTTGACCAGCGGCGTGTACTGGCGCAGCTGGGCCTGCTCGAAGTCCGGCCCCAGTTCTCCCGGTCGGGGCTGGGCGAACTCGGCATAGGCCGTGGCGGCGGAGGGGGCGAACATCGCGGCTGCGCTCACTCGATGATCAGCTTGCCGATCAGGGCCTCGGCGAACGGCGGCTCGCGCCGCTCGGCTGCGTAGCTGTCGCGGTAGGCCTTGTTCAGCACCGCGGCGAACTGCGGCACCGTCATCGCCTGGGCCGCCTCCACCGTGTAGGCAGACAGGGCCGTCACGGCCACCGTGCGCAGCAGCGGCAGGTGTTCCTTGGCGCGCTTCTCCTGCTCGGGCAGGGCCTTGAAGACCACGTCCACGGCCATGTAATGCGAGACGGCAGCCCCGGTATTGCCGCGCAGCATCACCAGCACCTTGTCCAAGGTGACGTACTTGTAGTCGGGCGCGGGCTTGGCGGTCTCGGCCTTGGCGGCATCCGCCGCCTTGGTCCGCTCGTCGGCGGCGCCTCCCAGCTTCCACCAGACGGCGGCGCCGGCGCCGGCCGCCGCCAGCAGGCCGACCAGGGCGATCACCAGGATCAGTTTGATGTTCTTCTTCATCGTGAGGGCTCTCGGGTCGTGGCGGCCGTGAAGGTGGAGACGAAAGCGGCCGGGTCCGCATCGCCCAGCGCGCGGCCGGGGCGGCGTTGCTGCTGTTCGCGCTGCTCCTGGGCTTGCTCCTGGGCCTGTTGCTGGGCCTGTTGCTGCTGGGCGTCGCGCGGGGCGCCGCGCGCGTCGCTTTCGCGGCCGGCCGAGGCCGGCTGCAGCACCTGCACGCTGACCTCGCCGCTGTGGCGCTGCACCAGGTCCTGGCGCAGCTGCTCGCTGACCTGCTGGACCTGGCGCGCCACCTCGCCATGGCTGGCGGCGATGCGCACCTGCAGCTCGCCGGCCTGCTGGCGGATCGCGATCTCGACCCGGCCCAGCAGCGGCGGATCGAGGCGGATCACGGCTTGCTCGCTGCGCGCGGAGATCTGCAGTTGCAGGCGGTCGCCCAGGGCCTGCAGCAGCGGTTGCTGCCATTGGCGTGGTTCGCCCTTCAGGGCCAGGCCGGCGTCGCGGCCGGCATCCATGCCGACGCCGGCGCTGGTGGCGCTGGTAGCGGGCTCCGGTGCGGCGAGTGGCGGCTGGAGGCCGGCCGGGGCGGCAGCGGCGACGATCGGGTCGGCCGCCGCCTGGTTCGGGTCGACCACGACGGCCTGGACTGCGGGCGCGGCTGGCGCATCCGCGGGCCGGGTCTCGGCCCGGCCCGGCGGCGCGACGATGGCCAGCGCCTCGTCTGCCACCGGCAGCGCGCCCGACAGGTCTGGCGCGACGGTCTGGGCACCCGGCGACCGCAGCAGTTGCTGCGGCTGTGATGGCGCCACCAAGGCCTGCAGCAGGCCCAGTGCCGCCATCGCATAGGTGCTTTGCGGATCGATCGGCGTGGCGGTGTCGGCCGTCGGCAGGTCACCGGCGGCTGCATCCGATTCGGCCGCTGCCCTGTCGACCAGGGCGTCCGGCATCCGAGCCTCGGCTGCCACGAACGGGTCTTGAGGCGGCGTGGCGCCTTGCTCGACCAGCAGGGCATCGGCAAAGAAGCCGCGTGCCTGGCCGATGCGCGATTCGGCCAAGGCGCCGACGACAGCAGGCATGGCGAGCGGCTGATTGCCCGCCGCGGGCCTGTTCAAAAGCGTGCCGCCGTTCATGCGCGGACCTCCGGATCATGGGCGGAATCGGACCAGCCGGCGCTTTCGGCATAGGCGCTCCAGCGCTCGCGCCCCTGGCGCATGCTCTGCAGCGTCTGGGTCAGGCTGGCGAGTTCGGCGGCGCACAGTTCGCGCGACTGGGCATGGGCCTGCTTCAGGCCCTGCAGGGCCTGGCGCTCGGCCTCGTTCAGCTGCACCGGCGCCGGCCAGCGGCGCAGCATGGCGGCCAGCTCGGCATCCAGGCGCGACAACGCGGCCCAGTCGCGGCCGCGGCCGGCTTCGCGCAAGCCCTGGGTCAGCTGGCGCAGCTGCATCAGCTTATCCATGACGGGCCTGCACGCCGGCCCAGCCGGTGCGGATATTGGAGAGCAGGGTCACGACCTCGTCGACGATGCCGACGTCGAGGTCGATGCCGGCGCGGTAGAGGCGCTCGGCACAGTAGTCATAGAGGCGGGCGAGGTTCTGCACGACCTCGCCGCCGGCCTCCATGTCCAGGGCGCTGGACAGGCCGTTGATGATGGCGACGCTTTTTTCCAGGCTGGCGGCCTTGAGCTCGTAGCGGCGGGCCTCGATGTGGCCGCGAGCGCGGGCCAGTTCATCGAGCAGGCCGTCCATCAGCACCAGCACCAGCTGCACCGGCGAGGCTTGGGCGGTCTGGGCCTTGAGATTGACGGCTTGGTAGCTTTGGTAGGCGTCGTAAGTCATCGTGTGGGGGCTAGGTGCTCAGCGAACTGAGCAGGCTGCTGGTATCGCTCATGCGCGACTGCACTTCCTGCAGCGCGGTGAACTGCTTGAGGTAGCGCTGGTACATGGTTTCGTACTGCGCATCGAGACGGGTCTGGCGGGCACCGAGCGCCTTCTGCGCGGCCTGCACCGAGGCCTGGCGCTGCTGGATCTGGCCCGAGCTGCTGTTGGTCCACTGCTCCAGCAGGCCGGCGAAGGCGCCCATCACGCCCTTGGGCGCGCTGCTCGAGCTGCTGCCGAACACGGTGTCCAGCGCATCCGGCTTGGCAGCCAGGGTCTTGTTCAGGCGGGTGCTGTCCAGGCTCAGCTGGCCACCGCGGTCGGCGCTGATGCCGAGGTCGCGCAGGGTCATGCCACCGAAGTCCTGGCGCAGGATGTTGTTCAGGCGGCTGCGCAACGAGCGCACGCCGGCATCCGTGGCGAAGGCCGCCGAGGCGGCGCCGTCCTTGCCCACCGCGGTCAGCTCGTCGAGCGCCTTCTCCAGCGTGTTGTAGGCCTCGACGAAGCTCTTCACATTGGCCGTGGTGGCGCTGTCGTCCTTGGTGACGGTCAGCGTATCGGGCGTGCCGCTGCTCAGGCCCTTCAGCGTCACGGTGACGCCGGGAATGGCGGTCAACTCGTTGCTGCCCTGCTTGATCTGCAGGCCGGTGCCTTGTGCCCCCATCCAGACCACTGCATCCTGGGCCGCTTTCAGCTCGACCTGCTTGCTGGGGTCTTCGAGCGCGGTGCGCAGCGCGCCGGCCGGCAGGCTGCTGGTGTCCAGCGTGATCTTGCCGCCCTCGCCGCTGACGCCCGAGCTCAGGGTCAGCTGGCTCTGGCCGCCGCCGCTGACGACCTGGGCGCTCACCAGGCCGCCGTTGCCCGAGGCCTGGTTGATCGCGCGCGCCAGCTCGACCTGGGACAGCGTGCCGTCGCCGTCGCCGTCGGCGTTCGACAGGTCGACCACGAAATTGCTGCCATTGTCCAGGCGCAGGGTCATGTTGACCGGGCCGCTGGGCCAGGCCGGCACGGCGGGCAGGTCGTTGTAGGCCACCTGGTGCGAGCTGGCCAGCTTCTCGACGAAGATCTGGTAGCTGCCCGGCAGCGCGCTGGCGCTGGCCACGGCGCTGCCGGTGGCGCTGTTGCCAAAGGCGGCCGTCAGCTGCTGCAGGCTCTTCTTGTCCGACAGGCCGTCCAGCGCGGCATCGAAGGCCTTCAGCGCGGACTGCAGCTTGCTCAGCGCGGTCGCGGTGGCCTGGCTGCTCTTGGTCTGCGAGGCCAGCAGCGTCCGGGCGGACTGGGTGTAGGCGGTGGCCAGATTGGTGGCCAGGGTGGTCGGGTCGATGCTAGCCATGGCAAGCTCCTGCAAGGTTGTCGGTGGGACTACCTTGGGCAAGGGCGACGGCGCGGCGCGCGGGCTTAAACGGCCTCATGCGGGTTCCCCCTGGCCGCGCTGCCAGACCTGGCCGGCCAGATCGTCTTGCTGCTTCTGCTCCAGGCGGCCGCGCGCGGCCAGCAGGCGGGCATCGACGCGCCCCAGCAACTGGCCGAAGGCCTCCTGCTTGCGCGCCACCGCCAGCATCGACTGGCGCTGCGCCGCCATGTCGGCCTCGTGCAGGGCCAGGTCCTGGCGCTGCTGCTCGGCCCATTGCAGCACCGCCTGCTTGTATTCGGCGCTGTTGGCGGCCAGGCTGGGCAGGGCCGCGCCGGTCGGGCCGATCTGGGCGTTCAGCTGCTCCAGGCGCTCGACGGTCGAGACATAGCGGGCGCGCAGCTGCTCCTTGGCGGCCAGTTGGGCCTGGTGGCGTTCCAGCTCGCGCTCGCGCAGGCCCATCAGGCGCTGCAGGCTGCGTTGCAGCTGTTGTTGGCTCATGCCAGCAGCTCCTCGAGCTTGGCCAGGGTCTCGGCCAGCGGCGCGGCCTCGTTGACGCCCTGGTGCAGAAAGGCCTCGATGCGCGGGAACAGCGCGACCGCGCGATCGGTCAGCGGATCGGCGCCGGGCACATAGGCGCCCAGCGGCAGCAGCTCGCGCACCTGCTCGTAGCGCGCCGCCAGCTGCTTGAGCTGACGCGCCGCCTGTTGATGCGGCTTGGCGGCCACCAGGGCCATGCAGCGGCTGATCGACTGGGCGATGTCGATCGCGGGATAGTGGCCGCGCTCGGCCAGCGCGCGCGACAGCACGATATGGCCGTCCAGGATGGCACGGGCGGTGTCGACCACCGGATCCTGCTGGTCGTCGCCCTCGGCCAGCACGGTATAGATCGCGCTCATGCTGCCTTGCGCATGCTCGCCGTTGCCGGCGCTCTCGACCAGCTCGGGCAGCACCGAGAACACCGAGGGCGGGTAGCCGCGCGTGGCCGGCGGTTCGCCCAGGGCCAGCGCCACCTCGCGCTTGGCCATCGCATAGCGGGTCAGCGAGTCGACCAGCAGCAGCACATGCTGGCCCTGGTCCCGATAATGCGCCGCGATGGTATGGCACAGCTCGGTGGCGCGCATGCGCATCAGCGGCGACTCGTCGGCCGGCGCCAGCACCACCACGGCGCGCTTCAGCCCGGCCTCGCCCAGCGAGAGGTCGATGAACTCGCGCACCTCGCGGCCGCGCTCGCCGATCAGGCCCACGACCACCACGTCGGCCACGGTCTGGCGGGTGATCAGGCCCAAGAGCACGCTCTTGCCCACGCCCGAGCCGGCCATCAGGCCGACGCGCTGGCCACGGCCCAGGGTCAGCATGCCGTTGATCGCGCGCACGCCCACGTCCAGCGGCTCGTGCACCGGGGTCTTCTTCAGCGGATTGACCTTGGGCGGCTGGCTCGGCAGCGCATGCTCGCCGGTGAGGCGGCCCAGGCCGTCGATCGGCTCGCCCAGGCCGTTGACGATGCGGCCCAGCCAGGCCGGGCCGATCATCGGCAGGCGGCTCTCCGGCGCCGGCAGCACGCGCGCGCCGGTGGCCAGGCCCTCGGGCTTCTTGAAGGGCATCAGGTAGGACACCTGATCGCGGAAACCCACCACCTGGGCCGCGGTCCAGGCGCCGTCGGCGCCCTCGATCATGCAGCGCTGGCCGGTGCGCAGCGGGCAGCCGACGCTTTCCAGCAGCAGGCCGGAGGCGCCGACCAGGCGGCCGGTGGGGGTGGCCACCGGCACCTCGCCCAGCTCGACCTTGCGCAGTGCGGCGGCGATCATCGCGCGCCCTCCCCGCCGGCATGATCCAGCACCTGGGCCTTGACCTGGCTCATGCAGGCCTCCAAGCGCTGGCGGCAGCCGGCATCGGCCTCGCGGCCGCCGGCCAGCAGCCGGCATTCACCGCTTTCGAGGCCGGCGTCGGGCATCAGGGTCCAGGCCAGGGCGCGCTCGGGCGCCAGGTCCTGCAGGCGGCGCAGATCCTCGGGATTCAGGAACACCTCGACGCCCTCGCGGCGCACCGGCATGCTGGCCAGGGTCTCGTCGACCAGAGCCAGCAGCTGGGTGGGCTGCAGGGTCAGCTCGGCGCGGATCACCTGGCGGGCCACCTTCTCGACCAGCTCGACCACTTCCTTGCGCAGCGCCGACTGGTAGTCGGCCTGCAGCTGGCGCAGCTCGCCCAGCAGCGCATCGACCGGCCGGGCCAGCACGCCGAAGCGCTCTTGCATCTCGCGCCGCCCCAGTTCGCGGCCCTGCTCGCGCCCGGCGGCCTGGGCCGCATCCGCGCCCGACTGCAGGCCGCTGGCATGACCTTCCTCGTAACCCTTGGCCAGGCCCTCCTGGAAGCCCTGGGCCAGCGCTTCCTGCAGCTGGGCCGGCGAGCTCGTCGCGAGCTCGCGGGCCGCGTTCAGCTGGGCCAGCGGCGGGAAGCGATGCGGACGCAGCACGGGCTTCATTCGACCGTGGCCTCCGCGAACAGCTGCACCTGGATCTCGCCGGCATCGACCAGGGCCTTGACCTGGGCCATCACCTCGTTGCGGGCCTGCTCGGCGCGCGACAGCGGCATCGGGCCGCTGCGGCGGATCAGATCCTCGAAGCTCTGCGCTTGACGGCGTGGCATCGCGGCCAGGATGGCATCGCGCACTTGGGCCTCGGCGCCCTTCAGCGCCACGGCCCACAGCTCCAGCGGCACCTCCTCGATGATGCGGGTCAGCACCGCCTCGCTCTGGCGCGACAGGATGAAGAAGTCGTACATGCTGACCTCGATCTCGCTGACCACCTCGGGGTCATGCGCGCGCAAGAGCTCGACCATCTGCAGGCGCTGGCCCGGCAGGCGATTCAGGATCTCGGCCGCCTGGCGCACGCCCTCGACGCTGGCGCCCTGCTGGCCCAATCCGGCCAGGCAGCGTTCCACCAGCTGCTCCAGCTCCTGCAGCAGCTCGGCATCCACCTCGGAGAGACGCGCCACGTTCAGCAGCACCAGGTCGCGGCCGGCCTCGGGCAGGGCCGCGATCACGTCGCCGGCCAGGGCCGGCGGCAGAAAGGCCAGGAACACCGCCTGCATGCGCACATGCTCGTCGGCGATATGGTCGGCCAGCCATTTCGGCGAAGCCCATTGCAGACGCTGCATCTTGGGACGGATGGCGTCGCCGTAGATATTGTTCAGCACGCTGTTGGCGATGTCGCCGCCCAGCGCCAGATCCAGCGAGCGCTTCAGATAGCTGCGCGAGGCGCCGTGCACGCCACTCTGCTCGCGGTAGTCGTCGAAGAAGCCCTGCAGCGCGGTCTTGACCCAGTCGACCTTGATGCCGCTCATGCGCGACATCACCTGGGTCACGTCCAGCAGCTCCTCGCGCGACAGGCAACGCAGCACCGCCGCAGCGGGCTCCTCACCCATGCTCAGAAGCACGATGGCCGCGCGCTCGACCGGTGTCAGGCCGGCCGCGCTGGTGGCGGGAATGAAGTCGGCGGCAATGTTGTGATCAGGCATTTTTCTTCTGCACCCATTGCTTCACCACCTCGGCCACGCGTTCGGGCTCCTTGGACGCGAGGATCTTCAGGTGGTCGACCAGGACATCCACCGGCGAGCCGGGGGGCGGCAATTCGTAGTTCTCCAGCAGCGGCACGACGGGCATGGGTCGCTCGGCAACCGGCGCAGGCAGACCGGCGGCAGGCGCCGGAAGTTCGACCGGTAGCGCCGCGGAGCCACCCGGGTTCGCTGGCATCGCTACCGGTTCCAGCGGCGTCAGCGGAGCGCGTGGCGCCACGGCCTGCTGCGCCACGCGCAGCAGCGGACGGGCCAGCAGCAGATAGCCCAGCAGCGCGGCCAGCGCATAGCCGACCCAGCCGCCGATGTCGAGCAGTTGGTCGCGCTGCTGGTACCAGGGCTCGGGCGCGGCCGGCCTGGGGAAGCTCAGCGTCGAGACGACCAGCTTGTCGCCGCGCTCCGCATTGACGCCCAGGCCCATGCTCAGCAGGCGCTCGACCTTGCCCAGGTCGTCGGGCGTCCAGGCGGTGGCGCCACCGGGGGCGGCCGCGTTGTTCAGCACCACGGCCACCGATAGGCGAGCCAGGCGGCCC
The DNA here is from genome assembly GCF_059418245.1 of Roseateles sp. GW821-FHT09B06. Lineage (NCBI taxonomy): Bacteria > Pseudomonadati > Pseudomonadota > Betaproteobacteria > Burkholderiales > Sphaerotilaceae > Roseateles > Roseateles sp. GW821-FHT09B06. Next base: position 44,367 of record NZ_JBWKPM010000001.1, on the reverse strand, counting down.
CGGCTCTTCTTCACCTGGGTGATGCTGCGGTCGTAGGCGTACTGGCGCGTGGCCGCGTTCTTGCGCGCGGTGCTGGCATTGGCCGCGGCATCGGCCGGCGCCGAAGCGGCGGCATCAGGCGCGTTGACCGGGCGGTTGCTCAGCGAGCCGGGGATGCCCAGCGCGATGCGTTCGCGGTCCTGCTCCTCGCGCATGGCCTCGTTGGTCAGCTTGGGCGCATCGCCGTACTGCTCGCGGGTCTCCTGCACGCGGTCGTTGTCCACCTCGGCGGTGACCGAGACGCGGTAGTTGGCCTCGCCCAGCACCGGCGCCAGCAGGTCGCGCACATTGCGGCGCACCTCGTCCTGGTAACGCTTGGCGGCGTCGCCGCCCTGATTGGCCTCGAAACCCTCGCTGAGGTCGACGCGCGCCGACAGCAGATTGCCCGACTGGTCGACCAGGCTGATGCGCGTTGGCTCCAGGCTGGCCACGCTGCCGGCCACCAGGTTGATGGCAGCGGCGATCTGTTCGTTGGACAGGCTGCGGCCCGGCTTCAGGGTCAGCACTACGGAAGCCGAACTCTTCTGGCCATCGCTCAGCACGAAGGACGAGGACTTGGCGATCGACAGATGCACGCGCGCCGCATCGACCGCATCCAGGCTCATCATGCTCTGCGCCAGCTCGCCCTCCAGGCCGCGGCGAAAGCGCACGTCCTGCACGAACTGGCTGACCCCCAGCGGGTCGTTGCGGTCCATCAGCTCCAGGCCGGCCGGCAGCTTGGCGACCACGCCCTTGGCCGCCAGCAGCATGCGCACGCGGCCCAGCTGGCCCTCGGGCACCAGCACCTGGCCGGTGTCGGGATGCAGGCGGTAGGCGATCTGCTCGCCGTCCAGCACGGCCAGCATCTCGGCCGTGGCCACGCGCTCGCGCTGGCCGAACACCGGCTTGTAGCCGGCCTGGTCGCGCCACATCAGCATCAGGGCGAGGGCGGTGCCGGCCAGCGCCAGGCCCAGCAGCGGCGCAAGGCTGCGCAGCAGGCCGCTCGGCAGGGCCGGTCGATTGCTCCAGGCGGGACCCAGGCGGGTCGTCAGGGCTTTCAGCATGGTGTTCCGGGCCTCAGAGCTGCAGCTTGATCAGTTCGTCCACCGCGCCGACCACCTTGTTGCGGACCTGCATCAGCATCGAGAAGGACAGGCTGGCTTCCTGGCTGGCGAGCATGGCCCCCACCAGGTCGTCGCTCTCGCCGGCCTCGACCGCGCCCATGCGGGCCGCGGCGTCCTGATCCTTGGCATCGATGCCGCGCAGGGCCTGGGCCATGCTGTCGGCGAAGCCGCGCACGCCCTCGGGCCGAGGCTCGGACGCGCTCGCGGCCAGGCGCAGCGCATCCTGCTCCAGGCGCGCCAGTTCGGCCTGCAGGGCGCCGGTACTGAGCTGTGGCGAGACGGTGCCGGAGACGGCCATATTCGAGTCCTTCGCGTTACCGGAAATGCACCGATCGAGGGCGGAGCAATTCCCTGCCCATTCGCAGAGCATATTTTTGTTTCGGGATTTTTTGGTTTTCGCCGGCTGTTTCACCGCGGGGCGAAACCAGCATGAAGCGGTGACACTTGAAACTACTTCGAGATGAATCCCGACATCGATACCCCCTTTGATCGCGGACCCATTTTCAATTTCGCGCGAGTCTCATTGCTATTCATTAATTGAATATGAAATTCAATCAGAACATACGCCCGCGGCGCCGGTTTTTATTTCCTTGCCTGTATCGTCAGCCGCACGCCCCAGCAATAAAGCGCGATCTGCCGACACCTTATTCACATGAGTTGCCGATCGACCATTTGTGCGCGCTGCGCCCGGACCGATGGCGCGAACGGAGCCCGCGCGCCGGACGTGGGGCACGACATCGCGGCGGGGACATCGGGGAAGGAGGAGAGACTGTTCGGCTTGCTCATGGTCGCGTCACACCAAGGGGTCGATCGGCGGCAAGCCCTGGCGAAAGCCAGCAGGTCGCAACAGGCTGCGGGAGCAGCCCGGCAGGCGAGAGTTCACCCTGAGCCCACGCAGCACGCGGACTCGGCAGACTCAGGTCTGGCAACCCCGCTATCGTGATCCCGGGAAGTCCCGTGGATGGTAGACCGGAGGCTTTGCGACCCCGACTTTCGTTCGGGTGTGCCCTGATGAGCAAACTGTAACGGGGTACAAACAGCCGGACAAGAATTTTTGCGGCGGTGCAATAAAGCAGTCCGGATCCGCGTGACTTTGTACACGCGGATCCGGACGAAGGATCGACAGATCGCTATTTTTGCGCCGCACAGACGCCGGCGTCATATTGCAGCCATATGAATGGTCGCCACCCCACTGCCGAGGTACAGGCGGGGTATATAGACCGGTCCCACGCAAGCAAGGCGACCCTGATCCGAGTCGACTTAAATTCGGGCCCTGTGATTTTTTACCGTGCGCGCCGCCGGCATGGCATCTCGAATATCAAGAGAGTATCCAAGGCTCCATAAAATGCGAGCGGCTTTCAATAAGCCACGCCCGCCGCGCGCCGCCTCCTGGCAAACGGCTATCTATTTAGCCAAACCTGCGCAAACCCACGCCGATGACCGCCTCCGATCAACGTCCCTCCAGGTCCGCGGACCGCGACGGCGGCCACCATGCGCCGCTGGATCCGCGCACCCTGGGCCGTCCCGTGCATCTGCTGCCGCGCTTCGCAAGACAGCTGGGCGAAGCGCTCGGCGAGCAGTTCCGCCAGCACAACCGCCGCTACCGCGCCCAGTACCAGCTCGGCGAGATCAGCATCAAGCCGGGCAGCCTCGCGCAGAACACCGGCCGCTGGCTGGTCGGCCTGGGTCCGCAGGGCCGCGTGGCCTGCTGGGTCGAGCGCGGCCTGGTGCTGAGCCTGATGGCGCACCGCTACGGCGCGGCCGAATCCGGCGCCGATGCCGCCGTGCCGGAAACCGCCACCGAGGAGCGCCTGCAGGCGCTGCTGTGCCGCCAACTGCTGGAAGGCTGCATGCAGGCCATCGACAACACCGAGGCGCCGGAGCTGCAGCCCAGCCAGCAGCCCCGGCTGGCCGCCGGCAGCTGGATCGTGCGAGTGCCGGTGCGCGAAGCCGGATGCGAGTTGGACAGCGAGATGCTGCTGGCGCTGGAGCCCGCCTATATCGACCGCCTGCTGAAGCGCCTGGCCGAGGAACTGCCGGATCGCAGCCCGCGCAGCGCAACGGACGCCCACCAGCTGGAACGCCGGCTCGGCCTGAAGCTGGAGGCCCGTCTGCTGGAGCAGACCCTGCCGCTGGGCGAGCTGCTGGCGCTGCGGCCCGGCGATCTGGTGCCGGTGCGCCTGAAGGCGACCGAGGTGCTGGTCGACGGCTCGCGCCTTTTCACGGCCTCGGTGGCCGAACACCAGGGCAAGCTGTGCCTGACCTCCTTTGCGGACGCCGACTGACATGAGCAATCCGATGAACATGAACGACAACCAGGCCATCGAGGCCCTGCTGAACGATTTCCCCGAGCAGGAGCTGGCCCTGCCCGCGCCCGAGGCCGCCCCGGCGCCGCCCGCGCGCGACCTGCCAAAGCTGATGCGCAAGATCCCGGTCACGCTGACCCTGGAGGTCGGCGAGGCCAGGCTCTCGCTCTACGATCTGGCCCGGCTGCAGGCCGACAGCGTCGTGGAGCTGGACACCCTGGCCGGCGAACCGCTGATCATCAAGGTCAACGGCACCGCGATCGGCCGCGCCGAGGTGGTGGTGGCCGGCGAGAACTACGGCCTGAAGATCATCGAGATCGCCGGCCTGGACCTGGATCAGCTGCAGCCATGAAGTTCGCGCGCGCCCTGGGCCCGATGGCCCTGGGCATGGGTCTCTCGCTGCTGCACCACCCGCTGCTGGCCCAGACCGTCAAGATCACCGGCGCCGTCCCCGGCACGGCCAACGAGTTCACGGTCAAGACCCAGGTCCTGATCATCATGACCCTGCTCGGGCTGCTGCCCGTGCTGGTGCTGATGATGACCAGCTTCACCCGCTTCATCATCGTGCTGTCGCTGCTGCGTCAGGCCCTGGGCCTGCAGCAGGGCCTGCCGAACCGGCTGATCACCGGCGTGGCGCTGATCCTCACGATCCTGGTGATGCGGCCGGTCGGCGAGCAGATCTGGGAACAGGCCTTCATGCCCTACGACGCCGAGAAGATCACCCTGACTCAGGCGCTGCGGATTGCCGAGGCGCCGCTGTCGCGCTTCATGCTGGCGCAGACGGGCAAGAGCGCGCTGGCCCAGGTGTCCAAGCTGGCCGGCGAGGAGCACGTCGCCAAGCCCGAGGAGCATGGTTTCGCCGTCAAGCTGGCGGCCTTCGTGCTGTCGGAGCTGAAGACCGCCTTCCAGATCGGCTGCATGCTGTTCATCCCCTTCCTGGTGATCGACCTGGTCGTCGCCTCGGTGCTGATGGCCATGGGCATGATGATGCTGAGCCCGCTGGTGATCTCGCTGCCACTGAAGCTGCTGCTGTTCGTGCTGGTGGACGGATGGACCCTGACGGTCAACACCTTGGTGTCCAGTGTCAGGATGGTGGGATCATGACGCCCGAGATCGCGACCGACCTGATCGGCGAAGGGCTCAATATCACCTTGCTGCTGGTCACCTTGCTGGTGCTGCCCAGCCTGATCGTGGGCCTGCTGGTGAGCCTGTTCCAGGCCGCCACCCAGATCAACGAGCAGACCCTATCCTTCCTGCCCAAGCTGCTGGTCACCCTGCTGGTGGTCGGCCTGGCCGGGCGCTGGATGGTGGGCTATCTGATGGACTTCTGCGTCTCGATCTTCGAGCGCGCGGCCACCCTGGTGGCCTGACTCCGCCATGGAGTGGGAGCTCAAACAGCTGCTGCCCCTGCTGAGCGCCCTGTGGTGGCCGTTCTGCCGCGGCCTGGCCTTCCTGAGCGCGGCGCCGCTGATCGGCGAGGCCATGGTGCCGATCAGCGCGCGGCTGCTGCTGGCGCTGGCGCTGGCGGTGATCCTGATGCCGGTGTCGCAGAGCACGGCCATCGCCATCGACCCCTGGACCCTGGCCGGCGTCGTTGCGGCAGCCGAACAGGCCCTGCTGGGCTTCGTGCTGGGCCTGGCCTTCCACCTGGCGATGGCCGCGATCACGGTGCTGGGCTTCCTGCTGTCCTCGCAGCTAGGCCTGGCGATGGCGGTGATGAACGATCCGATGAACGGCGCCTCGTCCGACGTGATCTCGGCCCTGCTCTCCATGTTGTGCATGCTGGTGTTCTTCAGCGTCGACGGGCATCTGCTGTTCGTGCAGGTGCTGGGCGGCAGCTTCAAGGCCTGGCCGGTCGGCGCCGGCCTGGCGGCGCTGAGCATGGAGACGCTGGCCTACAACCTGGCCTGGGTGTTCTCGGCCGCGCTGCTGCTGGCGCTGCCGGTGGTGTTCTCCACCCTGGTGGTGCAGATGGGCATGGGGCTGCTGAACCGCGTGGCCCCGAGCCTGAACCTCTTTTCGCTGGGCTTCTCGCTGGTGACCCTGTTCGGCCTGTTCATGCTGACCCGCATGCTCGCCCATGTGCCGGACCATTACCTGCGAATGACCCGGCAGGTGCTGGAGATGATCGACCGCGGTCTGCGCACGGGGGCCGGCCATGTCTGAGGCCGGCAGCGGCGACAAGACCGAGAAGCCCTCGGAACAGAAGCTCCGCAAGGCGCGCGAGCAGGGCCAGGTGGCGCGTTCGCGCGATCTGCCGATGGCGGTCGCCATGCTGCTCAGCTTCAAGCTGCTGGTGCTGCTGATGCCCATCTACCTGGAGGACTTCCGCGCCCTCTTCCACCTGATCTATGCGCCGCTGAACCTGGAGGGCGCGCAGGACAACGTCTGGTCCGCGCTGCTCCTCGCCACCCTGGCGCTGCTGCTCAAGCTGGCCGCGCCCCTGCTGCTGCTGCCGCTGGCGGCACTGCTGGCCTCGCTCTATCCCGGCGGCCTGGTGTTCGTGCCCGGCAACTGGGCACCCAAGCTCGAGCGCCTCAGCCCGCTCAGCAATCTGGGCCGGCTGTTCAGCGCCAAGCATTACAGCGATCTGGGCCTGTCCATCCTGAAGGTGCTGTGCCTGCTGGCGGCGCTGGTCTACCTGGGCCGCAGCCTGGCCGACGCCTGGGTGGCGCTGCAGGGCCAGAGCCTGGACCAGGCGCTGGCGCAGGGCTCCGGCATGTTGCTGGACAGCCTGATGGTGCTGGCGGCCCTGCTCGGCGGCTTCGCGCTGCTGGATGCGCCGCTGCAGCATTTCTTCTTCATGCGCAGGCAGCGCATGAGCAAGCAGGAGCTGAAGGACGAGTACAAGCAGCAGGAAGGCCGGCCCGAGGTGCGCCAGCGCATCCGCCAGCTGCAGCGCGCGCTGGCGCAGCGCGGCGTCAGGAAGTCCGTGCCGGAGGCCGACGTCGTGATCGTCAACCCCGAGCATTACGCGGTGGCACTGCGCTATGACGAAGGGCGCGCCGAGGCCCCCTTCGTGCTGGCCAAGGGCGTGGACGAGATGGCCTACTACATCCGCGAGATCGCGCGCCAGCATGGCGTGCAGACCCTCACCCTGCCGCCGCTGGCTCGCGCCCTCTACAACAGCAGTCAGGTGCAGCAGCAGATTCCTGCCTCGCTGTACCAGGCCGTGGCCCAGGTGCTGAGCTATGTGATGCAGCTCAAGGCCTTCAAGTCGGGCAAGCGCAAGAGCGCGCCCCAGCTGCCCGGCGACCTGGCCGTGCCCCCGCATCTATCGGACCCCCAGTCCTCGCCCTCATGAACTTCTTCGAACGTCTCACGGCCCAGCTGGGCCCCTACCGCGTCGCCGCGCCGCTGTTCCTGATGGCCATCCTGGCGATGGTGATCCTGCCGCTGCCGCCGGTGCTGCTGGACGTGCTGTTCACCTTCAACATCGTGCTGGCGCTGGTGGTGATCCTGGTCAGCGTGAACAGCAAGCGGCCGCTGGACTTCTCGGTGTTCCCGAGCATCATCCTGGCCACCACCCTGCTGCGCCTGTCGCTGAACGTGGCCTCGACGCGCGTCGTGCTGCTGCACGGCCACGAGGGCACGCATGCGGCCGGCCAGGTGATCGAGAGCTTCGGCAATGTCGTGATCGGCGGCAATTTCGTCGTCGGCCTGGTGGTGTTCGTGATCCTGATGGTGGTGAACTTCATCGTCGTCACCAAGGGCGCGGAGCGCATCTCGGAGGTCTCGGCCCGCTTCACCTTGGACGCCCTGCCCGGCAAGCAGATGGCGATCGATGCCGACCTGAACGCCGGCCTGATCAACCAGGAGCAGGCGCAGAAACGCCGCAAGGAGGTCGGCGCCGAGGCCGACTTCTACGGCGCGATGGACGGCGCCAGCAAGTTCGTGCGCGGCGACGCGATCGCCTCGATCCTGATCCTCTTGATCAACATGATCGGCGGCGTCGCGATCGGCGCCTTCATGCACGATCTGAGCCTGGGCGAGGCCTTCCGCACCTATGCGCTGCTGACCATCGGCGACGGCCTGGTGGCGCAGATCCCGGCGCTGCTGCTGTCGGCCGCGGCCGCCATCATCGTCACCCGCGTCAGCGATTCCGGCGATGGCGACGGTGCCTTCGAGGCCCAGATCGGCCAGCAGCTGCTGGCCTCGCCCCAGGTGCTGTACAGCGCCGCCGCCGTGATGCTGGCGCTCGCCCTGATCCCGGGCATGCCCACGCTGGCCTTCACCAGCTTCACCGCGGCGCTGGCCTATGCCGGCTGGCGCATGAGCAGAAAGGCCGCCGGCCAGGTCAGGCCGGCCGCGCCGCTGGAAGGCGCGCTGCTGACGGCCGCGCCGCCCGAGCTGGACTGGCGCGCGCTGCCGGTGGTGGAGACGCTCTCGGTCTCGCTGGGCTACAAGCTGGTCGGGCTGATCAGCCCCGAGCAGGGCGCGCCGCTGCAGCAGCGCGTCAAGGGCATGCGCCAGAGCCTGAGCGAGAACCTGGGCCTGCTGCTGCCCGGCATCAATGTGCGCGACGACCTCTCGCTCAAGCCCACCCAGTACGCGGTGCTGCTGGGCGGCAGCGTGATCGCCCAGGCCGAGGTGCATCCCGAGCGCCTGATGGCCATCGCCTCCAACCAGGTCTACGGTGAGCTGGACGGCGCGCCCGGTGCCGACCCGGCCTACGGTCTGCCGGTGATCTGGATCGCGCCCGAGCAGAAGGCCCATGCGCTGGGCCTGGGCTATCAGGTGGTGGACGTGCCCAGCGTGATCGCGACCCATCTCTCCAAGCTGGTGCGCGAGCAGTTGCCCGAGCTGCTGCGCTTCGACGATGTCGGCGCGCTGCTGGAGCGCCTCACCGCGCTGGCGCCGAAGCTGGCGGCGGCGCTGGACAAGGCCTACGGCCACAGCCAGTTGCTGAAGATCCTGCGCCTGCTGCTGGCCGAAGGGGTGTCGATCAAGGACATCGTGCCGATCGCCAGCACCCTGGTGGAGAACGCCGAGACCACCAAGGACGCCATCCTGCTGGCCGCCGAGGTGCGCTGCACCCTGAAGCGCCAGATCGTCGGCCAGCTCTGCGGCCCGGTGGGCAGCATGCGCGTGTTCAACCTCGGTGCCGAGCTGGAGAACCTGCTGCTGGGCGCGCTGAACCAGGCGCGCCAGGGCAATGCCAAGGTGCAGCTGGACAGCTACCCCGTGGACCCGCAGCTGCTGGCCCAGCTGCAGCGGCATATGCCGCAGGCGCGCGACCAGATGAAGCAGCAGGGTGCCGCCCCGGTGCTGCTGGTGATGCCGCAGATCCGTCCGCTGCTGGCCCGCTATGCGCGCCTGTTCGCGCCCGGGCTGGCCGTGCTGTCCTACAACGAGGTGCCGGAGCAGCGCGAGATCGCGGTGATCGGGGCGCTGGGGTGAGCCGGGCCATGTCTCGCATGGACCGGCCGGGGCGACGGCGCTAGCCGTCAGTCGCCCTGTTGCAGCACGCTGACGAGCTCGGCCGCGGCGCGGAACAGCAGCTGGCTGCCGGCCTGGGCCAGGCCCTGGGCCCGCTGGCCGGGGCTGGCATCCAGCAGGGCCGGCTGACGCAGGCTCAATGAACAGTGCCGCAGTAGCAGCGGCACGGCCGCCAGGGCGGCGGCGATGCGCGGCAGGCGCTCGCGCAGCCCTTGCAAGGTGTCCTGGCGTTCGGCGCTGAAATGCAGCAGCAGGCCATGCCGCCATTGCAGCAGCACCAGCAGCCAAGCACCGTCCAGGCGCAGATTGAGGCACAGCCGCAGCCCGCTATGCCCTTCCGCGCCCTTCCCGCCCTCCCCGCTCGAGCTGTCGGCGTCATCCGCCGCGCCCTGCTCGGCATCCAGCGGATGCCAGAGCTCCGGCAGAGGGCTCAGCAGGCGCAGCCAGAGCGCCTGGCCCATCCAGCCCGGCAGCTGGATCGGTGCGGCATGGGCGGCCAGCAGGGCCTCGGGGCCGAGCACCTGACCCGGCAGCGCCTCGGGTTGACGCAGCTGCTGCGCCAGCGCACGGGCGCGCCATTGGGCGGCCAGATGGCTCGGCAATTCGGCCGAGCGGCTGATGTGCCAGCGCTGCAGCCAGGCCTGGTCGGGCCGCATGGCCACCGACGCCCATTCGCCTTCGGCGCCGAGCAGAGATACCGAAGGCATGCTTTCGCGCTGCAGCATCTGCAGCTCCAGCCTGGGTTGGCGCGCCAGCACGCGCAGCAGCAGCAGTTCGCCCGGCAGCGCCGCATCCGGCGGCAGCTGCAGCTGCAGGCCGCTCTCATCGCTGCCCAGCAGCGCGCCCTGCGGCTCCCAGGTGACGCGCAGCCGCAGCAGCTCGCCGACCTGGACCTCGCGCGCGCCGGCATCGCGCGCCTGGACCTCGATGCGGTGCGGGGCGCGGAGGGGGCTAAGGACGGGGATCGGGGCCGGCATAAGCCTGCAAAGCGACCCGGCGGGCCGCCCGCTTAAACCGGTCGGCGCAGCCGCGGGCAGGGCATCGCCGCGAATGGGCCGCCGGAAAGGAAAAGGCGCTTTGCGTGTTGTTTGGTGATGCTGAGATGACGACGGCCTGGCGCTGCGTTTCTCCGCGGGAGCCCAGCGGTGGAGAAGCCGGGATGCGGGTGTGCGCAATTGCGCAGGTGAAGGAGGAGGGCCGCTTGCGGCCCGGGGGACACGGAGCAATTGCGCACACCCGCGTCCCGGCCTAACCCGGTCCTCGCAGAGGCGATCAAGGCCAGGCAGGGGGATCACGAATCAACGCACAAAGAGCCAAGAAAAAGCCGGGCACGCGGCCCGGCTCTGCACATCGGGACATGGGGCGCGGAGCCCCCGCCGCTTACTGCAGCAGCGACATCACCAGGCCGGACATGCTGTTGCTCTGCTTCAGCATCGACGACGAGGCTTGCATCAGCATCTGCTTGGTCGTCATGTTGGACGATTCCGTCGCGTAGTCCACGTCCATGATGCGGCCCTTGGCCTGCGACACGTTGGTGCTCATGTTCTGCAGGTTGTTGTACACATGGTCCAGGCGGTTCGCGCCGGCGCCCAGCTTGGAGCGCAGTTCGCCGACTTCGTCCAGGGTGGTGTTGGCCAGGCCGATCGCGGCATTGGCGGCGGCATCCAGGTCACCGGCCTTCAGGGCCGTCACGGCGGCGTTGGCGGCGGTCAGGTCGGCCGACACGTTCAGGGCGTAGGTCTCGGCCGCGTCGGAGCCGATCTGGAAGGTCACCGCGGCGGCCAGCGTGCCGCCGGTGAACAGGGCCTGGCCACCGAACTTGGTGTTGGTCAGGATGTTGGTCAGCTCGTTGCCGAGGTCGTTGAACTCGGTCTCCATGGCCGTCTTGTCGCTGGCGTTCGAGGTGCCGTTGGCGGCTTCGGTGGCCAGATCCTTCATGCGCAGCACGATGTTGGTCACTTCGTCCAGGGCGCCTTCGGCGGTCTGCAGCATCGAGATGCCGTTCTGCGTGTTGCGCTGGGCCACGGCCATGCCGCGGGTCTGGGCGTTCAGGCGGGTGGCGATCTGCAGGCCGGCGGCGTCGTCCATCGCGGAGTTGACGCGGAAGCCCGTGCCCAGGCGGGTCATCGAGGTGGACAGGGCGCTCTGGGTCTTGCCCAGCGAACCTTGGGTGGACAGGGCGGCGGCGTTGGTATGCAGGCTCAACATGATGGGGTCACTCCTGAAAGGGTTGTCTGCGTAGCGGGCAGTTTCAGCTGCCCTCACCAGCACAGGGCGGCCTCCCCTGGCGGGAACTTAAACGCCGGATGCAAAAAAAATGGCGCCGCGCAAAACTCGGCGCCATGGCGGCGCCATGGCGGCACTAGTTCACGGATCAGCCCAGCCGCACCGGCAGGAAGATCTGCTGACCGCCTCGCTGCACCAGCAGGGCCACCGACTTCTGGGCCCCGGCCACTACCTCGCGCACCTGTTCCACCGTGGCTACCTTCGTGCCGTTGACGGCCAGCAGCAGGTCGCCCGGCTGCACGCCGGCCCGGGCGGCCGCGCCGGCGACATCCTCGACCACCAGGCCCTTGACATGGGCGCCGCCCTCGCCCGGCTCCAGCGGCCGCAGGGCCAGACCCAGCTTGCCGGCCGGCGAGGCCTCGTCCTGGGCCAGTTTGACCGCGCCCTTCTCGGACGCGTCGCCGAGCTTCGCGCCGAAGCTCTCGCGCTTGCCCTGGCGCCACACTTCCAGCCTGGCGGTTTCGCCCGGCGTGGCCTGGCCCAGCAGGGCCGGCAGGTCGCTGGAGGCGTTGATCGGCTGCTCGTTGAACTTCAGGATCACGTCGCCCGACCTCAGGCCGGCCTTGGCGGCCGGGCCGCCCTCCTCCACGCTGGACACCAGCGCACCGGCCGGGCGCTCCAGCTTGAAGGAGTCGGCAAAGGCCTGGTTGACATCCTGGATCACCAGCCCCAGGCGCGCATGCTGGGCGCGGCCGCCGTTCTGGATCTGCTGCTGCACGCGCCTGGCCACCTCGATCGGGATGGCGAAGGAGATGCCCTGGTAGCCGCCCGACTGGCTGTAGATCTGGGAATTGATGCCCACCACCTCGCCGCGCGCATTGAACAGCGGGCCGCCCGAATTGCCGGGATTGACCGCCACGTCGGTCTGGATGAAGGGCACGAAGCTCTCGTCCGGCAGCGCGCGGCCCTTGGCACTGACCACGCCGGCGCTGACGCTGTTCTCGAAGCCGAAGGGCGAGCCGATCGCCAGCACCCATTCGCCGACCCGCAGGTCCTGCGTGCTGCCCAGCTTCAGCGTCGGCAGGTTCCGGGCCTCGATCTTCAGCACCGCGACATCGGTCTTGGCGTCGCTGCCCAGCACCTTGGCCGGAAACTCGCGGCGGTCGGTCAGCTTGACCATCACCTCCTGCGCGTCGCGCACCACATGGGCATTGGTCAGGATGATGCCGTCCTCGCTGACGATAAAGCCCGAGCCCTGGCCGCGCGTGGGCAGCTCGCGCGGCTGCTCGCCCGGCTGGCCGGGCACCTGGAAGCGGCGGAAGAACTGGTAGAAGGGATCGTCGGGATCGAGCTGCGGCATCTGCTGCGGCCCGCGGCGCGACGCGGTCTTGACCGTGCCGGTGACGCCGATGTTCACCACGGCCGGGCCGTTCTTCGCCGTGATCTGCGCGAAGTCCGGCAGCGCTGCCGCCGCGCCCGGCTGCGCCAGCGGCAGCGCGGCGGCGGCCGGCGCGGCCACCGGGGATGCCCCGGCCGGGGGCGCGGTCGTGTCGGCGCCGCTCCTGGTCAGCGCGACGGCTCCCACCGCGCCGCCGCCCAGGCCGATCAGACCGGCGGCCGTCAGGGCCCACACCAGGCGTTTCGCGGGAATCATTCGTTCTGCTGCTGCCATAAAGCCTCCGTTGCGAGGAAATTCGGGATGGCTCAACTGTGGCGAAGCAGACTTAGACGGCACTTAAGCCGCAGCCGGCCGCCGGCGCTGCGCTCGACGCATCCCCAGATTGTTGTGGCCGCTCGACCGCGCCTTTCTTGTGTATGCCCCCGCCGACGCCCAGAATCGGCTCCGGGACTCATGGCGGGGAGATCGGATGGCGAAAGGTTCTGATGACTTCGTGCTGGATCATCAGGTTCGCGCGATCCTGGTGATCGACGTGGTGGAATCCGTACGGCTGGTGCAGCGGCCCGGCAGCCGCTTTGCGGAACGCTGGACGCGCTTCGTGTGGGAGGTGCGTGACGAGTGCCTGCCGCAGCACCGCGGCCAGATGGTCAAGCATCTGGGCGACGGCATGCTGGTCCTGTTCGAGGACAGCCGCGATGCCGTCAATGCCGCGCTCGACATGCACCGACGCATCGAGACCTTCAATCAGGGCGTGGCCGAGGAGCTGCGCATCCTGCTGCGCGCCGGCGTGGCCGTCGGCGAGATCGAGATCTCCGAGCTCGACGTGTTCGGGGTCGATGTCAACCAGGCCGTGCTGCTGGCCCGCCTGGCGCGCCCCGGGCAGACCGCGGTGCCGGCCAAGGTGCGCGACCGGCTGGTGCATGGGCTCGATGCGAATGTCGAGGATCTGGGCGACTGCTGGCTGCGCGACAGCCCCGATCCGGTGCGCACCTTCGTGGTGTCGCAGGCCGGCGATCCGCGGCCCGCCCCGACACCGGCGCGGCTGACCCCGCTGTGCCCGACCTTGGCCGTGGTGCCCTTCGCGACCATTGCCGCCGAAGGCCCGCAAGCCTATCTGGGCGACTGCGTCGCCGACGAAATCATCGACGCCCTGTCGCGCAACCCCTCGCTGCGCGTCATCTCGCGCCTGTCGACGACGGCCTTCCGCGGCCGCGCCGCCGCGCTCGACGGCATCCGCACCCATCTGCAGGCCGACCATGTGCTGTCCGGCCGCGTGCACATGGCCGGCGATCGCCTGCGGATCGCGCTGCAGCTGGTCGAGGTCGGCTCCTCGACGGTGATCTGGTCGGGCGAGCACACCGGCAGCGCCATGGCGGTATTTGCCGGCACCGACGCGCTGGCGCCGACCGTGGCGCGCGAGGTCAGCCGGGCGCTCGCGATACGCAGCGTGGAGCGGGCCCGCAGCGAGCCGATGCCGACGCTTGCCAGCTACTGCCTCCTGATGGCCGCGGTAGGTCTGCTGCACGGCGCCAGCCGCGCGGAATTCGAGCGCGCCCGGCAGATGCTGGACTACCTGATCGAGCGCGACCGCCACCACCCGGCCCCGCATGCCTGGCTGGCCAAATGGCATGTGATGCAGGTCCAGCAAGGCTGGGGCGAGCTCGAGCGGGACTCGCGGCTCGCCCTGGAGCAGACCCAGCGCGCCCTGGAGCTCGACCCGAACTCCACGCTCACCTTGGCCATCGACGGCTTCGTCCACTGCAACCTGCTGAAGGACCTGGAAGGCGCCCGCGCGCGCTATGACAAGGCCCTGGAGATCAATCCCAACGAGTCCCTGGCCTGGCTGTTCCACGGCACCCTGATGGCCTTCATGGGCGAAGGCGAGGCGGCATTGGCATCCACGCAGCGTGCGCTGGAACTCTCGCCGCTGGACCCGATGCGCTACTTCTTCGAATCCCTGTCCGCCACCGCGGCGCTGTCGGCCGGGCAATGGGAGACCGCCATCGAACGGGCTCGGCATTCACTGCGACTCAACTGCCACCACACGTCAACCTTAAGAGTGCTGACGATCGCGCATGTGCAAACGGGAAGAATCGCCGAGGCCCGCGAATGGGCTGCGCGACTGATGGCGCTCGAGCCGGATCTCTCGGTCGCGGCCTACCGGGCACGTTCGCCGAGCATGGGCTACGCCACCGGCGAATTGTGGGCAAGCAGCCTGGCCGCCGCCGGCGTGCCGCTGCGCTGAGCATCGAAAGGAACAGGCAATGCTGAACCGACATCGGGGACATGTGCTGCAGATCCCGTTTGGTGGGGCGCGCGGCTTCGGTGGCGCGGGCGGCGCCGGGGGGGCGATCGGTCTGGGTGGGGCTGGTGGCGCCGGGGGCGCGGGTGGGGCGGGTGGCGCCGGGGGCGCGGGTGGGGCCGGGGGGGCCGGTGGCGGCGACAGCGGGCTGGACCTCGGCGGCGCGATCACCAGCCGGGATGGCATCGTTGATGCATTCGAGGCCTCGGCGCTGCTTTCCCCTGCGATCGGTAGTATCGATGCTGTAGCGCCCATCGAACGCTGGGAGCCCTGGATCCGTGCCAATCTGATCGACACGGAGTTGCTGCAAGGTCTTGAATACGCGGTCGTTGGCAGCGACGGCTTCCGGCTGCAACTGGCTTGCGGTGGCCCGCCCATCGTCACGCTGTTTCGGCCCGCGCCCGGGATATCGATGGCCAGGCAGCTGGAACTGGTCGTTGAATACGCAGCGCTGCGCGAAGACCGCGCGGCCGAAGTGCTGTCGCAAGTGCCGCAGTTGGCCACGTACTGGGCCTCGGTGGTCGGCCTGCACGCCAGCCGCACGCCGCGCACGCTGGAGCTGCTCGGCGCGGTCGTACGGCTGGCAATCTCGGTCGAGATGCGCTTCAAGCATGCCTTTGCCTTCCCACGGCCGATGCAGTATTCGCCGCAGGTGCAGCCGATGATCCTGACGCCGCAGCACAGTGCCTATCCGAGCGGGCATTCGACCGAGGCCCATGCCGTGGCCTTCACCCTGCTACATCTGCTGGGGGACTCGCAGACCAGCCTGCGTGGCCGCACCCTGCTGAGGCTGGCCCAACGAATCGCGATCAACCGCACCGTTGCAGGCGTGCATTTCCCGATCGACAGCCGCTGCGGCCGCGTGCTGGGCATGGCGCTGGCCAACTATGTGGCGGCACGCTGCTCGGGAGAGGCACCGCTCTCGCACCTGACCTTCACCCCCGTGCCCGAGGCCATGGACGAAGACTTCGTGCTCTTGCCTGAGCAGAAGGCCGCACTGGGTCTGACCAAGGGCATCGCAGCACCCGGCCCCTGGAGCTGCGACTCCGAAACCGAGCTGCCGGCCTGGCTCTGGTCGGAAGCGAAGGAAGAGCTGCCATGACGCCGGAATGGCATGCGCTGCCGGCGCGCAAATGCGATCCGGACCTCGATCCGCGCCATGACGCCTTCACCAGCTGGGCGCAGCAATCCGAGTTCCGTGATGCCCTGCTGCCCGGCCAGCAGGGCCGGCCGGCCGCCATCTGGCTCATGCTGGAACTGCGCGAGCAGGAGCCCGCCCCGCCCTGCCCCGGGGTCTGGTTGTACGAACGCGCGGCCGGACTTCCGCCTGGGTGGCTGCGCCTGTCTGACAGCTACGCGGCGCCCCTGAAGGGCCTAGCCGGGCTGCGGTTCTGCACCGCGCTGGCAAGTCCGCGATTCATCCGCTGTCTGACCGATACCGGCGAGCTCGCGGCCCTGCCCAAGCCGTTGCAGGCACAACTGCTGGAGATCCGCGGCGCGATCGCACGCTACGAGATTGCGCTGCAGGGCGACTGGTGGCCGGACTCGAGCGCGCCCCCCAGCAGCGCCGTCGCGGATTCGATAACAACGCACGACGCCCCCGCGCCGGTGGTGGTAGGCATCATCGATGACGGACTGCCCTTTGCCCATGAACGCTTGTGCTGGCGCGACGCCGCAGGCCTGCGCCATACGCGCTTCCTGGCCTTGTGGAATCTTGCGGCTCCAGCGCGTCTGGACCGGCGCTGGGGTTTGGGCCGGGTGCTGGATCGGGCAGCGATGGATCGGGCCATCGTCGGTGCCAGCGATGTCGCCTTGCGGGTCGACGAAGAGGCCGCTTATGCCCAGCTCGGTCTGGCCCCCCTGTTGCGGCATCGGGTAACCCATGGCGCCCATGTCGCCGACCTGGCCTGCGGCATGCCGCCACCGTCGCAGCCGCATCACGCGCCGGCCATCGTCGGTGTGCAGTTGCGGCCGATGGAATCGACCTTGTGCATCTCCGCTGGTGCCCATCTGTTCGATGCGATGCGCTTCGTCATCGATCAGGCCGACCGCGCCGGCGCCGAGCGCGTGGTGGTCAATGCCAGTCTCGGCAATATCGCCGGGCCGCACAACGGCTCGTCGATGTTCGAGGCGGCGATCGACGCCCTGGTCACGCTCAGGCGCCAACAGCAGGCCGCGCCGGTCGCGCTCGTGCTGCCGGAGGGCAACAGTTATCTGTCTCGCTGCCATGCCTGGAGCCAGTTCGACAAGGCCGACAAGGCCAGCGAAGCCGGCGTGCTCCCGCTGAAATGGTGTCTGCGCCCCGACGACGGCACTTCCAGCTTTCTTGAGATCTGGCTGCGCCCCACCGGGGACAAGCAGGACCGCCCGATCGAGATGAGCTGGGAGCTGCAGCCGCCCGGCGGTCCGGTACTGCCGATCAGCTTCATGATCAAGGCCGACGAACCGCTCGCCGCCCAGGAATGGGTACTGAAGGAAAAGGATGGAAAGGATGGCAGTCAGCATCCGCTAGCGGTGTTTGGCATCCATCCCGACCCGGCCAACGGCGACCTCTGCATGGGTCTGCTGGCGGTCGCGCCGACCGCGGCCTATGGCCCCTGGTCTTATTCGGCCCCGTCAGGCCCCTGGTCCTTGACCATCCGCCAGGGCAGCCAGGGCGTGCCGCTGTTTTGCAACGTCTACTCGCAACGGGACGAGAAATCCTTCGGACATCCAGGGCGTGGACGCCAGGCGGTGATCGAGGACGGCTACGACAAGGTCTTTGATGAGGTCGGCCGGACCCGGCTGGCTGACGGTGACAGCTTCCGCCGCCGCGCCGGCACGATCAACGGCCTGGCCTGCGGCAATGAAGTGAAGGTGGTCGGCGGGCTCGAAGTTCGGTCCGGCGGGCGGCTCGACCCGGCGCCCTACTCTTCGGTTAGCCTTCCGGTCGACCGGCGTGCATCCAAACGCGAACTGGCCATCACCGAGGACTCTCCGGTACTGCGCGGCATCCATGCGGCGGGCTGCCGCAGCGGCACGGTGGTGGCCCTCAGCGGTACCAGCACGGCCGCACCACAGCGTGCGCGCGCGCTCGCCTTTGCTCTGCCGGCACCGGTTCCCCCTACCAAGGTGGATGACCACAACAGCACGCCGCGGCCACTGGTGCGGCCCGACACGGAACTGGTCGCACGCTCGCGGCTGCGCCGCCCCTGAGGCTCAAGTCCAGGGCACCGAGGCGAACAGCACATCCACCCGCAGCCCGCCCAGCGCCTCCGAACGGTCGAGCAGCAGCCGCGCCCCATGCCGGTCGGCGATCGTCTTGACGATCGCCAGGCCCAGGCCGCTGCCGGTGGCTTGGGCCTGGGCCTCGCCGCTGCGGTAGAAGCGGTCGAACACGCGCTCGCGCTCCTCGGCCGCGATGCCGGGGCCGCTGTCCTCGATGCGCAGCCGCACCCGCGTGCCCTCGTCGAGCAGCAGCACGTCGACCTTGCCGCCGGCCGGCGTGTACTTGACCGCGTTGTCCAGCAGGTTGCGCAGCAGCACGGCCAGGGCCTCGGGCTGGCCCTGGATCTGCGCGGCATCGGCGCGCAAGAGGCCCAGATCGATGTTTCTGGCCTGGGACGCCGGCACCTGTTCGCCCAGCACCCGCCGCAGCAGGGGCTCCAGCGCGACGGGCTGGCGGGCGCCGCCCGGCGTCTCCTGCCGCGCCAGCAGCAGCAGCTGCTCGACCAGATGGCTGGCCCGCTCCACGCCGGCCACCAGGCGGGCCTGGGCCTGGGCCCGGCCGGCCGCGTCGCCGGCGCGCTGCAGGCCCTCGATCTGCAGCTTCAGCGCGGTCAGCGGCGAGCGCAGCTCGTGCGCAGCGTCGGCGACGAAATGCTGCTGCAGCTCGAAGGCTTGGCGCACCCGCCCGAGCAGCGAGTTCAGCTCGCGCACCATCGGCCGAATCTCGACCGGCAGACCTTCTTCGCCCACCGCCGACAGATCCTCGGCCTCGCGCGTCGCCAGCTGGCGCCGCACCCGCTCCACCGGCGCCAGCGAGCGGCTGACCACCCAGCCGACCACGAACATCAGGATCGGCAGCACGATCGCGATCGGCGTGATGGTGCGCCAGGCCAGGCGGCCCGCCAGGCGCGAACGCACCGCCAGCTCCTGCGCCACCTGCACCACCTGGCCGCCGGTCTGCATCGACAGCACGCGGTACTGCTTGCCGTCCTCGCCGCGCACATTGGCAAAACCCAGCACCGCACGCTGCGGCAGGCGCGCGCGCGGCTGGGCGAAGAGCTGCAGGCCGTCGACGCTCCAGCCCTGGATGATCAGCTCCAGCTCCTCGGGCATGGCCTGCGAGCGGCCCGGCGTGGCGCCGCTCATCGACAGCGCGGTCTGCTGCATCTGGTAGTCGAAGATCTCGTCGGCCT
The DNA here is from genome assembly GCF_059418245.1 of Roseateles sp. GW821-FHT09B06. Taxonomy (NCBI): domain Bacteria; kingdom Pseudomonadati; phylum Pseudomonadota; class Betaproteobacteria; order Burkholderiales; family Sphaerotilaceae; genus Roseateles; species Roseateles sp. GW821-FHT09B06. The sequence goes on along the minus strand of NZ_JBWKPM010000001.1, from coordinate 25,153 downwards.
CCTGCAGCGCGGTGCGGTAGGCGCTGGAGGCCTGCAGCACGGCGGCCAGGCCCACGGCCAGCAGCAGGAACAGCATCAGCCGGTGCCGCAGCGACAGCTCGCCCAGCAGGCGCTTCATCCTCATTGCTTGGGCACCATATAGCCGAGCCCGCGCACGTTCTGGATCAGCGCCGCACCCAGCTTCTTGCGCAGGCCGTGGATATAGACCTCCACCGCGTTGCTGCTGATCTCGTCCTTCCAGCTGTAGAGCTTCTCCTCCAGCTGCTGGCGCGACAGCACCAGGCCCGGCCGCGCCAGCAGCGGCTCCAGCACCGCCCATTCGCGCGCGGTCAGCGTGACCGGCCTGCCCCCGACCATGGCCTCGTGAGTGGCGGGGTTCAGGCTCACGCCCATATGCTCATAGACCGGCTCGGCGCTGCCGCTGGCGCGGCGCAGCAGCGCGCGAATGCGGGCCAGCAGCTCGTCCAGCTCGAAGGGCTTGAGCACGTAGTCGTCGGCGCCGGCGTCCAGCCCTGCCACCCGCTGCGACAGGGCGTCGCGTGCGGTGGCGATCAGCACCGGCAGACGCTGCTTGCGCGCACGCAGGGCGTGCAGCACCGACAGGCCGTCGCGCTTGGGCAGGCCCAGGTCCAGCAGCAGCAGATCGTAGTTCTGGGCCTGCAAGGCGGTGTCGGCCAGCTCGCCGTCCCTGACCCAGTCGACCGCATAGCCTTCGGCACGCAGCAGGTCCAAGAGCTGCTCGCCGATCATCGGGTCGTCTTCGACGAGAAGGAGTCGCATGGTGATGGGATTGTCCGATGCCCCGAGGGACGCGGCTTAGGCCGGGCTTAAACCTGGTCTAAGCCCCGGCGCTGGCGTCGAAGCGCGCCGCCATCCCCTGCTCGCGAAAGGCGGCCAGCACGAAATCGACGAAGACGCGGGTGCGCGAAGGCAGGAGCTTCTTGTGAGGGTAGTACAGCGAGATCGGCCCCTGGTCCACCGACCAGCCGGGCAATAGGCGCTGCAGCGCGCCGCACTGCAGCCCCGGCCAGGCGTGCGGCGTTGGCAGCAATGCGATGCCCAGACCCTGCATGGCCGCCTGGGCCATGGCCTCCGGGTCGTCGAAGATCAGCCGCGTGCGGCACTCGACCGGGGCTTCCTCACCGGCCGCATTGCGCAAGACCCAGTTGCGCAGCCGGCCGGTCATGACGGAGCGGCGCACGATGGCGTCCAGCCCCGCCAGCTCGGCTGGATGCGCCGGCAGCGGCCGCCCGGCCATATGCTTCGCCACAAAGGCGGGCGAGGCCACCGCGATCACATGGGTGCGCGCCAGCTCGCGCGCCACCACGCCCTGCGGCAGCTCGATGCCGCCGCCGATGGCTACGTCGAAGCCGCCACCGATCAGGTCGACCTGGCGATTGTCGAAATGCCAGTCCAACACGATGGCCGGATAGCGCCGCAGGAACTCATCCAGCAGCGGCAGCAGGTACTGGCGCCCGAACGCCACGCCGACGCCCACCTTCAGTTCGCCCGCGGGCTGGCCCTCCTCGTCCTGCGCCGCGCCGGCGAAGGCGTCCAGCAGACTGGCATGCGGCCCGGCCACCTCGCGCAGAAAGCGTTCGCCGCCAACGGTCAGGGTCAGCAGCCGGGTGCTGCGCTGGAACAGCCGCAGGCCCAGGCGCAGCTCGAGCCGCGCGACGTTCTTGCTCACCGCCGCCGGCGTCAGCCCCAGGCGCCGCGCGGCGGCCGAGAAGCTGCCGGTCTCGGCGCTCTGGAGGAAGGATTCGAGCAGATTGAGCGATTCCACGCGTCCATCTTATATCGATGGTTGAGGCTGATATTCCAGATTCATAGCTACAAACATCGCAATGCACTGCCCATACTGGATTCACATTCACTCCATTTCCCGAGCACAGCATCATGAACAAGCCCCTCTCCGGCAAGGTCGCCTTCGTCACCGGCGGCGCCCGCGGCATCGGTGCCGCCATCGTCCGCCGCCTGGCCCGTGACGGCGCCGCCGTCGCCTTCACCTACCAAAACTCCGCCGCCGCGGCCGACGAGCTGGTCCAGGACATCGTGGCGGACGGTGGTCGCGCCCTGGCCTTCAAGTCCGATGCGGCCGACGCCGTGGCCTTGAGCGGCGCCATCGACGCCGCCGCGGCGCAACTGGGTGGTCGCATCGACATCCTGGTGAACAACGCCGGCGTGCTGCTGCTGGGGCCGGTGGACGCCTTCTCGCTGGAGGACTTCGACAAGACCCTGGCCGTCAATGTGCGCGCCGTCTTCGTCGCCGCCAAGGCCGCGCTGCCGCACATGGGTGCGGGCGGCCGCATCATCAATATCGGCAGCACCAATGCCGAGCGCATGCCCTTCCCCGGCGGCAGCGCCTACGCGATGAGCAAGTCGGCGCTGCAGGGCCTGGTGCAGGGCATGGCGCGCGACCTGGGCCCGAGGGGGATCACCGTCAACAACGTGCAGCCCGGCCCGACCAACACCGACATGAACCCCGAGAGCGGCGACTTCGCGGCCGGCCTGCACGGCCTGATGGCGCTGCAGCGCCATGCGCATCCGGACGAGATCGCCGGCATGGTGGCCTATGTCGCCGGCCCGGAGGCCGGTTTCGTGACCGGCGCCAGCCTGACCATCGACGGCGGTTTCAAGGCCTGAGTTCGTCCCGCACCGACGATTTGCATCCGGTGGCGTCCAAAGCGCCGCTACAATCCGCCGCGTCAGGAGAGAGTCCCCCTCGTGGGGGCCGCCGAAGGCGCAGTGGCATGGGTTGATCCCGGGCTGCGAACGCTCAGGCAAAAGGACTGGCAAGACGCTCCGACCGGAGCGTTCCTCACTGGAGAGAGGCGGACCCCGGAGTCCGCCCACCGAAGGGGCAAGCCGCTGGCCGTATTCCACAGGGAAAGGCTGGTGGCCAATCTCTCAGGTAAAGCGGACAGCGAGGGCATATTTCCCCACGACTCGGGTCGTGGGTCTGACGAATGCCCTCGGAGTTTTCCTCATGTCCGCTGCCGATTCCGCCGCCCCGCTCAAGACCACCCCCCTGCACGCGCTGCACATCGAACTCGGCGCCAAGATGGTGCCTTTCGGCGGCTACGACATGCCGGTGCAATACCCCGCCGGCGTGATGGCCGAGCACAAGCACACGCGCGCCGCGGCCGGCCTGTTCGACGTCTCCCACATGGGCCAGCTGCGCCTGGTCGGCGCGCAGGCCGCGGCGGCCCTGGAAACCCTGGTGCCGGTCGACGTGATCGACCTGGGCCTGTTCAAGCAGCGCTATGCCCTGTTCACCGACGACAAGGGCGGCATCCTGGACGACCTGATGATCTGCCGCCGCCCGGACGACCTGTTCGTCGTGGTGAACGCCGGCTGCAAGGAACAGGACATCGCCCATTTGCAGGCCAAGATCGGCAGCAGGTTTGGTGATGACTGCCGGGTGATCCCCAGCCCCGAGCAGGCGCTGCTGGCGCTGCAGGGGCCGCAGGCCGTGGACGCGCTGGCAAGGCTGAATGCCGACGTCAAGCAACTGGTCTTCATGACCGGCGGCTTCTTCGAGCTGGACGGCATCCCGAGCTTCATCACCCGTTCCGGCTACACCGGCGAGGACGGCTTCGAGATCTCGGTGCACCAGGACCAGGCCGTGGCGCTGGCGCGCAAGCTGCTGGCCCAACCCGAGGTCAAGCCGATCGGCCTGGGCGCCCGCGACTCGCTGCGCCTGGAAGCCGGCCTGTGCCTCTACGGCCATGACATCGACACCGCGACCACGCCGGTGGAAGCGTCTCTCACCTGGGCAATCCAGAAGGTGCGCCGCGCCGGCGGCGCCCGCGCCGGCGGCTATCCCGGTGCGGCCGTGATCGACCGTCAGTTCGCCGAAGGTGCCGCGAAGAAGCGCGTCGGCCTGGTCAGCAGCGAGCGCATGCCGGTGCGCGAGGGCGCCAAGCTGGTGGACGCCAGCGGTGCCGAGGTCGGCACCGTCACCAGCGGCACCCTGGGCCCCACGGTCGGCAAGCCGGTGGCCCTGGCCTATGTGAAGACCAGCCACGCCACGCTGGGCACCGAGCTGTTCGCGCTGGTGCGCGACAAGCGCACGCCGATGACGGTGTCTTCCACGCCCTTCACGCCCAACGGATACTTCCGCGGTTGATTCACCCCTCCCGCAACCCTCAAAACATCACGGAGCAGCCCATGAGCACCATCAAGTACACCGCCGACCACGAGTGGATCCAGATCGAAGGCGACGGCACCGTCACCGTGGGCATCACGGTCCACGCCCAGGACGCGCTGGGCGACGTGGTCTTTGTCGACCTGCCCGAGATCGGCAAGAGCTATGCCGCCAAGGAAGTGGCCGGCGTGGTGGAGTCGGTCAAGGCCGCCGCCGACGTCTACATGCCCGTGTCGGGCGAGATCACCGAGGTCAACGAGGAGTTGCGCAACGACCCCTCGCTGGCCAACAGCGATCCGCTGAAGAGCGGCTGGTTCTTCAAGGTCAAGCTGGCCAACGGCGCGGAACTGGACGGCCTGATGGACGGCACGGCCTACGACGAGCTGGTCAAGAACAGCTGATCGTCCGGAAGCCATCGTCGTAAGAGAAAGAAGAAAGGCGGGCACTCCGGTGCCCGCTGTTGTATCGCAAGGATTGTTTGCCATGTTGATGTCTGCGCTGAAGCCCCTGGGCGAGCTCGAGAACGCCGCCGAATTCCAAGCCCGCCACATCGGCCCCGATGCCGCCGACGAGGCCGGCATGCTGTCGGTGATCGGCCAGGCCTCGCGCCGCGCGCTGATCGAGGCCATCGTGCCCGCCAGCATCAAGCGCTCGCAAGGCATGGCCCTGCCCGCCGCCGCCACCGAAGCCCAGGCCCTGGCCGAGCTGAAGGCGCTGGCCCGGCAGAACAAGGTGCTGAGCAGTCATATCGGCCAGGGCTACTACGACACCCTGACCCCGGGCGTAATCCTGCGCAACATCCTCGAGAACCCCGCCTGGTACACGGCCTACACGCCCTACCAGGCCGAGATCTCGCAAGGCCGCATGGAGGCCCTGGTCAACTTCCAGACCATGGTGACCGACCTGACCGGCATGGCGATCGCCAACAGCTCGATGCTGGACGAGGCCACCTCGGCCGCCGAGGCCATGACCCTGGCCGCCCGCGTGGGCAAGAGCAAGAGCCAGATCTTCTTCGTCGCCGACGACGTGCTGCCGCAGACCCTGGAAGTGGTGCGCACCCGCGCCGAACCGCTGGGCTTCACGGTGCAGGTCGGCAAGGCCGAGGACGCGGGCAAGAGCGAGTGCTTCGCGGCGCTGCTGCAGTACCCCGGCGTCAACGGCGAGATCCGGCCGCTGCAGCCCATCGCCGATGCCCTGCACGCCCAGGGCGCGCTGCTGATCGCCGCCGCCGACCTGCTGGCGCTGACCCTGCTGAAGGCGCCCGGCGAGCAAGGCGCCGACATCGCGGTGGGCACGACCCAGCGCTTCGGCATGCCCATGTGCAACGGCGGCCCGCATGCCGCCTACATGGCCTGCAAGGACGAATTCAAGCGCAACCTGCCCGGCCGTCTGGTCGGCGTCAGCGTCGACTCGCATGGCAACCCCGCCTACCGCCTGGCCCTGCAGACCCGCGAGCAGCATATCCGCCGCGAGAAGGCCACCTCGAACATCTGCACGGCCCAGGTGCTGCCGGCGGTGGTGGCCAGCATGTACGCCGTCTATCACGGCCCGCAGGGCCTGAAGCGCATCGCTCAGCGCGTGGCCAGCTACACGGCCCTGCTGGCCGAAGGCCTGAAGACCCTGGGCTTCGCCGTCGCCAACGGCTCGGCCTTCGACACCCTGCAGGTGACGACCGGCGCCAAGACCGATGTGCTGCTGGCCGCGGCCGTAGCCGCCGGCATGAACTTCCGCCGTGCCGACACCGGCAGCGTCGGCATCTCGCTGGACGAGACCACGACGCGCGAGGCGCTGCGCGCCATCCTGGGCGTGTTCGCCGAAGGTCGCCCGGTGGCCGGTTTCGACGCCTTCGAGAAGGGCATCGCCTCGCTGATTCCGGCCGAACTGGCCCGCACCAGCGCCTACCTGAGCCATCCGGTCTTCAACACGCACCACTCGGAAACCGAGATGCTGCGCTATCTGCGCGCCCTGGCCGACAAGGATCTGGCGCTGGACCGCACGATGATCCCGCTGGGCTCCTGCACGATGAAGCTCAACGCGACCAGCGAGATGATCCCCATCACCTGGCCCGAGTTCGCCGCCGTGCACCCCTTCGCACCGCGCGACCAGCTCAAGGGCTACGAGCTGCTGGATCAGCAACTGACCAACTGGCTGTGCCAGGCCACCGGCTATGCCGGCATCAGCCTGCAGCCCAATGCCGGCTCGCAGGGCGAGTACGCCGGCCTGCTGGCCATCAAGGCCTGGCACGAGTCGCGCGGCGAAGGCCATCGCAAGATCTGCCTGATCCCAGAGTCGGCCCATGGCACCAACCCGGCCTCGGCCCAGATGGTGGGCATGCAGGTGGTCGTGACCAAGTGCGACAAGGAAGGCAATATCGACCTGGTCGACCTGAAGGCCAAGTGCGAGCAGCACAGTGCCAATCTGGCCGCCATCATGATCACCTACCCCTCCACCTATGGCGTGTTCGACACCCATGTGAAGGAGATCTGCCAACTGGTGCGCTCGCATGGCGGCCGCGTCTATGTGGACGGCGCGAACATGAACGCGCTGGTCGGCGTGGCCGCGCCGGGCGAGTTCGGCGGCGACGTCAGCCACCTGAACCTGCACAAGACCTTCTGCATCCCGCACGGCGGCGGCGGCCCGGGCGTCGGCCCGGTCTGCGTGGTGGCCGATCTGGTGCCCTTCCTACCGACGCACCGTGCGGCCGGCTATCGGTCCGAAACGGCCATCGGCGCCGTCTCGGCGGCTCCGCTGGGCAACGCGGCCGTGCTGCCGATTTCCTGGATGTATGTGCGCATGATGGGCGCGGACGGCCTGACCGCGGCCACCGAGACCGCCATCCTGTCGGCCAATTACGTGGCCGCCCGCTTGGTCGATCACTACGACATCCACTTCAGCGGCAATATCGACGGCGTCAAGGGCGGCGGCGTGGCCCACGAGTGCATCCTGGACCTGCGTCCGCTGAAGGAGACCTCGGGCGTGTCCGCCGAGGACGTGGCCAAGCGCCTGATCGACTACGGCTTCCATGCGCCCACGCTGAGCTTCCCGGTCGCGGGCACCCTGATGGTGGAGCCCACCGAATCGGAGTCGAAGTTCGAGCTGGACCGCTTCTGCGACGCGATGCTGGCCATCCGCGCCGAGATCGCCAAGATCGAGGCAGGGACTTGGACCCGGGAGGACAATCCGCTGGTGAATGCGCCGCACACGGCCGAGAGCCTGCTGAAGGCGGAATGGCCTCACGGCTACAGCCGCGAGGACGCCGCCTACCCGGTGGCCACCTTGCGCAAGCAGAAGTACTGGGTGCCGGTGGGCCGCGTCGACAACGTCTACGGCGACCGCAACCTGTTCTGCTCCTGCCTGCCACTGTCCGCGTACGAAGCCTAAGACCTCGAATCAGGGCTGAACCCAGGGAGCCACGATGGCCGTTTCCGTTTTCGACCTCTTCAAGATCGGCATCGGCCCATCGAGCTCCCACACCGTGGGGCCGATGCGCGCGGCACGGCTGTTCGGCCTGCGGCTCAAGCATGAGCAGCTGCTCGAACGCACGGCACGCGTGCAGATCGTGCTCTACGGCAGCCTGGGCGCCACCGGCAAGGGCCATGGCAGCGACAAGGCCGTGCTGCTGGGCCTGGCCGGCCACGAGCCCGACACGGTGGACGTGGAAGCGATTCCCGAGCTGCTGGCCGCCATCCGCGGTGGCGAGCTGCGGCTGATCGGCGAGCATCGGATCGGCTTCGACGAGGCCAAGGACCTGGTCTTCAAGCGGCGCGAGTCCCTGCCCTTCCATGCCAACGGCATGCGCTGCCTGGCCTTCGATGCCGAAGGCGCAGAAATCGCCAACCGGATCTACTACTCGGTGGGCGGCGGCTTCGTCGTCAGCGACGAGGTGGCAGCCGACGGCTCGAAGCAGAAGGTGATCGCGCCCGACGCCACGGTCCTGCCCTATCCCTTCAAGACCGGCGACGAGTTGCTGGCGCTGACGCAGCAGCATGGCATCTCGATCGCGGAAGTCATGCGCCGCAACGAGCGCCATTGGCGCTCGGACGAGGACACCCGCGCCGGCCTGCTGAAGATCTGGCAGGTGATGCAGGACTGCGTGACGCGCGGCTGCCGCACCGAGGGCATCCTGCCCGGCGGCTTCAAGGTCAAGCGCCGCGCCGCCCAGCTGCACCGCGACCTGACCGCCAACCCGGAGGCCGCGCTGCGCGACCCGCTGCAGGTGATGGACTGGGTCAACCTCTATGCGCTGGCCGTCAACGAGGAAAACGCCGCCGGCGGCCGCGTCGTCACCGCGCCGACCAACGGCGCGGCCGGCATCGTGCCCGCGGTGCTGCACTACTACTCGCGCTTCGTGCACCATGCCAACGACGAGGGCGTCGTCGACTTCCTGCTGACGGCCGCCGCGATCGGCATCCTCTACAAGGAAAACGCCTCGATTTCCGGCGCCGAGGTCGGCTGCCAGGGCGAGGTGGGCGTGGCCTGCTCGATGGCGGCCGCCGCGCTGTGCCAGGTGATGGGCGGCACGCCCGAGCAGGTGGAGAACGCCGCCGAGATCGGCATGGAGCACCACCTGGGCCTGACCTGTGACCCGGTCGGCGGCCTGGTGCAGATCCCCTGCATCGAGCGCAACGCGATCGCCTCGGTCAAGGCGATCAATGCCGCGCGCATGGCGCTGCGCGGCGACGGCACGCATTTCGTCAGCCTGGATAAGGTCATCAAGACCATGCGCGACACCGGCGCGGACATGATGACCAAGTACAAGGAAACGGCACGCGGCGGTCTGGCCGTGAATATCGTCGAATGCTAGCTAGAGCGGATGGTGCTCGGACTTCAGGTACCAGGCATCGATGCGCTCGCCGTTCCAGCGCAGGCTCACATGCTCGGCCTGGCGGGCCGGGGGCACGGTGGCGCGCGGTGTGAACAGCGCCACGCATTGCCCGCCCGGATGGCGCACGCTGTCATAGGCGATGCCCGCCTCGCCCGCCTCGCGCAGCCTCAGGCCATAGGCCTGGGACGCAGCATAGCTGTCCGGATCGTGCAGCGCCCCGCCCAGGCCGCGCAGATCACTGAGCCGGGCCTGCACCTTCACGCGATAGCAGCGCAGATCGATATCGAGGGCCGGCTCGGCCGTCCGAGCCAGGAAGCGGGCACGGTGATGGCCGACCTCGGCCACCGCCGTCTCCAGCCTGGCGGCGGCGTAGTAGACGCCATAGCTGCCGTCGCTGAAGCGCGAGCCCTCGGGGTTCAGGTGGGTGAAGGCGGCCATGATGGGGCTGCTGCCCGGGCCGCTGATGCGCTGCTCGGGCGGCACCAGGCGCAGCTGGCCGACCTCGTCGCGCAGGCGCGGGTTGCCCAGCGACTCGATCGCGAACACCACGTCCAGATCGGCCGGGTCGGCCACCGCATCGAACAGCGAGACCGGCGGGAAACGGCTCGGTATCAGGCGGCAGCTGTCGGGCCAGGCCAGCTCGGTCTGTCGCTCCGCCATCAGGCCCAGCCGCCGCGCTGCGCGTCCAGGTACTGGCGCACAACATAGAGGTCGGCCACCTGGCCGCCCAGCAGGCGCTGCAGGGCCGAGCCGCCGCCGAACAGCGGCGCACTATTGGGCTTCCTGATCCAGGCATTGGCGCGTTCGGGAATCGGCAGCAGGATCTGCAGCGCGGCATAGATGCCGAACAGGTGCGACAGCCGCTCCAAGGTCGCAGCGTCCAGTCCGCGCTTCACGCGCCCGGCCTTCCAGTCGAAGAAGGTCGTGCGGCCGCAGCCCAGCAGGCGCTGCTGCTCCTCGTTGGAGAGTTCCCAGGCCTTGGCAATATTGAAGAAGGTGCGCAGCGCAGCGGCGGCGGCCGCCGGCGACTCGAGATCGGTCGCCACGCCAGCCGGCGCCGCCTCGCGGGCATGAAAGACGAGAGCCATCGGGTCCTTCCTTTCTGGACGTCCCTGATGGTTCTCAGTATAAGTTCAATTTCGTACTATATGCAAATCTCAGTACATTTAAGAACTTCGATCGCAGTCAACGGCTCAACCCAGCGACACCCGAGGATCCGGCTTTGCCGGTCCTGCGGGTGTGCCCCCTTGAGGGGGCGGCCGAAGGCCGTAGGGGGTGGTCTTACTTCTTCGCGCGGATCTTGGCGAGCTCCGCCTGCGTCTCGTTCCACAACTCCATGCCCACATTGGTGGCGATGCCGGCATTGATCTTGGTCAGCTTGTCGCGCATGCGGCCGATCTCGGCCGGACTCAGCTCGCTGACCTGCATGCCCTTGGCCTTCAGCTCGGCCAGGGCCTTGGTGGCTTCCTCGCGGGTGTCCTTGCGTTCAAAGTCGCGGCTGATCACGGCGGCCTTCTGCAGCACGGCGCGCTCGTCCTTGGACAGACCGTCCCAGAACTTCTTGCTGACGGTGACGATCCACGGCGCGTAGACATGGTTGGTCACGGTCAGGTACTTCTGCACCTCGTAGAACTTGGCCGACAGGATGGTGTTGTACGGATTCTCCTGACCGTCCACCGCCTTGGTCTCCAGCGCGGTGAACAGCTCCGAGTACGGCAGCGGCACGGCATTGGCGCCCAGGGTCTTGAAGCTGTCCAGATAGACGTTGTTCTGCATCACGCGCAGCTTGATGCCGTCCAGGTCTTCCAGCTTGGCCACCGGCTTCTTGTTGTTGGTCAGGTTGCGGAAGCCGTTCTCCCAGTAGACCAGACCGACCAGGCCCTTCTCTTCCAGCTTGGCCTTGACCTTTTCGCCCACCGGACCGTCCAGCAGCGCGTCGGCCTCCTTGGTGCTGTTGATCAGGAAGGGCGTGTCCCACAGGGCCATCTCCTTGCTGATACCCACCAGGGTGGCGGTCGAACCCACCATCATTTCCTGGGCACCGCCGATCAGGGCCTGCTGCATCTGGTTGTCCGACCCCAGCGCGGCGCCGCCGATCGCGCGCAGCTTCATCTTGCCGCCGGAGAGTTTCTCGACGTTCTCGGCCAGCACCTTGGCCGCACGCCCCTGGTTGCTGGCCTCGGCCAGACCGTAGCCGAAACGGATCAGGCGCGGCTTGATGTCCTGGGCCTGGGCCAGCGGGGCAAGACCCATCGTGGCCAGGCCGAGGGCGGCGGCCAGCAGGGTGCGACGCATTGCTTTCATGACAGTCTCCTTATGGGGTATGGGAAATCGATCAGCGCATCCACGCCACCGGCGCGGTCACGAGCTGCGGGAACACGGTGAACAGGATCAGGATCAGGGTGTAGGTGATCAGGAAGGGGTTCACGCCCTTGATCACCTGGTGCATCGACAGGCGGCCCACGCCGGCCACGACGTTGAGCACCGTGCCCACCGGCGGCGTGATCAGGCCGATCGCGCCGTTCAGCACGAACATCAGGCCGAAATAGACCGGGTCGATGCCGGCCTTGACCGCGATCGGCAGCATCACCGGCGCGAAGATCAGGATGGTCGGCGTCAGGTCCAGCGCGGTGCCGATGACGACCAGCACGATCATCATCACCGCCATCAGCAGGCGCGGCGACTCCACCAATCCGCCCAGCCAGCCGGTCAAGGTGCCCGGCAGGTCGGCCAGCGTGATCATGTAGCTGGCCACCTGGGCGCCGGCACACAAAAACATCACGATGGCGGTGGTCTTGGCGGCGCGGATCAGCACCTGCTGCAACTCGCCCATCGTCAACTCGCGGTGCACGAACAGCGCGATCACCAGCGCATAGAAAGCCGCCACGACCGCCGCCTCGGTGGGCGTGAACACGCCGCTCTTCATGCCGCCGATGATGATCACCGGCATCAGGATGGCCCAGAAGGCCTTGGCCGTGGCGCGCAGCCGCTCCTTCATGGGCAGCGGTTCGCCCGCAGGCAGTTCGATCTTGCGCAGCTGCAGCTTCCAGGCCACGATCAGGCCCGCACCCATGATCAGGCCCGGCACGATGCCCGACAGGAACAGCGCCGAGATCGAGGTGTTGGTGGTCACGCCATAGATCACGAAGGGCATCGAGGGCGGGATGATCGGCGCGATGATGCCGCCGGAGGCGATCAGGCCGGCCGAGGTGGCCATCGGATAGCCGTGGCGCTGCATCATCGGCAGCAGGATGGTGGCCAGCGCCGCGGTGTCGGCCAGGGCCGAGCCGCTCATGCTGGCCATCAGCACCGCCGCGCCGATCGCGACAAAACCCAGGCCGCCGCGGATATGGCCCACCCAGGCCTGGGACATCGTGATGATGCGCCGGCTGATGCCGCCGGCGTTCATCAGCTCGCCGGCCAGGATGAAGAAGGGCACGGCCAGCAGCGGGAAGCTGTCGACGCCGGCCACCAGGTTCTGCGCTAGCAGCTGGGTGTCCCAAAAGTCCAGGGTCCAGGCCATGCCGGCGCCGGTCAGCACCAGGGCGAAGGCCATCGGCATGCCGATGCCCATCAGCACCAGCATGCCCAGCGAGAAGACGATGAAGGCGAGTGCCTCGTTGCTCATGATGACACTCACTCCACTTCGGTTTCGTGGCCCAGATCCAGCGCCTGGCCGCGCAGCAACTGCCACAGGGCCATCGCCCCGATGGCCGTCGCACTCAGAAAGGCGGGCAGCGGCAGCAGCGCGGACGAATAGCCCAGCACCACGGACTGGCTGCCCATGCCCACCACCACCTGCTGCCAGGCGCCCCAGGCCAGCAGCGCGCAGGCCAGCACCACGGCCAAGCGGATCAGCACCGTCATGCCCCTCAGCAGCGCCGGCCGCTTGCGCAGCGGCAGCAGCAGGCTGGTGAAGGCCATGTGCTCGCCGCGCGGATAGGCGGCGGTGGCGCCGATGAAGACCATCCAGACGAACAGCAGGCGCGACAGTTCCTCGCTAGCGTTGATACCGCTGCCGAAGCCGTAGCGCAGCACCACGTTGACGAAGACGGCCACGGCCATCACGGCCAGACAGGCGGCCATCAGGTTGTCGCTGAGCCGGGCCCACCAGGGCCGGTCCCGCGTCTCGACATCATGGCTCATGCGCCCTCTCCTTCCAGCCAGGCCTGGGCCTGGCGCAATTGTTCCTGCGGCGGCAGCGCGGCCGCGACACCCAGCACTCGATCCTCGCCGATCGGCGACTCCAGCGCGGCAAACTGGCTGTCCACCAGGCTGGCCGGGAACAGATGTTCCGCCGCGCGTGCCGTCACGCGCTGCAGCGCCAGTTCGCGGCTGATCTCCAGGAAGACGAAGCGCAGGCCCGGCCGCGCGGCACGCAGGCGCTCGCGGTAGGCGCGCTTGAGCGCCGAGCAGGCCAGCACGACGCCCTGCGGGTGCTTCTGCAGCTCCCCGGCCAGCGTGTCGAGCCAGCCGGCCCGATCCTCGTCGGTCAGCGCAATGCCCGCGCGCATCTTTTCGATCGAGGCGGGCGCGTGAAAGGCATCGCCCTCGATATAGGCCCAGCCCCGGGCCTGGGCCAAGGCCTGACCCAGACTGGATTTGCCGCAACCGGCGACGCCCATGACAAGCACTGCGGTCATTGGATAGCGCTATCTTGATTCATCAAACAAAAGGCGGTGCGGCGCTTGCCGGCACCACCGACTGAGCCTTCAGGCACTCAGAGGGAGGTCCCGCATTGTGCCAAAAGCTTGGATAGCGCTATCCTAGGCGTCTCGAACCACGCACCATATCAGGGAAAACACGCACCCATGCCCAGCAGCACGCCCCAAGACCCGGCGCGACCCAAGCGCCGCCGCTCCAGCGGCCGCGTCACCCTGCACGATGTGGCGCGCGAGGCCGGCGTGAGCCCGATCACCGCCTCGCGCGCCCTGCGCGGCGAGCGCTCGGTGGCGGCGGACCTGGTGGAACGGGTGCAGGCCGCGGTGCAGAGCCTGGGCTATGTGCCCGACCCGGCCGCGCGCGCGCTGGCCTCCAGCCGCAGCTCGCAGGTGGCGGTGCTGATCCCGCTGCTGTCCAACGCCCTGTTCGTCGATCTGCTGGACGCCGTGCAGCGCAGTCTGCTGGCGGCCGGCTACCAGACCCTGATCGGCGTCACCCACTACGATCCCGCCGAAGAGGAAGCGCTGCTGCGCAGCTATCTGCTGCACCGCCCGGCCGGTCTGATCGTCACCGGCTTCGACCGCAGCGCTGCCTCCGCGGCGCTGATCCAGGCCAGCGGCGCGCCCTGCGTGCATGTGATGGAGACCCAGGGCGGCGAGGGGGTCTATAGCGTCGGCTTCTCGCAGGCCGCGGCCGGCCAGGCCATGACCGAGACCCTGCTGCAGCGCGGCCGGCGCCGCATCGCCTTTGCCGCGGCCCAGCTGGATCCGCGCACCTTGCAGCGCGCCGAGGGCTATCGCCGCGCGCTGAGCGCGGCCGGCTGCTACGACCCGACCTTGGAGTTCCTCGACCCGGCGCCCTCCTCGCTGGCGCTGGGCGGTGCACTGCTGGAGCGCGTGCTGGCCGCCCGGCCGGATGTCGACGCCATCTTCTTCAACAACGACGACCTGGCCCAGGGCGCGCTGCTGGCCGCATTGCGCCTGGGGGTCAAGGTGCCCGAACGTCTGGCCGTGGCCGGCTTCAACGACCTGACCGGCAGCGACCAGATGCTGCCGCCGCTCTCGACCGTGCGCACGCCGCGCAGCGAGATCGGCCGCGAGGCGGCCGCGATGCTGCTGAAGCTGATGCGCGGCGAGGCGGTTGCCCAGCCGCAGCGCGATCTCGGCTATCAGGTGCTGCTGCGCGGCAGCACCTGAAGCGCATTCAATCGTCGCCCGCGGGCGCCACGGCCAGCCCCTGCGAGGCGGCCTCCGCCTTCGGCTTGCGCTCCCGCACCAGATAGGAATACAGCACCGGCACGACCACCAGGGTCAGGATGGTCGAGGTGATCACGCCGCCGATGATGGCCCGGCCCATCGGCGCCTGCACCTCGCCGCCGTCGTTCAGCGCGATCGCCATCGGCAGCATGCCGAACACCATCGCCGCGGTGGTCATCATGATCGGCCGCATGCGGATCAGGCCGGCCTGCAGCAGGGCCTCGGCCACCGTGGCACCGGCCTTGCGGGCATGGTTGGCGAAGTCCACCAGCAGGATCGCGTTCTTGGTCACCAGGCCCATCAGCATCACCAGGCCGATCATCGAGAACACGTTCAAGGTGGTGTTCCACAGCAGCAGCGCCAGCATCACGCCGATCAGCGAGAGCGGCAGCGAGGCCATGATCGCAATCGGCTGCAGGAAGCTGCCGAACTGGCTGGCCAGCACGATGTAGATGAAGATCACCGCCAGGCCCATCGCGCCCAGCATGCCCTTGAAGGCGTCCTCCTGGTCCTTGGTCTGGCCGCCGACGTCGAAGCTCATGCCCGGCGGCAGCTGGGTTTCCTTGACCAGCTTCTGCACGTCGGCACCGACGTCGCCGGACGAGCGTCCCTGCACGCCGGCGAAGATGGCCTCGCGGCGCTGCAGGTTCTGGCGCCGTATCACCTCGGGGTTGAACACCGGCTCGATCGTGGCCACCTGGTCCAGCGCGATCGGCGAACCATTGGCGGCATAGACAACCGGCAGCTTGCTCATCTGCTCGATGCGCTCGCGCATCGTGCCCGGCAGGCGCAGGTTCACCTCCACCTGGGTGCCGTCCGGCGTGGTCCAGTAGGTCGCGGTCTCGCCGTTGACATAGGCGCGCAGCGAGGCGGCCACCTGGGGCGGGTTCAAGCCCAGTTCGCGGATCGCCGAATCCTTCAGCCGCACCGCGTAGGCCGGCAGCCCGGGCTTGGCCGAGATCTCGACGTCCACCGCGCCGGGGATCTTCCGCACCTTGTCGGCGAACTCCTGCGCGGTGCGGGTCAGCACCTCGGCGTCCGAGCCCAGGATGGCCACATAGATCGGCCGGTTGAAGCCCACCGACACGTCGATGCCCGGGATCTTGGCGATGGCCGCGCGGGCCGCGTCCTCGATCTGCTTCTGGCTGCGCTTGCGTTCCTTGCGATCACTCAGCGCGATGTTCAGCGCCGCCTGGTTGCGGCCGGTCGACAGGCCCTCGCCGCTGCTGCCCACCACGGTGGAGATGGTCTTGACCTCGGGGAAGGCCAGCAGGATCTCCTCGACCTGGGCCACCTTGGCGTGGCTGCGCTCCAGGCTCGAGCCCACCGGCATGCGCAGATTGATCTGGGTGAAGCCCTGGTCGGTCTCCGGCACGAACTCGCTGCCCACCAGCGGCGCCAGCAGGATCGCGACCACGAAGCTCGCGACGCCACCGGCCATCACGATGCCGCGCGGCGTGATGGTGGCCGAGCGCAGGCGGCGTTTCTGGGTCTTGTCGCGCCGGCCCGCGGCATCGAAGGGCCGCCCCCAGGACGGCAGCACCCACAGCCGGTAGCGGCGGCCCGAGAAGGCCCAGCGCAAGGTCTTCTCGTAGACGGCATGCAGCAGGTCCATCACCCGGTCGGTCGCGCGGATCAGGTGGCCGATCACCGGCAGCGTCTTGATGCGCGTGCTGGGCGGGTCCTTCCAGATCGAGGACAGCATCGGATCCAAGGTGAAACTGACGAACAGCGACACCAGCACCGCGACGGCGACCGTGATGCCGAAGGGGTAGAAGAACTTGCCGATGATGCCGCCCATGAAGGCCACCGGCACGAACACCGCGCAGATTGCGAAGGTGGTGGCCATCACCGCCAGGCCGATCTCGTTGGTGCCGTCGGCCGCCGCGGTATGGTGGTCCTTGCCCATGCCGAGATGGCGCACGATGTTCTCGCGCACCACGATCGCGTCGTCGATCAGCAGGCCGATGCACAGGCTCAGCGCCATCATCGTCATGAAGTTCAGGGTGAAGCCGAAGGCATGCACCGCGATGAAGCTGGAGATCACCGCGATCGGCAGCGTGAGGCCGGTGATGATGGTCGAGCGCCAGCTGTGCAGGAACAGGAACACGATCGCCACGGTCAAGAGCGCGCCCTCGATCAGCGTGTGCTGCAGACCCTTCAGCGAGCCCTTGACGAAGTCGCTGCTGGCGAAGATCAGGGTCAGCTCCACGTCCTTGGGCAGGCTCTTGCGCAACTCCTCGGCCGCCTCCTTCACCGCATCGCCGGTCTTGACGATATTGGCGTCCTGCTGCTTGAAGATGTTGAAGCTGACCGCCGGCTGGCCGTTGATGCGGGCCAGGCTGTCCGGCTCGCGCTCGCGCTCGACCAGCGTGCCCAGATCGCCCAGGGTCAGCGACAGATTGCCGCGCTTGGCCACCACCACGCCGGCGAACTGCTTCGGGTCCTTGACCCGGCCCTCGACGCGCAGGGTCGCGTCCTGGTAGCGGTCGGACAAGAGGCCCACCGGCTGGTCGGCATTGGCCGCGTTCAGCGCCGTGGCGATCTCGGCCGTGGTAATGCCGTAGGCGCGCAGGCGCAGCGGATCCAGGTCGATGCGCACCTCGCGCACCGTCAGGCCGCCGATGTCCACCGTCGCGACGCCCTCGACGCGCTGCAGGCGCTTGGCCACCGTCAGCTCGCCCAGCATCGACAGCTCGCGCGCCGGCCGGTTCTTGCTCATCAGCGCCAGCACGACGACCGGCTGGTTGTTCTCCTGGAAGCGCGAGACATTGGCCGGCTTCACGTCCTTCGGGAAGCGGGACTGGGCCAGCGAGAGGCGGTCGCGCAGGTCCTGCATCGCGCGGCCCATGTCGGTATCGAGGCTGAACTCGACGCTGGTCTGGGCGCGCCCCTCGAAGCTGCGCGACTGGATGCGCTTGACGCCGGCGATCGAGTTGAGCGTTTCCTCCAGCGGCTTGGCCACCTCGCGCTCCACCGCCTCGGGGCTGGCGCCGGGGTAGCGCACATCGATCCAGGCGCCCGGCATCGAGATGTCGGGCATCTGCTCGACGCCCAGCTTGGCATAGGAGAACAGGCCCAGCACGCACAGGGCCACCATCACCATGGTGGCGAACACCGGGTGCTGGATCGAGACGCGGGTCATCCACATGATGGCGCCTCCTTATTGCTGGCGGGACGGGCCGCTGGCGGCGCTGGCCACCTTGGGCGCGCGGCTGGCGACGACCGCCGCCTTGCTGCCCTCGCGCAGATTGTCGAAGCGCGCGGCCAGCACCTGGCTCTCGGGCGCCAGGCCCTGCAGCACCTCGATCCGGCCCTCGCGCGCATCGCGCCGGCCGGTGGTGACGATGCGGCGCACCAGCGCGCCCTG
The DNA here is from genome assembly GCF_059418245.1 of Roseateles sp. GW821-FHT09B06. Classification (NCBI taxonomy): domain Bacteria; kingdom Pseudomonadati; phylum Pseudomonadota; class Betaproteobacteria; order Burkholderiales; family Sphaerotilaceae; genus Roseateles; species Roseateles sp. GW821-FHT09B06. The sequence continues at coordinate 6,890 of NZ_JBWKPM010000001.1, read as the reverse complement.
GTCGATGACCCACACCTGGTCCTGCCCGGCGTTGCTGCTGACCGCCGTCTGCGGCACGGTCAGGCGCTGGGTCTCGTCGGGCAGTTCGACCTTGGCCACCGCGTACTGGCCGGCGCGGTAGAGCTCCTTCGGGTTGCTCAGCTCCAAGGTCACGCCGATCGAGCGCGTGCCCGGCTCGGCGGCCGGCGCGATGCGCGCGATATGGGCCTCGACCGGCTCGTCCACGCCCTCGATGCGCACCTGCACCGGCATGCCGGGCTTGAGCCGGCTGACCTCGTGCGTGCCGACCAGGCCGGCCAGTTCCAGCCGGGCCAGGCCGACGATGGTCAGGATCTGCTGCTCCGGCGCCAGCTTCTCGCCCGGCAGGGTGTGGCGCTTGGCGACCACGCCGCTGATCGGCGAGATCAGCGCGGCCTGACGCAGGCTCACCTGGCTGGTGTCGAGCTGGGCCTGGGCCGCCCGCAGCTGGGCGCGCGCGGCCTCCAGGCTGGCACGCGAGGTTTCCAGCGCCGTCGGTGCGATGAAATTCTGCGCCGCCAGGCCCTCATTGGCCTGGTGCTGGCGCTCGGCCTGGACCAGCTGGGCGCGCGCCGATTCCACGCTGGCACCACGCTCGGCGACCCGGTAGCGCAGCTCTTCCAGATCCGCCTGCCCCAGGATCTGGCCGGCGCGCACCCGGCTGCCCTCGCCCACCGCCAGGCTCAGCAGGGTGCCGCCCGCCTTGCAGCGCACGATCACCGTGTCGGGCGCGATCAGCGGGCCGGAGAACTCGATCACGCCGGGCATGCGGCTCAGCGCAGGCTTGACCACCTCGCTGGGCACGAACTCCAGCGCGGCCTGCTGCGCCTTGTCGGCGGGCTTCTTCGGGCCCTCGCCCTTCGAGGCCCACACCGCCACGCCGGCGCCGCCGGCCAGCACCGCGGCGGCCATGCCGCCATAAAGCCATTGCTTGCGCATGGTCTCCCCCATTCGACTCATTCAGAAAGTGGCCGAAGTGTAGGGAGACAATACTTTACGAATAGTGATGCTGCGACGAAATGCAGATTGCTAGGCACGACCTGCATCGGGTCCGGACAGATCCAGCCGGTGGCTGCGCCAGCAGCACCAGGCTCCGCCCAGCGCCACCGCGCTGGCGGCCCAGAACACGCTGGCATAGCCGAAGCGCTGCGCCAGCCAGCCGCCGCCCAGACCGCCCAGCACGCCGGACAGGCCATAGCCCAGCACCGAATAGAGCGCCTGCCCGCGGCCGCGCAGGGCCCCCGGGAAGTAGCGCGAGACCAGGGCGATGCAGGCCTGGTGCTGGACCGCGAAGGTCACCGCGTGCAGGCATTGCGCCAGCAGCAGCAGCAGCAGGCTGGCACCGAAGCCGGCCGTCAGCGCGAAGCGCAGCGCGGTCAGCAGCGCCGCCGCCAGCAGCCAGCGATGCAGGGTGCCCGCCTCCAGCAGCCGGCCCTGGAAGGCGAACCACAGGATCTCCATCACCACCGACACGGCCCACAACAGGCCCACCACCTGCTTGCCATAGCCCAGCGAGTCCAGATAGAGGCTGAAGAAGGCATAGAGCGCCGCATGCGCCAGCACGGTCAGGAACACGCCGGCGAAGAACCAGCGCACCTCGGGCCGGCGCAGCACGGCCCCGATCGGCGGCGCGGCCTCGTGCGCATGCGCCGCCAGGCGCTGCGCCGGCATGCGCCAGGCGGCCAGCACCACCAGGCCCAGCAGCACCAGGGTGGTGGCGGCAAAGGCGCGCAGGCCCAGCCATTGATACCACCAGCCGGCCAGCACCACGCTGGCCAGAAAGCCCACCGAGCCCCAGACGCGCACCCGGCCGTAGCGGCGCGTGTCCATCGCGCCTCCGGCCGTGCTCAGCTGGCTCGCCACCACGGTCTCGGTCATCGGCACGATGGCCGAATTGAAGCTGAACATCAGGAACACCGCCGCCCCGAGCAGCAGCGGGTGCGGCGGCAGCAGGAAGCCGATCGCGGCGACGCAGCTGGCCAGCGAGGTCCAGCGCAGGATGGCGACGCGCCGCCCCGTGCGGTCGGCCAGCGCGCCCCAGGCATAGGGGGCGAACAGCCGGGTCCAGCTCTGCAGCGACACCAGCAGCGCGATCGTGAACACCGGCAGGCCCAACTCCTTGTACCAGAGCGGCGCGTAGGGATTGAAGCCGCCGATCGCGGCAAAGTAGGCGCAGGACAGCAGCGCACTGGCGCTTAGGACGCGCCCGCTCTCGGCCGGCTTGTCCGGCATCAGGCCTGGGCCGGGATCGCTGGCACGCCCAGGTTCACGTCGCCGCATTGCGCACGGTGGCGCAGTGCATGGTCGATCAGCACCAGGGCCAGCATGGCCTCGGCAATCGGCGTGGCGCGGATGCCGACGCAGGGGTCGTGGCGGCCGAAGGTCTCGACCTGGGTCGGGCTGCCGGCCCGGTCGATCGAGGCCTTGGCCGTGCGGATCGAGCTGGTGGGTTTGATCGCGATCGAGACGCGCAGGTCCTGGCCGGTCGAGATGCCGCCCAGCACGCCGCCGCTGTGGTTGCTGACAAAGCCAGCGGGGGTCAGCTCGTCGCCATGGTGGCTGCCGCGCTGGGCCACGACGCCGAAGCCGTCGCCGATCTCGACGCCCTTGACCGCATTGATGCCCATCATCGCGAAGGCGATGTCGGCGTCCAGCTTGTCGAACAGCGGCGCGCCCAGGCCCACCGGCACGCCGCGGGCCTCCACCAGGATGCGCGCGCCGACCGAATCGCCGGCACGGCGCAGCTCATCCATATAGGCTTCCAGCTCGGCGAGCTTGCTGCTGTTGGCGGCGAAGAAGGGGTTGGCGCCGACCTGGCTCCAGTCGTCCGTCGGGATCTCGATCTCGCCCAGCTGGGTCATGCAACCGCGGAATTCGGTGCCGTACTGCGCCTTCAGCCATTTACGCGCCACCGCGCCCGCACCCACCATCGGCGCGGTCAGGCGGGCCGAGGCGCGGCCGCCGCCGCGCGGGTCGCGCAGGCCATACTTGCGCCAGTAGGTGTAGTCGGCATGGCCGGGACGGAAGGTGTCGAGGATGTTGCCGTAATCCTTGCTGCGCTGGTCGGTGTTCTTGATCAGCAGACAGATCGGCGTGCCGGTCGTCTTGCCCTCGTAGACGCCTGACAGGATCTCCACCGTGTCGGGCTCCATGCGCTGGGTCACATGGCGGCTGGTGCCGGGGCGGCGGCGGTCCAGCTCGGGCTGGATGTCGGCCTCGGACAGTTCCATCCCGGGCGGGCAGCCGTCGATCACGCAGCCGATGGCCGGTCCGTGGCTCTCGCCGAAATTGGTGACGCGGAACAAGTCGCCGAAGGTGCTGCCTGACATGGGGATCCAAGGTTGCTGTGCCCAGGGATTCTAAAAGCAGCAGGGCGGCCCGCAGGCCGCCCCTCGATCCGATCAGGCTGGCCGTGACACATGGCCAGCCCTTCGCCGGGCGTCGGACAGTCCGCAGGGACTGTCCTCGGTCCCGACTCAGAGCTTGGGCTCGGGCTCGGGGTTCTCCTCGACCGGCCAGTCGCGGATATAGGCCTTGAGCATGCGGTTCTCGAAGTCCTGGCTGTCGACCACGGCCTTGGCCACGTCGTAGAAGGAGATCACGCCCATCAGCGTGCGGCCGTTCAGCACCGGCATGTAGCGCGCGTGGCGGCCCAGCATCATGCGGCGCACCTCGTCGATCTCGGTCTCGGGCGTGCAGGTCAGCGGATGGTCGTCCATCACGCTGCGCACCAGCGAACTGCCGACCGTACCGCCGTTCCTCACGATCGCGGCGATCACCTCGCGGAAGGTCAGCATGCCGACCAGATCGCCATGCTCCATCACGACCAGAGAGCCGATGTCGCGCTCGGCCATGGTGGTCACGGCCACGGCCAGCGGCTCGTCCGGCTGGACGGTGAACAAGGTGCCGCCTTTGACGCGAAGAATGTCGACGACTTTCATGTGGGGTGCCTCCTGCAAAAACCTGTGGCCAACATAGCACACAATCCCTGCATCAAATACCTCGGAGACACCATGTCAGGCTACGCCGATCCCGGCTTTGACACCTTGGCGCTACATGCCGGCGCCGCGCCCGACCCGGCGACAGGCGCGCGCGCGACGCCCATCCATCTGAGCACCTCCTTTGTGTTCGAGAACTCGGAGCATGCGGCCTCGCTGTTCAATATGGAGCGCGCCGGCCATGTCTATTCGCGCATCTCCAACCCGACCACCGCGGTGTTCGAGGAGCGCATGGCCGCGCTGGAGGGCGGGGTCGGCGCGATCGCCACCGCCAGCGGCCAGGCCGCGCTGCATCTGGCGATCGCCACCCTGGCCGGCGCCGGCTCGCACATCGTGGCCTCCGCCGCGCTCTACGGCGGCTCGCACAATCTGTTGCACTACACCTTGGCGCGCTTCGGTATCGCCACCACCTTCGTCAAGCCCGGCGACATCGATGCCTGGCGCGCCGCGATCCGCCCCGAAACCAAGCTGCTGTTCGGCGAGACCCTGGGCAACCCTGGCATGGATGTGCTGGACATCCCCACCGTCGCGGCCATCGCCCATGAGGCCGGCCTGCCGCTGCTGGTCGACTCCACGCTGACCACGCCCTGGCTGCAACGACCGATCGCCCAAGGTGCCGATCTGGTCTATCACTCGGCCACCAAGTTCCTGTCGGGTCATGGCACCGTGGTCGGCGGCGTGCTGATCGATGGCGGCATGTTCGACTGGCAGGCCGCGCACGACAGGCACGGCCGCTTCCCCGAGCTGTGTGAACCCTACGCCGGTTTCCACGACATGGTGTTCGCCGAAGAAAGCACGGTCGGCGCCTTCCTCTTGCGCGCGCGCCGCGAGGGCCTGCGCGACTTCGGCGCGTGCATGAGCCCGCACACCGCCTGGCTGATCCTGCAGGGCATCGAGACCCTCTCGCTGCGCATGCAGCGCCATGTGGGCAATGCGCAGCAGGTGGCCGAGTTCCTGGCCGGCCACGAGCTGGTGGCCAGGGTCGGCTATCCCGGCCTGGAGAGCCACCCCGACCACGCGCTGGCTCGGAAGCTGCTGCCGCGCGGCTGCGGTTCGGTGTTCAGCTTCGATCTGAAGGGCTCGCGCGAGCAGGGCAAGCGCTTCATCGAGAGCCTGCAGATCTTCTCCCACCTGGCCAATGTGGGCGACTGCCGCTCCCTCGTGATCCACCCGGCCACGACCACCCATTTCCGCATGGACGACCCGGCGCTGGCCCAGGCCGGCATCACGCCGGGCACCATCCGCCTGTCGATCGGCCTGGAAGATGCCGACGACCTGATCGACGACCTCAAGCGCGCGCTCAAGGCCGCCGCCAAAGCAGCATGAAGATCCTCGTCAACGACACCGAAGCCTATGCCTACAGCGGCGGCAAGACCTTCGACCCCACCCTGCCCTGCGTCGTCTTCATCCATGGTGCGCTCAACGACCACAGCGTCTGGACCCTGCTGGCGCGCTGGTTCGCCCATCACGGCCACAGCGTGCTGGCGCTGGACCTGCCGGGCCATGGCCGCAGCGCCGGCGCGCCGCTCGCCAGCATCCCGGCGCTTGGCGCCTGGATCTGGCAGTTGCTGGACGCCGCCGGCGTAGGCCGGGCCGCGCTGGTCGGCCACAGCATGGGATCCTTGATCGCGCTGGAGGCCGCGGCCCAGGCGCCGGAGCGCGCTCGCGCGCTGGCCATGGTGGCCACGGCCTACCCGATGAAGGTGTCCGAGGCCCTGCTGAGCACCGCCCGCGAGCGGCCCGAGCGCGCGATCGCGATGGTCAACAGCTTCTCCTTCGCCGGCCTGGGCGCCAAGCCCGCCTACCCCGGCCCCGGCGCCTGGCTGCAGGGCGGCGAGATCGCACTGAAACGCCGCCTGCAGGCCCAGCAGACCGGGCTCAACCTGTTCGAGCACGACTTCAAGCTCTGCGACGGCTACGAGCAAGGGCTGGAGGCCGCGGCCCGGGTGCGCTGCCCCACGCACCTGGTGCTGGGCGAGCGCGACCAGATGACCTCGCCCAAGCAGACCGCGGCCCTGGTCGAGGCCATGGCGAGCCGGCCCCAGGTGCATCGCCTGCCGGCCGGCCATTCGCTGATGGCCGAGCTGCCGGATGCGATGCTGAAGGCCCTGCGCCAGGCACTCGGCGCCTGACGCGACTACCAGCGGCAGCCCTTGCCGCTGGCCGCGCCCAGCAGCAGCGGCGCGGCCGCCACCAGGCCCTTGTCGCTATGGGCATCGCGGCAATCCTTGCGCGCGGCATTCTCGATGCCCTCGCCCAGCTTGGACTTGCGCTCCGGCGGATGCGGCATCAGTTGCAGCACGCCGCGCGACTCCCGGCCGGCGATCTCGCCGCCGCGCGGCAGGCTCAGGTTCAGCTTGGGCGGCACGGCGCTGGCGGGCGTCGAGGGCGGCGTGGCCACGTCGTGCCCCAGCCTTGAACCGGCATCCGGCGCGCCGACGCTCACCGGCGGCGCCGGTAAAGCCGGCAGCGTCGAGGGCAGCAGCGACGGCGACGGCTCGAAGCGCGGCGCCAGCGGCCGCAGCGCTTCCTGCTGCGCGGCCGGCAGGCGCTCGACCGCGCGCTGCGGCGCCGCCAATTGTGCCGATTGCGCTGGACGCGGCTGCGGCAGCGACGGCGCCTCAGGCAGGGGCTCCACCGTTGCCACACCGGGTGCCGCCGGCGTCAGCTCCGGCGCGGCCGGCGCGGCGCCGCGTTCGATGACGGTCGGCGCCGGCAGGGTCGCGCTGACCTGCGGCGGCAGCGCCGGCAGGGCCTGGGTCAAGTCCTCGGCCGGAGCCAGAACGGGCGGCACAGGCAGCGCAGCGGCCCGCTCCAGCGGCGCCGGCGGGACCTCGCGCAGCCGCGGTGCGCGCGGGGCGGCCGGCAGGGCCT